>JBDRDJ010000009.1:0-2253 GCA_043820815.1 Candidatus Omnitrophota bacterium
GCAATTGTCCTGAATGACGATTTAACCCATGAAGTTAGTTATTGCGGTAAAAAAATAATATTCACCCCTCATTATTATGCGCATCTTGTCCCTTCATTTATCAAATAGCGTACAAAAATATAGATAAAGAGCTCTTTTCAATTATTAAAGAGCCCAGCCATAATCGCCTTATTCAAGAAAAGAAATCTTAGAATGAATTCTAATAGGCATGTGAAAACTTACTGCTCCCTTACGCAAAGATACTCAAAAATTACCTTATTCGAAGAAAGACAGCTGATTCTAAAGGCCAAAAAGGGCTCAAAGAAAAGTAAGGATGAACTCGTTCTTCGTCATATTGGCTTTTTGATTTTTCGAATCCACAAAATAGTATTTCCAGAATTTATCAAACGATTTGGTGAGGATTTACTCGAAGAAGCTATTTTGATAGTCTATAAGAAGATTGAAAGCTATGATCTTGATTACTGCGATAAGAAAGGGAATCCTAACCCCGTTAAATTTGTTTCTTATATCTGGAAGAGAATAGACGGATTTATAATCGATTATTTAAAGAAAGAGATTGGCTTGTTTAAGATTTATAAGGAATATTACCAAAATGTTGCTGATAGATGTTGCTCACCATGGCCCTGAGCAAGCCCATTCGACTAATGCTCGGGGCGCGCGTCGAAGGGCCACAACAACATAATATGTGGTACGTCTATAGCCTCTGTTGTAAAGACAACACATTATACACTGGATCTACCACTGATATTTCTCGTCGATTAAAAGAACATAATTCCAGTAAAGGCTGCAGCTACACCTGACTTCGCCACCCAGTTAAGCTTATCCATACCCTTTACACTTTACACTGACCCCACTCTTCTCCGAGCCAGTTTGAATGAACCCCCGCTAAAAAAGGGAGACTTTTAATAAATTTTATGAATGAAGATTTATGCTGTTTTTTCTTGCTTTTTTATCCATTGTGTAGTATTGTGTCATCAGCCAACATTTTACCTGCTGGAGATGAACTAGCGGGATAATATGTGAAGAAAAGTTAATGGTCAGGTCGGTGGCTTGACAAAGAAGTATTGACTTGTCAAGTGTGGCGGGTTGGCCTTTTGTATTTTATATAGCCGAAAGATAAATATAGAAATAAAACCCAATTTTAGAAAAAAGTGAGGGTCAGATGAAAAAGAAAATAATTAAAAAAACTAAACTAAATAAAACAATATTGCCGCTGGGGCTTGTGACTGTTAAGGGCAAGATAGCTATTTTGTGCAAGGGGACTAAGCGGGGAGAAGTCACAATATGTTTCGCAACCGGAAAGACAAACTCCAGTTTTTCCTGGCGCAAAGACAAATTTGAGGTTGTCTCAAAAACAAAACAGAAAATAAATATAGAAAAGATAGATAACATACATATTGTCCCTTATGACGAAGGTTACTTTATGACTTTTGTCTGGAAGGATGGCGTCTCGAATATCCTTGAAGGAGCGATTTCGAAGGATCTGAAGCGTTTTACAGTTACAGGGAAAATAGCCGCAGGGCAAAAAAAGGGCCTCTTGGCGCCTAATTATAAAAATAACGGTAAATACCTTGTCTATCTGGCCGAAAACTACATTAAAACAACGACCTCAAAAGATTTAAAGAAATGGAAGGCGTCGGATATCATGTGCCTTAGGCCAAGAAGCAGCTTTTTTGATCATGCCCCACTGACTGTCCTGGGGGTTTCTCTTACTGCGCACGGGCTATTGGTTATATACGACGCTTCATATAGGCACGTCGGCAATACGCAACTTTTACAGGTCGGCAGCGCTTTGTTTTCGCTGTCCGATCCGGATGAGTTGATCTGGCGTTCCGAGGCGCCTCTTTGGGAAGAGTTGCTTCCCGCCGGAAGCAATGTCCTATGTCCGCTGGGCGCGGCTTTTCAAAAGGAACAAGTTTATCTTTACTACGCTTCTAAAAAAGGCGAAGTTTTTACAGTTAATTTACCTCAGCCGTTCCCTTCTGTCAGGGCCAGGAAAACCTTCGCTAATCTTAAAAGATTCTACAAAAATCCTATCATCGTTCCGAACCCGGCCAGCGAGTGGGAATCAGAAGCCACTTTTAATCCGGCCGCGCTATATGATGACGGTAAAGTTCATTTGCTTTATAGGGCAGTGGGAAGGGGCGGAATATCCTGCTTTGGCCATGCGTCCTCTAAAGACGGTTTCCATTTTGAGAAAACTTCTCCCGAGCCGGCCTATATACCCCGCAAGGATTTCGAAGGGGTACACAC
>JBDRDJ010000010.1:0-41256 GCA_043820815.1 Candidatus Omnitrophota bacterium
TTCTTTAGGCTTTTAGGCTCTAGAGCTTTGCGCCGCCGGTTTTAACCGGTTTTGCTATTGTCGCTTTAGAGATAAACAAACCAAATTTTTAAAGAGCATTTTTTACCGTCACTCTATTTATACCATTTTCCTTGCTCAAATGTCAAGGCGATTTTCGGGTTTTATGCTGTTTTGGTGAAAATGGTTCCAATTGCAACCATGGAAGCACGGAATGGGTAAGGAAGCACGGAAACAGGGAGAAATATGGAAACAGGGGCTCTGAATCAGCGGTAAGGAGCAAGGAGTTTTTCAAGCTCCGGCTTGCTTTCATATCCAAGTTCAATAGCCTTAGCGTAATAAGGAGATGCCTGTTCGTATTGTTTCAGGTTTATATAGATTAGGGCAAGATTCATATGTGCAACGGCATTATCGGGTTTTACCTTGATGATTTGTTTATAAATATTAATTGATTCTTTTGAGTCGCCGGTTGCGTTATAGGCAATTGCGAGATTGTTATATGCTTCTAAATAACCGCTTTTAAGCTCGATAGCTTTCTTAAATAAAGGTATAGATTCTTTGTATTTTCCCAGCGCGCTGTAGGCGTTTGCAACATTGTAATAAGCCTCGGGCTGGTCTGGGTTGAGCTCAATGGTCTTATTATACATCAGTATAGCTTTTTCGTTATTTTCCAGAATAGAGAAAACATTGCCAAGATTATAATAGGCTTCGGTAAGGCCGGGGTTAATCTCAATCGCTTTATTGTATAAGGGCACTGCTTTCTCAGGCTGATTAATAAGTAAATACGTATTTGCAAGATTATAATACGCTTCCGGGTAGCCGGGATTAATAGCAATCGCCTTATTAAAAGATAAAATAGCCTCGTTGATTTTGCCGGTTGCCTTAAATGCGACAGCAAGATTATTATACGCAAAGGCAAATTCAGGGTTAATATTTATCGCTTTCTCATATAAAGGTATAGCTTCCTTGTATCTTTTTAATTTGTAATAGCTTTCTCCCATATTGTTGAAGGCTTCAGCATAGTCTGGCCTTAGCTCGATAGCTTTCTTATATAAAGGGATAGCTTCTTGGATTCTTCCAAGTGATTTATAGATTTCGGCCAAATTATTATATGTATAAGGAAATTTAGGGTCTAACTCGATTGTTTTTTGATAAAGAGGAATTGCCTTTGTGTAGTCTTTTAGCGCAGTGTAGGCAACCCCCAGATTGTTATAGGCTTCGGTGTAATCATCTTTTAACTTAATAGCTTTTTTATAAAGCGGGATGCTCTCTTTATGCATTTCCTGCTCTTTGTATATAACCCCGAGATTATTATAGGCAATCCAGGCATCAGGATTTTTCTTAATTACGTCATTCCAGAGGCTTGCTGGGCTTTTGTATGCGGGGATAAGGTTTAAGTTTTTTATACACAAAAGGACTATTAGTATAGAAAATGCCGCTTTTATGCTTGTAGCTGCAGTCTTACTCCCGAGTAGGGGCAGTTTTTCTTTTAATTTTTTAAACAAAGTATCTGCGGTTGCGCAAAGAAGAAGAAAGAGGCAGGGGGTTGATAGATAACTGAAGTGATCTGCAACGAAAGAAAATCTCATGGGATATACGTTAAGATAGCCTAGCGCGGGAAAGATTGAGATTATGTAGAAGCTAAAGAGAGAAAAAGCGCCTCTTCCAGCGCGGCGGCGAAAATAGAAGAAGGAAAATAATATAGTTAAAGAGATTAAGGGAAAAATCCATTGCCACCAAATCCCGGAATCAACCGGCCATCTTGGATAGATAAAAACAAAAGTGCTAAAGGGATTAAGGAGTTTATAAATATAAAAGATAAGAATTCTTCCTGAGAGAACAAAACGGTCTAAAAACGATAAATTCCATTCATAGCCTTGGGCGCCTACTCGATGAAGTTCAAGGTAAATTGTGTTTACTGCGGCAGTAAGGCCGATAGAAAGCAAGGGGATTGAGTGCAAGGTATTGCGCAGACTAATTTTGCCCTTTTTCCACCAAATATAAATAATCGGCACTGCCGCAAAGCATACCGAAATTGATTTACTAAGAAGCGCAAAGACAAAAAACAGCATAGTAAGCAAATAGAGGCGTTTTTTTCTGTTAGAGTAAAAGCTCAGATAAGAAAGTGTGCTTAAAAGGAAAAATAACAGAGCGAGTAAATTTTTCCTTTCTGTTACCCAGGCAACTGTTTCTACCTGGATAGGGTGCACGGCAAAAAGAAGAGCAGTTAACAGGGCCAGGCGGGGGGATAATTTCTTAACTAAACAGAACAACAATAAGGTGTTTATAATATGAAGGAGGAGATTGACTAAATGGTACCCAAAAGGGTTAAGCCCCCAGAGCTTATGCTCAATCCAGAATGAGCTGAATACAATAGGATAATATTGGGGCATAGCATAGCTAAACCATATGAATTTAAGCCCCTGTTTGTCCATTTGGACGGCTTTGTTTTTATAAACATACTGGTCATCATCCCAGATAAATCCGTTTTTTAAGGACGGCGCATAAACAACAGCGCAAAGAGCAACTAATAAAAGAAATATCAGAAAAGGTTTATGAAGTTTCATGGTTACTATTCTACAAAATAAGCGTTATCAAAGCAAATATAAATTTCTTTTAAATGATTACACAGATTAGGCCCTGATTACACAGATGGAATTTCCGGATTGCGTGATGCGGGGCGCGTTTTATTTCTTATTTTTGGTTTTTAATTTATATTTTTGTGCTGTGGTCTTGAATCATTCCTGTTTCTTATTACGGAGATGATAAGGAGGGATTTTAAGTTCTTCTCTGTATTTAGCCACGGTTCTGCGGGCAATTCTTATGCCCTGGCGGTTTAAGATTTGACTCATAACACTGTCTTTCAGTGCTGCTTGAGGCTGTTCATTTTGTATTAGATTAAATATAAGGGACTTTATACTTTCTGTTGATATTTTATCGCCTTGAGCGTTCTTTAAATGCGAACTGAAGAAGAAATTAAGCTTAAAAGTACCCACCGGCGTTTGCATGTATTTACTGTTTACAACGCGGCTTATTGTTGATTCATTTCTCCCGACGCGTTCGGCTACATCCTTAAGAGTTAGAGGTTTCAAATAGGAAAGGTCGCCGTGCTCTATAAATTCTTTTTGAATCGCGAGGATGCATTTGGCAATTTTTCGCATGGTTTCTTCTCTCTGAGAGACAGCTTTTATCAGCCAGAGCGCAGATCTTATTTTCTGGTTTAAGTATCTTTTTGTGTCCTCGCAGGTGTTTTTTGCCTTGAGCATTTTTTTATAGTTCTCGCTTATATTTATTTTAGGAAGTAAGCCCGTGTTTAGTAGAATTTCGTATTTTCCTGATATTTTCTCAATAATAATGTCAGCCACCAGAGGTTTTCTTAAAGACAGTTCTTCCTGAGAAAAAGTTCTCCCCGGTTTAGGGTTAAGATGATAAATTTCTTTTATGGCTTTAGTTACTTCTTCAACCGGTGCTTTTAGTTTCTTTGCGATAAATGCAGATTTGTTCTTTGAGGCCTCAAGAAGATAATTTTCCACAATCTTATGGGCCAGAGAGTTAGGTTTATTTTTGGTTTTTAGCTGAATAATCAGGCATTCTTTGAGATTCCTGGCACCTATTCCTGATGGTTCAAAAGATTGGACAAGAGAAAGGGCGTTTTTAAGGCCATCAATTGTTAGATTTATAGTCGGATAAAGATTTTTAGCAATTATAGATTCAAGAATTTCCTCAAGCGGACAGATAAGGTAGCCATTTTCATCTATGTCTGAAATAATCGATTCAGCCAGCAAATACGTTATCTCATCAAGCTTATGCATGCGCAGCTGCCGTAAGAGAAATTCATGAAGGCTTGGTTTTTTTGTTATCAAGCTTTGACGGAAATTTTGCTTCTTATCTTCATCGCCCGAAGAGTCAGCGTCAAACAGTGAATCGGTGATAGGGGAGTTTTTGCTTAAATCAAGCAGCTCTCTTGTATTTTTGCTGAAAAGCGATTCTTCTAATTCTTCAAGGGGCTGCTGCTGCTCAATAACGGGGTTTTCTTCGACTTGGTTTTCTAAGTATGATTTTAACTCAAGCAGAGGGAGTGCAAGCATATAAAGCGACTGCTTCATCTTAGGGGTCAACGCCATTTTCTGGCTTAATTTCTGAGTTTGTTTTAATTCCATAGAGAAATCATTATAGCTAAAATCGGCCGGTTTTACAACCATAGCGTAAATACCGTAAATATTGGCCAAAAGAGCAATCCGTGTTATAATAAAAAAAGTTATTTCAGGCATTAAAGGAGTTTTTAGAATGGATGAATTATCCGGCGATGTAATTAATTTACTTAAAAAACAAAGTTTTGTTATTGTTTCTACAATGGAGGCAAATGGCAGGATTCATGCTTCAGCCAAGGGAATCGCTGATATAAAAAAGGGCAAAGTGTATCTTATTGACCTCTACAATGCCCGGACATTCGAAAACCTAAGGTTAAATCCAACCATAACCATTACGGCTGTTGATGAACATCAATTCTGCGGATATGTCCTTAAAGGCAAAGCAAGCATTATTAAAGAGGAGGATATAGATAAGGGCATAATTAAGAATTGGGAAGAAAAAGTAATTAACCGCATTTCCAAGCGTATTATAAAAAATCTGAAACAAGACAGAAGTTCGCAGCTGCATCCTGAAAGCCGGTTTGGCCGCCCAAAATATCTGATTGAGGTATCCGTTGAGGAAGTTGTTGATTTAACCCCGTCACATCTTAAAAAACCCGCCAGCGAATAGCTTATTTGATCAAGCTTTCAATCAGGTTCTGCAGGCCTTTAAGGGGTGTGGTTAAAAGAGAGATGACTTTGTAGGTGGGTTTTTTTATAGTTCCTTGCACTTTAATTGCCATGCCGCTTTTTCCCATAAATTCAGTAATAAATTTCTTTATACCTTCCGTATTGGACATAAGGACAGGGTTAAAATCAGGGATTAAAACAAAATCAATATGCCCGTCTAAGGATATGCTGCCGTTTCCGCTTAAGGACATCTGAGGGGATTTAAGCTGGATATTTTCAAACAATACTTTTTTGCCGCGGAAAATTAAATCACTGCAGCCTTCTTTAAAACGGATGGTTTCAAAATCACCTATAAAAATAAATTCACCAAGGCCGCGCAGTAAATCTATTTCCCATATATTACCCTCTTTAAGCATAATGGTACCTTCGCCTTTTAGGCTGTCGAATTCTGTAAAATTGCTATGTTTTGAGGAAAGCGATACCTCGAAAGAAGCCTTTCCCGACATTTTCTTATTTTTGAGTTTAAGTTGTTTAACGCAATTGGCAAGCTCTAAGTCCCTGCCCGATACTTTAATGGTTTTTGAATCACTGCTTTTATCGAGACTTATGGCGATAACGGTTTCGCCGTCAAATATTTTTGCTTTGAATCCGGGGATATAAAGGCCGTCTTTATCTTTGGCCAGTATCAGTTCGGCATTTTCGGCGATTACATTATATAAATTTACAAAATTGCTTTGGGCAAAGAGTTTTATATTCAAACCGCCGGGCACGGCATCTTTAGATAGCGCAAATTTTACATTAACGTCTCCTATGGGCTTAATTTTCCTAAGCCAGGGGAAATGTTCAGAGAGTATTCGTATAACAAAAAGAAAATCCTCGAAATCAGCATACCCTGAACCCTCAAAGTTAATCAAGGGAGCATCATCAAGGGTAATCCGCCCCAAACTTTTAAGTTCGGTATTTCCGGCGGTTACGGAAATAGGGGAAAAGTCGATTGCCCGGTTACTTATAATTCCCTTGATATTTGACTCAATGCCGTCTAAGTTTAAGGATAAATTAATATCCGGGCTTCTAAAGTTGCTTATTTTGCCTTTAACATGAAAGGGTAAATCCATTATTGAAAAAGACAATCTTTCTATGTCAAGTTCATTATTAGAAAGTAAACCTTCTGAGCCGATATTTTTAATCTGCTTGTACGAGGCTTTATCAACCCGGTATTTAAGGCTATATTCGGTATTGCTGCCGGCAATGCCGCCTTTTAGCGAGCAGTCAATAGAGGCATCGGCATCATTAAGGTTTTGATCGAGATTATTCAAAACAGTGTTAAAGGAAGCGCCGGCTTCTTTTCCTTGAGAGGAAAAATTGTAGTTTATCAATTTAGCTGCTAAAGGGCGGAGTTTTTTTAACGAAGTATTTGATTTAATATCAATTTTATAATCTCCTTCAGGAAGGGTTATTGTGCCCTTGGCTGTCACAGGATTGCCAAGAGCGTTTGCTCTCATTTCTATAATTTCCAGTTTGGAGTTTTCAAGGAGGCAGGATAATATAATGTCAGTCAAGCTTCCTATCGAGGCTATATTTTCAACTGAGCCGTTATTTACTTTTATTTCTGCTTTATATACAGGATTTACAAGAGGAAGAGTTATCTTGGGTGAAATTTGAATGCCTCCGGAGAAAACCATGCTGTCTTTAATCAGAATCAAATTTTCGGCATTCAATATTCCTTCGATGAAATAAGGTTTATTCTTTGATATATTAAATGTAGCATTTTGTATCAGCCCGGATTTAATCTCAAAATTTTTGATATAGGGTTTAAGCTCTGAGATATCGATATCTTTTAAAATTATTTTAGCCTCTGTATTCTTATCCTTTAAGTTGTACCTGCCGGAAGCTTTGATTTTTTCCTTCCAGTTTCCTTCAAGGGTTATAGAGGAGTTTACTTTCAGCGATAAAGAGAGATGTATACCGTCAAATTTTTTCTTAAATCCGGTTATCCTGTCATCAAAGGCGAAGTTAAGGTTGGTTATTATAATATTTCTGGGTAAGAAAAATGATTGTTTTTTATTATTTTCCTTTATCGAGGGGATATCAAAAGTATTATCTTTTTTTCTGACAAGAGTATAATTTAATTCATCGGCCTGGATTGAGAAGAATATTTTTCTTTTGCCAAATAGTGTCGGGTAAAAGGGCAGAATTTTAAGTTCTTTTATAGATAATTGAGGCTCTTTGCTCTCTTTATCAATTATAGTTAAACCTTCTATTGCCACCCCTTTTAAAAGGTTTGCTTTGAGCGAAGAAATCTTAGCATCTTTTCCTAAATAGTCATTAATATAATTCAGAACCGCTGTTTTTATTGTTTTAGGCAGGAAAAAAGATACAGCCAAGTTAGCCAGGATGATTAAGATCAAGAAAACCGAAACAAATATAATTATTTTCTTCATTGAGTAATCGAACCCTTTCAATGGCAATGGTTTTCGTTTGGGGAATTTATTCATTCTTTATGCGCAAAGAGGTTCATCCGACATGAGCCGAGAGCGCGATATTCTTTTTCTTTAGGGCAAGGAGAACTTTTTTTTGGATGGCAGCTGTGCTTTTAATCAGAGGAATTTCTTTTTTCTCAAGAAAAAGCTTTCGCAATACACAAGGATTTTCAGCCTTTCTATCCAGAATATATTCTAAATTAACCGATTTTCCTACCCAGGGAAAGCTTGTTTTAATTGTATTGGAGCTAAAATCCGATATTGTAAGTTTGGGATTAATAACCAAATCACCCATAACACCTTTTATGCCAAGCATTTCTTTAACCAAAGTGTAAATATACCAGCTTGCCGAACCGGTAAGGTAGAGGTAAAGGCCTTGCCCTTGAGAGTTGAAGTATTCCGGGATTAATGGATATATGTTTGCCGATTTTGAAATTGACATTTTATAAATTGACCCGATAACTTCACTTGCCTCTCTAACGAACCCGCGTTTATAAAGCGCATGGGCAAGCATTACGTTCATGTGGCTGAAAAAAGCCCCGTTTTCTTTATCTCCGTAAGAAAATCCAAAGGCCCTTCCTAAATCAAGATAAGGTTTTTTAAAGTCGGTGTTTAGCCGGAATCCTTTATGCAGGCTGTCCTTAAGGTGCTTTTGTATTGCCTGCCAGATTTGCCTTATCTGTTCGCTGGTTGCCGCGCCGCTCATAATAGCAAATACCTGTGAAGCAAGCATCATCCTTGTTGTCCCGTAACGCTTTCCTTCGACTTTCTTTGATTTATTATCGTAGTAGCCGTTAAAAAAACCGGCTTTTAGCCATTCTTTTTTGCGTATCCATTTAAGCATGTGCCCTGACTTTCTTTGAAGGTCAGCGATAATATCATCGATTGAGACGCTTACTTTTTTTCCGCTGATTTTACTGGTGTTTGAGAAAAAAAGCTCAAGGCGTGTTTGTTTTTCCTGTGGATTGTCATAATCCACAAGGGAACCGATTGAGTCAAAAAGAGGCATCATTTCTTTACACAAAGAAACTGTATTAGTTTTCTTTTTCAGCTCTAACAGGAATGAACAAATGTCGTTTAAGTGATGCGCATACATTGAACTAAAGGCAGCACTTTCGCCATGCTCGGCAGCCATGTCAAGGCCGTCATTCCAGTCGGCGTTCTCAAGGCGTATGATATTGTGTTTGCCTACATTAAAAAAAGGGACTAAAAGCTCAAGGAGTATGTGTTCAAGAACGCTTCCTTTATATACAGCGTTATTTTTCGTCCGTAGAATGTAATCTGTTTGAGAGAACGCAGTATCCTTAGCTTTGGCGCGGTTTAGATGATGGTCTTTAAAGTAAGGTATTTCTTTTGTAAGAATCCCCAAGTCGCCGGTTCTATTCAGGTAAAGGCTTAAAGTTATATAAGGCCATATGCCGTGGTCCATCCATACGCGGCTTATACGGTTCCTGTCAGAGATAAGCGAAGAATCCCTTTTTATAATTGTTGCGTTTGACCCGTCAATTCTTATTCCTTTGCAGTTGTTTAATAGATTTCTTTTTGCTTTGCTGGGATCATATAGAAGAAGAGCCAAGTTGTCCTGCCACAGGTCACGCCAGCCTCTTCCGCTTTTTCCGTAATCAAAATGGGGAAGGAACGAACAGCCAAAGAGTTTGCGCAAAGTAGGTTGAAATTTAACCCAGAGCAGCCAGTTATTGAAGTCTTTATTCTTAAAGTCAAAACCGATACTGCTTAAGTATTTTATCCAGTATTTCTTTGTCTGCTTGAGAGAATAACTTAGTTTTGAAGGAGAGTTCAGCCTCATAAATATTTTATTTATATTCGGGTTTGAGGATTTCAAGCCGGATTCAATGCCGGTAATTAAACCGTAATGGATAGCCTGGCCGGCTGTGAGTGTTTTTGGTTTAAAGCGAAAAGCAGCAACAGCCTCTTTCCCGTCGAAATCGGGCTTTTTCTTTGTGACTTCCTTAACCGTTTTATAGATGCAGTCAGGGCTGATAATGCTTGATGAGCCTAAAAAATAATCGAGAGTAGGAAATTGGCCCAAGGGGGATTTATTATTTCCTTCAAAGGCAAGGCTGTAGTATGTTTTATCATTCAGTTTGTGGCCTGATTCATTAAATATCATTGTCGGTTTTAAAAAAATTCCCTTTTTCGAAAGTTCTATGCGGTTCAATAAGCTGGTCACATGGCGGTGGTCGCGGACGTTTTCTGCTGAGCGGCCGTATAGCGGGATAAACGATGTGGGAGTAATTCTTAATGGCTTCTTGCCTTTGTTTATTATTTTTACCCACATAACTTCCGCAGGCATGTCAAAAGGGATAAAGCTTAGAATTTCTATATAAAGGGGGCCGGCTCTCTTAATAAGTTTGTGATAGAGAAAGCCGGCTTCTAAAATATCGCTTTGATGCTCAGAAAGGCGGATTATTTTATTTTCGAGTTTAATGAAAAAATCCCGCCGGCAGAGAAGGTTTGTGCGCAGGTCTTCGATTGAGGCGGGAGGAGTCACAAAAGAGTCATTATCTTTTTTTATATCTCCGCAAAGACGTGGGCTTATTGAACCAAGCAGGGAGCCGTCTTTATTTGCAAGAGGAAAATAGAGATTATACCGGCCGGGGTTCTTTACGGTAAATGTACCGATATTGTCGATAAATTTAAAAATCATAACAGTTAAATTCCAGATATTCATTTTACACCAAATTTATAACTTTTCACCTTTTTTTTGAATTTACGGTAAATATGTTAGGTTGACAAAACTGGAAATTTAGTTTATAAATATTAGATATTGGTTTAAATATGCGAAAAAAAACTTTTACCCCGTTAGAAACGCCGTCAGCTCCTGCCGGCGGTAGATACAAAAATATTAAGGGTGCAGATGATTGGCTTTCTGGCTCAGGATTCCGCTCTACTGTACGGAATCCTGAAAGTAAAGAAGCCACCGCTGCTTGCCCTGAGTATCCCCGAAGGGTAAGGCGGTGGAGCTTCACTATTATAGAATTAATTAATGTTATTCTTATAATTGGGATATTAAGCGTTATTGCCCTTGCGAAATTCCTTGATTTTAGGGATGCGGCGCGTGCTGCCAGGGACCAGGGCACGCTATCTGCCCTGCGCTCAGCTTTATATATATATTATTCAAATAGTGCCTTAAGCGGCACCCCTCACTACCCGCCTGATTTGGATACATTAAAAGGCCTTGTGCACTGGGACCCTCCGGAATTAGCTGACATGTATATTTGGGAATATAACAATACTACCGGAAATATTACTCCTTAATTCAGCCGCCTTTACAGTTTAAAGATATTCTTTTACCTTTGTTTAGCGGTAATTCTCTTATAATCAGATTGTTGCGTTTATTTGCTCAACTTTACTCATTCCTTTCTTGGCAGAATCAACAAAAATATGTTATAATTAAAGTAGAGGAAAGATTAAAGTAATCCCCCTGCTGCAGATTAAGGCAGTATATTACTTGATTAGGTTTGAAGTTAAAAAAAGGAGGTTTTAAATAAAATCAGCAGTTTTGCAGCAGGGGCATTACTTAGAAGAAAGGGGGTGGAGAAAGTGCGTAAAATAGCCATATTTTTCTTAATTTTTACGATGGGGTTTCTAAATTTAGCCTATCCATTGAGCGTAACCCAGGCAAAGGACCAGCGTAGTAAACTAATTGCAGATGCCCAGGAAGAGGGTAATCAATTAAAAGCCGATGCTAAAGCAGAAGGGGATACGCTTATTGCCGAAGCTAAAGCTCAATTTGCAGAGGACGTTGACGGCTTAAAGAAAGAATTAAATGCAGCCAAGGAGAGTGCCCGTCAAGATTATAATGCAGAGATAAAGAGTATTAATTCTAATAAATCTCTTAACAAAATTGAAAAGGTTGCTGGGCGCGCCGAGGCATATTTAGATTTCAGGAAAAAAGTTGATGCCGCAAAAAAAATATATAATGATTCGGTAAATGAGGCGCGCAAACAGATAACAGCCGCTCAAGTCCGCAAAGCAGAATTAGTTAAGGCCGCAAATGCTCAGGCAAAAGTTTTAGTTAACGAGGCCAGAGAACAGGGGAACGCGATAGTTAACCAGGCAAAAGAAGAGGCCAAGGCGAATAAAAATAAGCCAAAAGCGGCTGAAGAGGCGCCGGTTATAGAAAAGGAGCCGGCCGCAAAAAACGATAAGCTAAGGCCCATTGAGAAATTTCAATATAACCCTGAAACAGGAGAAATTACTCCTGAGTATAAAGAGTAAACACCCCGGCCAGGCACAAATTAAACCGCGGTTTAATAAGTTTAAAACGTGCAGGGAAGGAGTGTTTTCTTTTTTTATCAACCGCTATGGATTTACTGCTATTTTTCTGGTATAATTTTCTCGCCTTAAGAAATCTTTAATGTTAAATTTTTAGCTTTTTTCTATTATAAAAAGTGCAATGAAAAAGATAATTATTTTTATCCTTCTTTTGTTAACAGGTTTTACATTTACTTCTTATGCTAAAGATAAGCTGCAAGTAACCCTGTTCTATTCTCCTCATTGTAAATTCTGTCTGCGTTTAAAAAAGGAGTTTTTTCCTAAATTGCTCGATAAATACAAAGATAGCATAGAGTTTAAAGAGCTCGATATTGATGCTGACGAGAAGAATTTAGCTTTACTTTTTACTATCGGGGCACGTTTTGGCGGGGAAACAATAGTTACCCCCGCAATTCTCGTAGGAGATTTTTTTCTTTCCGGAAAGGAAATTGAGCCTAAGTTAGAGGAAGCCATAAATCTTTCCTTAAAGCGTAAGCCGTCTCATCTACTCTTTAAGAAAAAAAACTTAGTCGAAATCTTTAGCAGCATATCCTTATTTACCATAATAACGGCAGGGTTAATTGACGGAATTAACCCCTGTGCTTTTGCGGTAATTGTATTTTTTGTATCATTTCTGGCTGTTTACGGGTATAAAAAAAGGGAAATTCTCGTTGTGGGGTCATCTTACTGTTTGGCGGTATTCGCTGCTTATTTGTTAATCGGCCTGGGCCTTTTCAGGTTTCTTTACCGCATAGCGGGTTTTTATATACTCATTAAATCTTTTTATTACCTTATTGCTGCCTTTTGTTTTTTCCTGGCGGTTTTAGCTCTGCATGACTATCGAAAATACAAAATGACCGGTGAAACCGGAGAGCTTATCCTGCAGCTTCCCAAAATATTAAAAAAAAGAATAAATATTGTAATCGGTTCAAAGCTAAGGAAAAACGAAGAGCAAACTCGCTCCTCATTGTCGCTTGCTATATCTGCCTTTACAGTAGGCCTTGCGGTGTCTTTGCTTGAGGCTGTATGCACGGGCCAGGTCTATGTGCCGACAATTGTTTTTATTCTAAAAAATACAAATTTACGGTTAAAAGCCTTAAGCTATCTTATCCTGTATAATCTTATGTTTATACTGCCCCTGATCGTTGTTTTTGCCCTTTCTTTTGTAGGTTTTAGCTCAAAGCGGTTCAATGACCTGCTTAAGAAAAATCTCGGAGAACTTAAACTTATTATGTTCTTATTGTTCTTCGTATTGGGTGTGCTTATCTTACAGGTTAGTTGATTTCTATCCACGAAACACGAACACCGAAGACCGAGATAATTCGCGATATGAATCTGCCATATTTAATCTTTTCAGACAAAAAGGGCAATATTTACCGCCATCCTTATTTGAGAATGGCAGCAGGGAATTTCGGGAATTATGTTATACCCCAAGACAACGAACTTATAAGCTTGCCAAAAGGAAGCACTTTATTTTATATGCCCGGCCGCCTGGCTGTAGGCTATAATCATAAACAGAATACGTTTGAAGTGGTAACTGATTTTGAAGGAAAGGAAGTTTTTGCCGCAGCGGGATTTTTGATTCCCGCATATCTTAGGCTGCATATTCCGGCAACTGTTGTCCAGAAAGATATCCGTTTGCCTTTGTGGGCATATACCGCATGCGGGTTCTACTCAGGCAGGTTTTATGCCGCCGCAAAACGAATAGACAGCAGAGTCAGGCAAAGCCCGCGTTTTTACGATAAAAGCAAAATAATGAAATCAGTAAAATATTTCTTAAATAAATACCCTGAAAACCGCCTTTATACCCATTTAGCTAATTGTGCTTTGAATTATAATTGTTTGGCGGCCAAGAATCTTTTCTTGAAAAGATGGGAAGCGCCGCTGCCTACTTCGCGATTTTGTAATGCCGGCTGTATAGGCTGCCTTTCCCGTCAAGATTCAGGCTGCGCTTCATCACACAAGCGCATTAGTTTCCGGCCAAAGGTTAAAGAAATATACGAAGTAATGCTTAATCACTTAATTCATGCAAGAGAGGCAATCGTAAGTTTCGGCCAGGGCTGTGAGGGCGAGCCGCTGCTTGAAGGAGAAATAATTTCAAAGTCAGTTGAAGCGGTGCGTTCGGCAACTAAAAGAGGCACAATAAACATAAACACCAACGCGAGCCTGCCTTTAAGAATCAAAATGCTTTGTGAGGCGGGCGTAGATTCTTTCAGGGTAAGCTTAAACAGTTTATTTTCCGGAAACTACAATTTATATTTCAGGCCCCGTAATTATAGGTTTAAAGATGTGCTAAAATCCATCGAGACAGCCAAAAAATACGGTAAATTTGTTTCGATTAATCTTTTTGTATTCCCGGGCATTTCTGATTCTCAAAAAGAAATTGATGCCCTGTTATTATTTATTAAAAATACGGGCATAGATATGATTCAATGGCGCAATCTAAACATCGACCCTGATTTTTATTTAAGAACTATACATCATGATAGAATACAACCCGGAGGAATATCTTATCTTTTAAACCAAGTTCAATCTGAGTTCCCCCGGATTAAAACAGGGTATTTCAACCTGCCCAAAGAGAAATTTAAATAATATTTACACATTTAAAAAATATGATAGAATAATTCCGCATTGTATTTAGCATAGAGCGCTAATCAAGAACTGCGAGGGTTTTTATGAGAGTATCAAAAGAAGTAGAGCTGAGTATCCCCGGGGAATTTAAAAACGAGCCTTTTTTCTACTACATCATAAAAGAATTCAATGTTGTCCCTAATATTGTTGAGGCTTCTTTTGCAACTGCAATGGGGTGGGCAATTGTCTGCTTTGAAGGCGAAGAACAGGAGCTCGAGAAAGTATTCACCTACCTAAGAGAAAAAGGCGTTCACCTCACTTTTCGTTAATCACGAATCCCCGCATTACTTAGCAAGAAAAAATAAATGATTGCAGAATGCCAGCTTTGCCCTAAAGGCTGCCGGTTAAAAGAAGGCCAGAGGGGCGACTGCCGCCTGCGTGTTAACCTGGATGGAAAACTGCGCGCTATAACATACGGGCATCCTTGCAGTATACATATTGACCCCATAGAAAAAAAGCCGCTTTTTCATTTTTTCCCATCTTCAAAAATATTATCCCTTGCTGCTGCCGGATGTAACCTTCATTGTAAAAACTGCCAGAATTGGCAGATTTCCCAGAGTAACCCCGAAGATATACCGTCTTATTCTTTAAGCCCCCAGGAAATCGTCAATCTGGCAAAAAAAGAAGAATGCTCCATGGTCGCTTATACTTATACTGACCCTTTTGCTTTTTATGAATACGCACTGGATGCGTCTTTTACGGCAAGGCTTTATTCATTAAAGAATGTTTTAGTAACAGCCGGATACATAAACAAAAAACCTCTTAAGCGCCTTTATGAAGTTACTGATGCGGCTAATATTGATTTAAAGTTTTTTGATGATTCGATGTACAGGAAGATCACGACGGGAACCCTTAAGCCTGTTCTTGATAGTTTAGTGCTTGCCAAGGAGGCGGGTGTATGGCTTGAGATAACCCATCTTGTAATACCAACCTTAAATGATGATTTTTCCCTTATTCGTAAAATGTGCAAATGGATAGTAAATAATTTAGGCATTGACGTGCCATTGCATTTTTCCCGTTTTTACCCGCACTATCTTTTAAAAAATATTCCCCCTACTTCCGTTGAAGTTTTGCGCAGTGCTAAAGTTATAGCTAAGGAAGAAGGCATGCGGTATGTGTATATAGGTAATGTCTTAGGTGAAGGAGAAAATACATACTGTCCGCACGATGGAAAACTTTTAATACAGAGAGTCGGCTACTCTATTTTAAGTTATAACCTTGAGAACGGAAGGTGTAAGTTCTGCGGGCATAATATCGCCGGGAGATGGAATTGATGAACCAGAGGTCAGAAGACAGAAGCCGGATGTCAGATATCAGAAAAGAAATAACAATACGTAGGGGCGGCCCTTGTGACCGAAGGGAATCCCGAGTATCCCCGAGGGGCGGCCGCCCGTATAAAAAAGCAAAACGGATAAGCCGGAGGAGATTTCTCTTTATAGGGGTAAAGGCATTCTTGGTTGCGGCAGCAGCCTTTATTGTTCCGATTAACATCAGCTTTTCAAAGGATGATAATTCACAAAGGCGCAGGTTTAAAATTAAAATAAAACCTTTTAAAAGGAGCGACCTCTACAAAAAACACAATCTCGCAGGATAATTAAATTCATAATTCAGAAGACAGAAATCAGAGGCCAGACATCAGAGTGAACCCAGTTTAAAGGTTAAAATCTAAACTCACATATAAATAGCCAAATCAAATATAACAATAGAATGAACGGTCGTCGATTCTAATGTTATAGTTGATTTTAATCTGTGTAATCATTTAAAAAATTATAAATGAAAAAATCACTTCTATCACTGTTTTTCGCACTGGGATTTTTATCTCTGCTTTCGCAAACACTTATTGTCCGGGAATTTATAATTGCTTTCGGAGGCAATGAGCTGGGTATAGGCTTATTTTATTTCTTTTGGCTTTTCTGGGTAGGCCTTGGCGCTTTTTTGGCGTTACGGTTATTGGATAAATTTCCCGCCAAACATTTTTTAAAACTTCTTGCTTTATACCCTGTCCTTTCTTTATTCCAATTGGTATTATTCATAAATTTAAGAAAAACAGCGCAAATCGCCTGGTGGGAGATTTTTTCTCCGGAAAAGGCGGTTTTTTATCTTTTTTTCTTTACGTCGTTTATATCATTATTTACGGGAATGATTTTTACAATCGGTGCTGTATGGTTGAAAAAACAAAGCCCCCGAAGCCCCGCTGACATTATTACTTATTCTTATATCGTTGAGGGTATGGGTAGTTTTATTTCCGGCTGCATTGTAACTTTTTTAATCATCAAGCTGCAGCCGCCGGCTGTAATTCTTATCACGGGTTGTTGTATTTTTTCCTTAATTTCTGTATTTGTGAGCGGTATCTTTAAGGATAAAGCAGCCCAATTTCTTAATATATCAGTCTTTGCCGCGTTTGCTGTTTTAGCATTTGACGCACAAGGCCTCGATACTTTCTTAAAAGGCATCAGGGCAAGAAATGTGTTTCCTGAGGCAGAGCAAATAAACGAAATATATACACCATACCAGCATCTTTTTTTAGGAACCCTGGGCACTAAAAAGGTAGTGCTTTCAAACGGGCAAATGTTAATAACTATGCCTGAGGAAATCGATGCCGACAAGGAAGCCGGTTTATTAATATCTCAGTCAGAACTTCCTAAAAGAATTCTTATCATAGGCTGCGGAGCCGAGAATCTTCTTAAATCCCTGATTAAATATCCATTAGACAGCATAACCTATTGCGTTAGCGACAGGATTTATTACAGGGAAGTTCAAAAAAATATGCCGGAATCTTTAAGGCAGGCACTTTCTGACCAAAGATTAAGGGTTATTTTTAAACCCCCAAGGATATTCTTGAAAGAAAATTTAGAAAGCCGCCGCATAAGCGATAAATTTGACATTGCAGTTGTTTATACAGGTGACCCGGAAAATCTTGTAATTAATTCGTTCTTTACAAAGGAATTTTACCTTCTTCTTAGCGGGAATCTCTCAAGCCGCGGTTTGATTTCGACACGTATAACATCCGCGGAGAATTTTATCGGCCAGGAAATAAGAAATTACGGGTCTTCATTATATTATACCTTGAAAGAAGTTTTTCCCAAAATGGCCATTGTTGGCAGCAAAACAAATTGGTTTTTTGCGGGCGGCAAGGACTCTTCTTTAACGGATAACCCGGAGATTCTTAAAAAAAGGTTAGACAGCATAATACCCGCAAGCTCAACATTTAATACCCAGGCTTTAAGCAGTATATTTGAGAAAAACCGCATAGAGTTTGTAACGGGTATGTATAAGGATAATCCGTTATTTGAAAAGAAAAAAATGATAAATAGTGATTCGAGGCCGCTCAGTTTCTTTCTTTCGCTTTTGGTTTTATGCCGGCACTCTAATTCATATCTGGTAACTTTCTTTAAAGCAGCCTTTTTTTCAGGGATAATTCTTTTCTTTTTACCGGCCGCAGCCTTTTTAACCGCAAGAATTTGGTTCCTGCTTAGAGTCGAAAACAGCCGGGATAAACGCTTGTTATTTAATTCAAAATTGTTTCAGTTTCTATCGGGCTTTATGGGTTTTTCGTTCCACCTGGTGCTTATTTTTCTTTTCCAGAACAAATTCGGCACTATTTTTGCCGCCCTTGGCATGGTAAATGCGATTTTCATGCTCGGCCTTTGCCTGGGGGGCGTTGGCGGAAGAATTCTTCTTAAGAAAACAGGCGCAGAAAAAGCCGTCCTTTTTGTTTTAGCGTTTCAGGCTGTTCTGTTTAGTGCTGCCTACCCGCTTTTTGTTAAGTTTGATTTACCTCAAATATTGTATTATTTACTGTTTACAATTTTCTTTTTAGTTTCGGGAATTATCACAGGAAGTTCATACCCGCTTTCAGCTAAAATGATGGAAGGCCAACGCGGCTCTTTTGGCAGGGTTGCTTCAAACCTTGAGCTTTTTGACCATTTTGGCGGCGCTCTGGCAGGGCTGCTGACGGGGTGTTTTCTATTGCCTATAGCCGGGTTAAGCGGCGCGCTCTTATGCCTTATCTTTATTGTTTTTGCAGTTGGTTTACTTTTTGCGGGAGAAATTTCTTTTAGGTTTTTTCTTGAAACTAAAAAGTTCTATCAATCTGTTTCTTTTCCTTATGTCCGAACTTCTTTTGTTCTTTTTACATTGTGCTCGGCTCTTTTAATAAATTCTTCTATCTTAGAAAAGAATAAAAAGTTCCTGGAAAGAGAAAGTACAAAAAAACAAATGCTTGAAGAATGCAGTTACCGGCAAAAACCTTTTCCCTTAACTATTTGCGATACACCTCAAGGGAAAGAATATACCATTGAATCAAAACATATTGCTTCCCAAATTCATGGATTTGGCGGAGAGATTAACCTTAAAATAACCTTTGATTCTGAAGGGAAAATCAAACAAATCAAAGCGCTTGAGCACAATGAAACATCTTGTTATGTTGCTGACATGAACGCCTACCTGGCGCAGTTTAAGGGTAAGAGCCTTTTGAAGGGGGGTTTAGAGAAAAATATAGATGCAATTAGCGGGGCAACAATAACTTCTCAGGCGGTTATAGAAATCACAAATAAAACAGGCAGTGCCTTAGAAGCAATTCTCAACGAACAGCCGGGCTCGAAAGAGGGATTCAAATCCACGGCTTACAATATAAATTTTATTAATCTCACGCCTTCAATATTTTTAATTGTGTTTACGTTTCTCGCCGTAATGTTATATATTTTCCCGCACCCTAAAGTAGTAAGAAAGATTTATCTTATATTGATTGTTTTTATGTCAGGGGTTGTTTTTAATACGGTATTTTCCAGTTTTAATCTCGGACGGCTTTTAACGGGAATTTTTCCTAAGACAAGCATATCAATTCCTTTTCTTTTACTTTTTTTGCCGGTATCCTTAAGTATTTTCTTGGGAAACTTGTGGTGCGGCTGGCTGTGCCCTTATGGAGCGCTTCAGGAGCTTTTTAATATAAAAAAGACCAACAACCAAATATCATCAAGCATAAGCGTAAAGGCAAGGTATTTCAAATACATTCTTCTTTCTTTTTTCTTAATCGGGGTAGTTTTTACGAATAATCCTTCCTTTTTCGGCCATGAGCCGCTTTTGGTTTTCTTTAAGGACACTGTTAATTTTTCTGTTATTAAGATATTAAGCTTAGTTGCCCTGATATTTTCCTTATTTTTTTTGAGGTTTTGGTGCAGGTACTTCTGTGTATGCGGAGCATTCCTATCGTTATTTAATAAATTAACTTTGCTCAAAAGGTTTTTCCCTAAATATTACAGGCATTGCCCTTTGGGTGTAAAAGCTTCCCATGATTTAGACTGCATCCATTGCAATCTGTGCCTTTACAATCATTAATTAAAAAAGAGAAGACCCGTCACAAGACGCAGTGTTTAGGTTGGTGAATCCTTCCCGGCAGGATGAAAACAAAAGCCCCTCTGACAAAGAAGCCTCGCGCACTGTTTCAATCAGTTGTTGCCTTAATTTAAGCGGCAAGTAGCGCGAACCTTGGATATATTGGCCCTGTTCGTTATATAGTTTATTCCACAGCTTTGCATATTCTTTAAAAGCCAAAGCCATGCGTTTAAAATTATCCGGTTTTGCTTTATAAGTGGACGTAATAAGCTGTTTGGCGCCGCTTGCGGCGATAGCCTTTATTGTTTTTTTGAGTTCGGTTGTGTTAACCGGATAAATTAAAGGATCAAGCCTTACCGCGACAGGGATGTATTTTGACAAAGATTCTACTGCGTTTAATCTTTTCTTCGGAAGGCAGGCCTGCGGTTCGAGTTTTTTCGATAACTTGTTGTCTAAAGTAGTAATCGAAAATGTTACAATTGCCTTAGAAAGGTCTTTTATCAATGCTAAGTCTCTCACGATCAGCGAAGATTTTGTAACTAAAATAACCAATTTGTCAGTATTTACAAGGGAATGAATTATTTTGCGTGTTAGGCCGGAATTCTTTTCAATAGGCTGGTAAGGGTCAGAAGAGTTGGCAATTGTAATAATTGCTCCCGGGGAAAGTTTTATTAACTCTTTAGATAACCTTTTAATAAAATCTTTCTTTTTTCTTGGTTTTGAAAAGTCAGGGATGTATGAAGAAGCATAACAGTAAAGGCAGCCGTGCCCGCACCCGCTATATGCTGATAAGCTGTATTTGGCAGGGCAGCTGCACAGTTTTGCTCTCCATGGATCAAAAGATGTAATTAAGCCCATTTTCATTATCTTATGCTTAAATGATATTTTGGCAACGAAATATTTATATTAATTATTTTTTTAATATTAAAGAGTGTTATAATAAATACATAAAATCTCGAACTGTTTCAAAAGAGAAACGTTGAAATCTAATAGGAGGCTGTGATGAGGAAATTTTATGGATTTAAGTTTATCTTTTTCTTCTTTTTTGTTTTTTTATTTTGTTTTAACCTTTGGGCGCAGAAAGATACAATTGTAATCGGCTCTATTTCAAATACGATTAAAGAAGAAATAGCAACTTTTCAGCCTTTCATAGAATATTTAGCCAAAAAATTACAGCCGCAAGGTATTTCAAAAGGTAAGATGGTAGTTGTTTCTTCGATGGATGAGATGAGCGAGGCGATAAAGAGCGGCCAAGTGGATATTTATATAGACAGCCCTTTTCCTGTACTTAAGGTTTCTATAAATTCAGGGGCAAAACCGTTTTTACGGCGCTGGAAAAAGGGCGTAAAAGAGTACCGAAGCGTTATATTTACCCGCCGCGACAGCGGCATTAACAGTTTCACTGACTTAAAAGGTAAAATCATAGGCTTTGAAGAGCCTTATTCCACTTCTGCCTATTTTCTTCCCAAAGCTACTCTTATGAAAAAGGGGTTGAATTTAGTTGAGAAACAAAACAGTTTCGATGAAGTTTCTCCTGATGAAGCAGGATATTTGTTCTCCTGGGATGACGAAACTACTATGGTTTGGGTTTTAAGAGGGAAAGTCTCAGCCGGTGCCATATCTTCGCAAAAGTTTATAGTGTATGCCAAAGGCGGTATGGATGAGCTTAAAATAATAGAAGAAAGCGTTGTTGTGCCAAGGCAGGTTGTCTGCCACCGGCAGGACCTTAATTTAGAACTTGTTAATGCAACCACTAAAATCCTTTTGGAAATGAACAGGGATAAAGAAGGCAGAGAAATATTAAAGAATTTCGAAGACACTACCAAGTTTGATAATTTTCCCAAAGGGGCGGCTGAAGCTCTTAGCCCGATTTCAGAGCTTTTATCTTTTATTGAGCGGGAATTAGGCCAGAATTAGCCATACTATTAAAAGGAGCGGTATGTTTAGGTTTTCAAGGGGCCGATTTGGAGTCCAGACAAAAATAATTTTATTTCTGGGTTTCATTTTAAGCGTTTTCATTATTGCCTTAACTACTATTAGCATAAGAACACAACAGGCAATTATGAAAGAGCGTTTAGAAGTGCAGGCAAAGGCTATTGTTAACCTGTTGGCGGAAAGCTCAATAGACCCTCTTAAGGAGTTTTCAATTTTAAAACTGCGTCATATACTCTTCGATATTTTACAACAAGAGGAAGTAAAGTATGCTTATATTCTTGACGAAGAAGGAAAAGTCTTAACCGATGGAACCAAGGATAATAAGTTACGCGGCAAGGCATTCGACGATGATGTGGGAAGAAAAGCCGCGCTCACGCCTTATGAACTTGTTCAATTTTATGATGATCAACAGATCATAGATGTAGCAACGCCGGTTTTCTTATCAGGAAAGAAAATAGGCGGAGTGCGCGTTGGTTTTTCTTCAAAGTCAATTGAGGCCCAAATTGCTGCCATCCGGGACAGAAATATCCTTTTAGGCTGTGTGCTTATGTTTTTGGGAATCGTATTTTCTTTTGCTTTGGGGAGAGTTTTAACTCTGCCGATACGAAAGTTAGTTAAAGGCACAAAGGCTTTAGCGGATGGTGATTTTGATTATAGGGTTAATATCGGCTCGCATGATGAACTCGAATCGCTCGCAGGGTCTTTTAATGCCATGGCCGATTCTCTTAAAAATTCCCGCAAAGGAATCTTAAGCGCGAAAGATTATTCCGATTCAATTATTTCTAATATTGTCGATGTGCTGATAGTCACAGACCCTTACGGAAAGATAAAGACAGTAAACCGCTCTGCCCTGGATTTGCTAGGCTATGAAGAGGGTGAATTGGTGAACAAACAAATCGGCGATATTCTATCTGCTCAAGATTTGTTAAATGATTTACAAGACGTAATCCTTTCCGCTGAAATGGATGAGTTAAAAAACTACGGCACGTGTTTAAGGCAAAGAAAAGGCTCATGCGCTCCTGTTGTGCTAAGCCGTTCGATAGTCAGAACCCAAGACGGCTCTGTAGCGCATATTATTTATTCAGGCAAAGACATTATTGACCTAACTCAGGCAGAAGAGGCTTTAAAGGCGAGCGAATCACGATACGCTATGCTTATACGTGCCATACCGGATGTTATCTATGAGCTTGATCCCGAAGGTAATTTTACTTTTGTTAGCGAATCCGTAAGGAAACTCGGCTATGAGCCGGATAAACTAATCGGCAAACATTTTAAAGAGATTATCCATCCCGATGACGTAAACTCCATAAGCCGCCGTGAAATATTACCTAAATATAAAGGCAAAGTTACCGGAGATGCGAAATCACCAAAGTTATTTGATGAAAGAAGGACGGGAAAGAGAGCCACTGCGGATTTGCGCGCGCGTGTTACCATTAGAAATAAAGAAGGCATTATCTTGGATTATTGTTATACGGATGTTTATTCTTCCGGCAAATGGGCACAGCCTCAATCTAAAGAGGAGAAAGAATTCCTCGGCAGTTTCGGCATTATCAGAGATATTACCTCACGAAAACGCATGGAAGATATGTGGGCCAGATATGAGTTTATTATGAATACCTCGAAAGACTTAATGGCCTTTGTCAGTAAAGACTACCGTTATGAGGCGTTAAACGATGCCTATTGCCGGGCACACGCAAGCAAGCAAACAGAGATGGTCGGAAAATCCCTGGCTGATTTCTGGGATGAAAGTATTTTTGATAATTCTATCAAACCTTATCTTGATGATTGTTTTTCAGGCAGGGAAGTGCGCTATCAAAGCTGGATAAAGTTTCCGGCATTCGAGGACCGGTTTTTTGATATCGCGTTATACCCATATTATAACGATGAAGGTAAAGTCACTCATGCGGTAAGTACAAGCCGTGACATTACAGAGTACCATATTGCAGAAAACAGGTTTCGCAGTGTTTATAAAATGAGCCGCGATATTATCGAAAAAGCTCCTTTCGGTATATATGTAGTTAATAGTTCCGGTACCATCGATTATGTAAACCCGGCAATGCTGGAACTTTCGGGCTTAAACCATGAACGTTTTGCAGGAATGAATGTTTTTGAGTTACTGATGCATAAAGAGACAGGTTTGTCAGAGAAAATTAAACAAGGCTTAAACGGTGACTACTTTACATTAGGCCCTGTTGAGTATGCAGCGCATGCCGGAAAAGTGTCAGTTAGGAATTTTTTCGGAATTCCCCTTGAAGAAGAAGGCACTAATAAGCTGCTTCTGATAGTAGAGGATATAACTGAACGCAGTAAGGCCCAGGAAGCTTTAGAGTACAGGCTTGAGTTTGAGAGAATTATAGCACAACTTTCAAAACATTTTATAAACATTTCTCCGAATGAAGCCGATAGCGCTGTCAATGAGGCCTTGAAGGCAGTGGGAGAATTTGTCAATGTTGATTCAGGGCTGATTTTCTTGTCTTCACAGGCGGATCGCGTTATGAACAATGCTTATGAGTGGTTTGCAGAAGGAGCGGGGCCTGAGATTAAGGATTTTAAAAGGATTAATCTTCACGATTTTAAATGGTTAAATGAGCGGATTGAGAAACTCGGAGTTGTAAATATATTTCGTGTTGCCGATTTATCTGATGACGCAGATAATGAAAAGAGCATTTTTCTTTCCCAAGGAATCAAGTCTTTGGTTGCTGTTCCCATGATCTATGCGGGCAGGCCGGTTGGTTTTCTTTGTTTTGTAACCACCAAGGAAGAGCGTTCTTGGTCAGAGGATGTGATTTCTTTGTTTAAAATAATGGCAGATATTTTTGTCAATGCACTTATGCATAAGCAGGCTCAGGAAATATTACGCCAGGAGAAAGAACGTTTGGCAGTTACTTTGCGTTCTATCAGCGACGGGGTTATTACCACAGATATTTGGGGTAATGTTGTTTTGCTCAACCGGGTTGCCGAGAAGCTGACTGATTACAGCCAGCAGAAGGATATGGGTAAACCAATCGATGATATTTTTAAGACAATCCATATCACTACCCGTGCGCCTTGCATTAATCCTGTCAGAGAAGCTCTTTTAACAGGAATCACCGTAACATTGCCTTCGGCTCTTCTTGTTTCGGCAGAAGGCAGGGAGCGGATTGTTGAGCAATCCGCGGCAGCAATCAAAGATGCACAGAGCAGGATTGTCGGGTCAGTTCTGGTATTCCGTGACATTACTGAGAAACAGCGCATGGAAGAGGAGCTGCTGCGCACTCATAAAATTGAGTCTGTAGGAATTCTCGCCGGAGGCATCGCTCACGATTTTAATAATATCCTTACCGGAATTTTAAGCAATATCACTTTCGCTAAAATTAAATCAGAGCCTCATAGCGATACATTTGAAGCTCTTGTCGGGGCCGAAAGCGCTGCCCTTCGGGCTAAAGATTTAACCCACCAATTGCTCACATTTTCTAAAGGCGGAGCGCCTATTAAAAAAACCGCTGCAATCTCTGATTTGATAAAGGATTCCGCGAGTTTTTCCCTAAGCGGTTCCAACGCACGCTGCCATTTTTCTATTCCCGATGACATTTGGCCGGTTGAGGTTGATTCCGGCCAAATCAGCCAGGTAATTCAGAATATTGTAATTAACGCAGAGCAGGCAATGCCCGAAGGCGGTGTTGTTAAAGTTAAAGTCGAAAATATAACTTTGACCTCAGGCTATAATATGCCGCTTGACCCGGGCAGATATGTTAAGGTTTCTGTTAAGGATGAGGGCATAGGCATAAGCCCGGAACATCTTTCAAAAATATTTGACCCTTATTTCTCAACCAAAAAAAGAGGAAGCGGTTTAGGGCTCGCAACAGCATTTGCTATTATAACAAAGCATGATGGTTATATAACCGTTGAATCTGGAATCGGCAAAGGCACTGTTTTCTATATTTATCTTCCGGCATCAACTAAGCCTCTTTCCAAAGAAACAAAGCACAACGGTTCTTTAGAAACAGGCGAAGGTTTTGTTTTGGTAATGGATGATGAGGAGCTTATCAGAAATACTCTCAAACGGGTATTAACTGCCCTGGGATATAAAGTAATGTTTGCCCAAGACGGGGCTGAAGCGGTTGAAATGTATAAAAAGGCTAAAGAAGAAGGCAATACTTTTGATGCAGTGATTTTGGATTTAACTGTTCCTGCCGGAATGGGGGGCGAGGAGGCAGTAAGGAAGCTGTGCCAAATCGACCCTGATGTTAAAGCAATTGCCTCAAGCGGTTACTCTAACGACCCCATAATGGCTGATTATAAAAAGTACGGTTTTTATGCTGCGGTTGCCAAACCTTATAACATTGAGGAAATAGGAAGAACGCTAAGCACCGTAATCGGAAAGTCAAAAGATAAAACGTAATTCAGGCATTAGACTTATTCCGTATTGCGTTGCAGTACAGTTCATCTTCTAATTGCAGTTCTTGCTATAAAGGAGATTGTTCTAAATGTTCTCAAGAGCACTGTTTATAAGAAGAAATAAAGAGAAAAATGATTATTTTCTCCGTTCTTCTTGGACGGTAATTGAGTTAGTCATTGTAATAGTTGTAATAGGTATAATTATTGCAATCATAGCCCCGGATTTTAATATAGTACATACAATAAGGCTGCAGGGGGCTCATAAGAAATTGATTTCTGATATCCGCTATGCGCAAAATATTGCAATAGCTCAGCATACAGATACAAGAATTATTTTTTCAATAATTGACGATACTTACAATGCCTGGAGTTATGATAACAGTTTGGGCGCTTGGGTATCTTTGAATGACCCTTTCTTGCGCACTCAAATGGCAACTGATTTTAAAACAGATAAACAATACCGCGGCATAGATATTGAGAATGCATGGTTTAACGGCGGTGCTATTTTGTGTTTTAACTGGGAAGGCATTCCCCAGGATGTAGGGGGAAATAATCTTTCCGCGCCGGGTTTAGTTGATTTGGGCTTTATGGGTGAAACTTTAAGCATAACACTTATACCTCAGACAGGAGTGATAGAATAAACTAAAAATGAAAAATAAAAAATCAAAATTAGGAGAGATAAATTTAAGACAGAAGAAAGGCCTTACGCTTATTGAGCTTGTTGCTATTATTGTAATATTAGGGATAGGTATTGTTAGCATGGTAAACCTTCTTTCCGAGATAGCTATAAGAGTCAGATTTTCCGAAGATACGACCCTTGGTTCTTTTTATGCCCAGGAGATGATGGAAAAGATACATTCTAAGAATTTTACTGAAATAGATGCCCTTGTGGGAACAGGATATCCCGAATCAAGGTACGAACGCAATGTAAACATAACTTACTGTGAATTAAACGGTGACACATGGCAGTCTACGTTAGACATAACTGACTATAAAATGGTAACTGTTACCGTTGCCAGGAAGGGCGCATCTGGTTCCGCGGGAATGTCCACGGTTATTAGTAAGCATTGATATGAAAATAAAAGGTGTCACGTTCGTTGAGCTTGTAGTGGTTATGGCAATAATGGGTATTCTATCAATAGGCCTTGCTCAGTATATAACCCAGGCAATTAATTTATGGGATATTCTTTCCTCTCAGAGCGATGTGATAAATACCGCGCGGACGAGTTTAACCCGCATGGCCAGAGAAATAAGGCAGATGCGCCGGCGCATACCCGGAGAATACCCTATAGAAACAGCCGATAATAACACACTTCAATTTTTAAAAACTTCCGGAGCAGACGCGGCTCGCATAAGGTACCGTTTTGTTAACAATGACCTTCTTTATGAAATCGATAGTGATATGGATGGAACTTTTGAATCAGGCGAGCCTTCCTTTGCTCTTGTTTCCAATCTGGACGGTTTCGCTTTTACCTATTTTGATCATGAAGATGTATCTACCACCCAAATATTGGACATATATACAATAAGAATCGATATGAATTTCCCAGGCACAGCCGAGGCACTTGACTTGCATTACGAGATTTTTCCCAGATCATTTAAATTTTAAAGATGCAGGAACAAATAATTAATAATATGAAAAAAAGTGTCAGTTTGATTATTGCCCTTTCAATTCTAATAATTCTTTCTCTTATCGGCTGGACGCTTGTTAATTTTATATCAAGCGACTTAGAAATCAGCTCCCGTATGTACGAATCAGAGCGCTGTCTTTATGTGGCGGAGTCGGGCATGGATTGGATGCTTAAGCGTTTTACCACCGTGTTTGACTGCGATTTTGACGGAGACGGAAAGAATATCGATACAGGGACTGTCTTACACAATATGAAATACGGCCAGTACAGAATTAACTGCACCTGCTCAGAAGCAAAATGCGAAAATACAATTACCGTTGAGTCCACAGGTTATATGCCGCAGGAAACTGATTACCGCGCAATGCGGCAGATTGAGCTTACCGTAAACCGGGGTTCTTTTTCCAAAGCCGGCACAATCAAAAGCCTTCTTGACTGGTCGGACATGGACAGCTCGTCGCGTATCAACGGAGATATACAGGTGCTTGTTCCCGATATTGAAGGTTCGGGCAAGGGATTTGAGGGTGATGGAGACGGTATAACAAATGAAGCCGTTGATAAAAATATACCCGGCACCGGCACACGGATAGCCCAGTCAGGAACATACCCTTTAATCAATATGAATTATTATAAACAGGAAGCTCAAAGCAGGGGCAACCTGATAGATTATTCACAGACCGCGACTCTCTCTTTGGCATCAACTGGGACTACGATAATAGTAAATACCCCTAACTTTTTTTCTCCGGAAGATGAAGGCCAGGCAATAAGGAACCTTACGCGGGGAAACTGGGGTGATTCAGATTGGGCGGTAATTGTTTCTGTTGGAGGAGGTGGAGGCGGCGGAGGAGGCGGATCATCAAGCCAGATAGAGGTAGATTGGCCTGCCGGAGACCTCTGGAATCAATTTGATCAACTGCGGCTGGTAAAGCGCTTTGAAGGAAATAATAATAATCAGGGCCTATGGTATGTTGAAGGAAGCGATATTCTTATCGACGTAAGAGACAAAAACTGTTCTATGGAAAATACATCATCAGTTGCCGAAGGCGATATTTTAATACGAGGGGCAAAAAATTACTCAACTAAAACCCATGTTGAGCCTTCAACACATGAGACTTTTCCTAATTTTTCCACCCAAGAAGGCAATATCTATTCAACTGATACCCCTAGTCAGGGCAAAAAAGGAAGAACTTTTGACGGCCTTATTTATACCGAGAACGGTAAAGTAGAGTTTAACTGTATTGACGGTGTTGCCATTATGGGTGATGAAGTTTATCTTGACGGCGATGTATTGCTCAAATATACGCCTAAATATGTTGACCCCGGGGATGGTTTTTTGGGCGGGGTTATTTCTGTTACTGAGTGGAGGGAAAAATAATTAAAGGAGAATTAAAAGGAGGCAGCGATGGCGAAGAAAATGGTCATATTGGCTTTTGCAGTGGTTGTGCTAATTTCGCTTATGGTTGTGACTCAGTTTGTAAGCGTTCAATACGCCGGCGCCCAAACCGGCTCCGATAACAATGACGGCATAGCAGCGGTTTTAAGGAAAATTGATTTGTCAATATCTTCAATAAATAAGAAAATAAGCAATATTGAAAGCAATATGCAAAAGCTGATCTCCAACCAGGAAGAGATGAAAAGCCAATTGCATAAAATAAAAGTCAAGGTCTACTGATTTAATGCAGAGCAGCGGCCGGCTCCCGTGTCGGCCCGATATAATATAAAACAAAAAATAAAACGCAATACCTCATTGACATAGGTAATCGCTGAATGTAAAATTTATTTATGGAAGCAGCAACAACTCCCGAAGTAAAGCAAAAAAGTTCCGGCATAAAAGATTTTCTTTTTTTCTTCCGTAATTCTCTTTTAGCTACCCAGAATACAATCGGCATTGATATAGGCCAGGGTTATATCAAAATCGTTCAGCTTCAGAAATCCCGCGGAGGGTACCTGCTTACCGATTACAGAGTCCGTGCTATACCTTTTAAAATTAAGAATAAGCCAAGAGAGCGCGATAAGTTCACAAAAGACTTTATCAATGAGTTTTTAGCACAGTCAAGGGTTAAAACATCTCTGGGAAGGGCAGCGATAAAAGGAAACGGGGTATTTACATTTTCTTTTAACCTGCCGCCCCTTTCAGACAGGGATTTAAAAGGAACCGTAGGCATTGAGCTTAAAAAACGCCTTCCTTTCCAGCTCGACCTTAAAAACATTGTCTATCAATATTTTATTACCGAGAAATTCGAGGATGATAATCCCTCTGTTATGGTAACTTGTATTGCCGTAGATAATGGTGTGCTGGATAGAACGCTGAGCTTTTTAAAAGGGTTTGGCCTGAGGCCGGTTGTAGTTAATCTTGCTTACGATGCTTTAGGAAATCTGATAAGCGCTCTCGGAGAGGAACAATATCAATATGTCGGCGTCTTGGATATGGGTGCCAAGCAGAGCTATCTTAATTTTTACAAAGGCAATGCCTTGCAGTTTACAAGAGAAGTCCCTGTGGGCGGAGAACAGCTCACCCAAGGCATCTTAAAGGCGCTCGTTCCTTTAGGAGGAGATGTTACCTTTGAGGATGCCGAGAGTTTTAAACGCCAGTGCGGAGTGCCTATGGCTGAAGCCACAACCGCCGAGTTCTTTACGGATTTTGGTTCAATCAAGGGCGAACAAATCACTACTGCTTTGCGCTCAACACTTGAGAGGTTGATTAGCGAAATTTCAAGAACAATTACTTTCTATTTCAGGTCTTATAAGCTGGAAGGTTTAGACATCCTCTATCTTACCGGCGGTGCCTCGCGAATGAAAAATATTGACAGGTTTCTTACGGCTAATTTAAGCAATTTAGCCATTAAAAACATTGAAAAGTTAAATCCCCTGAAAGCGATAAAAGGATGGGTTGATGTGGGTATCTTCAGGCAGGAGCTGGTTATGGAAGAGGCAGCACCGCATCTCTCAGTAGCCTTTGGGCTTTGCCTTGACAAGGGAGGAAAGATTAACCTTATTCCTCCTAAAGAAAAAATAGAACAGAAGGCTCTTTTTGTTATGTTTTTAACCCGCCTTACGTTTCCCGTGATTTTAATTATTATTTTGGGGTTTTATTTATTTTCATATGCCTGGGTTTGGAGATTAAGAAAAATAACAAATCAGAATAAAATAACCATTCAAAATTTTAAAGCCGATGTGGATGATATTGATGAGTATGTTTCGCTCGATAAAGCCCTCAATGAAAGAGACCAGCTTCTTACGAAAGCAATAGGAAATCAGCCTTTATGGTGGGGCTTGCTAAAAGAACTTAGCAACATTACTCCGATGGAGGTGACATTGCACCGTCTCGAAGCAGAAGCAGGTAAGTTTCCCAAAGAGTTTATTCTGTCCGGAGAGGTCATAAGTGAATATGCAAACCTTGAGTTAGCACAGTCTCAATATATGATTGAATTAGGAGATTCGCCGTTTTTTACCAATGTCCGCTTAATCTCAAGCGAACGGGATGTGTATTCGGTTGTGCCGAAGGCGGCATTTAAAATTGTTTGTGAGTTGAAATTATGATTAACATAAAAGACAAGACAGTAAAGGTCACAATAAACATAAGTATTTACTTTTCAATTTTTATTGCTTTACATTTTTTCGGGGCCCGCCCGCTCGTGTTTAAGCCTTTAAAAGAAGAGAGGGTTAAATTAGAAGAAACAAAAGTTGAGCTCGAGCGGGTAAGGGAATTGAAAGATAAATACCCGGAGCCCAAGAAAAAGATAAAAGAGATAAGAAAGAAAATGGAGGAATTTGAGGAGAAGGCGGTTTCGCAGAAGGAACTCCCCCGTATTATTCAGCAGCTCACAAAAAGAAGCAGTGAATTAAATATTGAGATAATTTCAATAAGACCGATCAAAGACACCCCCTTTAAAGAAGTGGGCATGCCAAGCGGTGTCAGCAAGGCGTATATAGAGGTGGTTATAAAAACTACTTACCGAGCCTTGGGCGATTACTTAAAAGCCATCGAGGAGCTTCCCACTAAATTTACCGTTGAGAGCCTTTTGGTTAGCAAGTTTGAAGATTTAGATGAAGCCGGCACCGTCGGCAGGGGCGAGCCGAGCTCAGATAAACTGATAGTTAATTTACTTATCAGCAGCTATACGATCTGGAAGATTTAATGGGGGCGCCGGCTGCCCGAATTAATCCTGAGCCGCAAGGCGAAGGACCTTAGTTTAAATTCATGGATAAACAAAAACAGCAGTTTCTTATTCTGGGAGTATTATTTGTTGTGCTGACATTTTCATTAGTGAGTACTTTCAAGACTAAAAAGCAAAAGAAAAAGGTAAAAATGCCTGCTAAAGCTGCCCGGAAAACACCTGAACAAAAAAAAGCCGACCCTAAAGATAAAGAGCCGGCAGTTACCCTTGCATCTTCCAAAGAGCGCGAGGAGCAAAGAAGAAGAGCTGAAATGGACTGGGGCATAGACCCGATTTATCATAAGATTGAAACAGATATTTATCAGAGCTCAAGAATGAAGCTTAAAGGCGTTTCAATAGGAGCCGACGGAAACAGTTTTGTCCTTATCAATGACGAAATAGTTACCTTGGGAGATATTGTAATGGAACACAAGGTAGTTGAAATTCAGAAAGATAAAGTTCGCCTTCAAAAAGGAACCGAGAGTTTTTTTCTGCTATTGCCGGAGGAATAATTAGTTACTTTAAAAACTTTGGACATTCCCCAAAAATAATGCATTCTTTCTCATAACGAGTTCTGTTCTAAGTAGATAAGAGAAATAATATCTGAACACCTGTATTCTGGGGAATGTCCATGATTACATAGATTCAAGATAGATTACAGAGATTAAAAGTGTTGTAAAATAAGGCGGATTCCAATCTCAGTAATCTTTCCCCAATCACAGTAATCAAACTGGAGTTTCTCCGATTTTAAAAATGGGGAAACTCCAGTAAAAACTTTATTCCATAATTAATTATTTTAGGTTATAATGTTACTGGTGTTTAAAAATAAAGCCAATTTAATAATATTTGTTCTGCTTGCTGGTATGTCTTTTTCTGTTTTCGGCCAGCAAACGGCCGAAAACCGCATTGATGTCCGCCTTACGTTAATTGAGTATATTGAATTTAGAGAAGTAGATATTAAAGACGTACTGCGCCAGCTTGCCAAGCAGTATAATTTAAACATCATTTTCTCCGAATCCGTTGAAGGCCTGATAACGGTCCAGCTTCATAATGTTACTGTTGATGAGGCGCTTGATTCAATTATAACTATAAACGGTTTTGTCTATACAAGAAAAGGCGGGGTTATAAAAGTAACGACTCCCGAAGAAGCCGAGAAGGAAGGAAAGCAAACAAGGGTTTTCAGGCTTAATAACGCAGATGCCGCAGGGATCAAGGTAAGCTTAAGCAAGGTTCTTACTGAAGACGGTTCAATGGAGATAGACATTCGTTCAAATTCCCTTATCGTAACCGATATCCCCCGTGTTATTAATCAGATTGAGAATATGCTCTTTGGCTTAGATGAAACAACACAGCAGGTTTTGATTGAGGCTAAGTTCATTGAAACTTCATTAGGCACAACAGAACAGTTAGGCATAAACTGGGATATAACCGGTGAACTTAGCGGAGCTATGCGCCCCAGCACTTTTCCTTTTAGGGCCATTGGCGATCAAGCCCGGATGGATACTTTGTTTGGCCAGCCTAACCCAATAACTACCGGGGACACAGAAGATTCTTTATTCCCTTCGTCTTATGGGTTTCCTTTTGTAACCCCAGTTGATTTTACTTTGGGAACTTTAGACTTCAGCGATTATCAGATGGTGCTTCATTTTCTGCGTACGAGGACAGATTCTAAACTGATTTCATCCCCAAGAGTAGTTACCGTAGATAACAAGTCAGCCGAAATGAGCGTTGGCAAGGCCAGGCCCATACCGACGTTTGAATACATCGAGGAGCGCGGCGCGTATCAGGTAACTGGTTTTGAGGAAAAAAACGAAGGTGTGACTTTGATTGTGACGCCTCAGGTAAGCGGCAGCGCTGGTAACTATAACATAAAACTTAAGCTGACCCCCGAAGTTACAAGTTTCTCCGATGAAGTCGTTTCTTTTGAAGGCTTGGGATTTAATTATCCGATACTTTCCAGAAGATTCACGAATACAGAAGTCATAATTAAAGACGGCCAGACCATTGTTATCGGAGGTTTGATTGAAGACAAGCGCACAGAAACCGTGCGCAAGGTCCCTTTCCTTGGCGATATACCGTTTCTTGGCCGTTTGTTTAAGTATAATAACGTTAATCCTAATCAGAAAACAGAACTTCTTATTTTTGTTACTGCGCGTATCGTAAGAAACGAGGAGGGTAGAGTTTTAGCCTATGATACAGGCTTATCAACCATTCCTACCAGGAATCTTAAACTGAAATTAAGGGAAATCAAATAAAATGAACAGAAAATTCGGCATTATTGTTGTTAAATTCATTGTTGCTTCGCTAATGATTCTGTCGGCAATTTTCTTATACCAGTCTTCTAAAGCAACAAAGATGTTAAAGTCTGCCCATTTGCGCCTTAAAGAGCAAAGTGTTATTATTTCTGAAAGCGAACAAGCCAAAGAATCAGCCCTTAAAGATAACAAAAGCCTAAAAATTACCTTAGATGAGCTTAAAGATCAACTTGAAGCTTTAACTAAAGATTTAACAACTATTAACTTAGAGGCGGATAAGATTTCTAAAGAGAAAGATCTTTTAGCCAAGGAAAACGAAGATTTAAAAAGTAAATTGCCTTTATCTGGTTCCGGTAGAGGGGAGGATTTTCTTTCTCCCATAGCAAAGAAAATAAAGAAAATCTCAGCGCAAATAGATGAAATCATCGTTTCAGAGCGTGACAAGAATAGATTAAACGGTCAATTAAGGTCTCTTTATAAGCAATTAAGCTCACTCGATTACAGTATGTCGAAAATGATAGATGATGATGAGCCGCTGTATAAGAAAAAGTATGAAGCGGCAAACAGCCAGTTAAAGGAAAAAATGGCTGAAATCGAAGGCCTTAAGGAAGCAATGCTTTCTTTTACAAAAGGGCATAAGGAGCAGAAAGCTGTTATTGACCAGGTGAAAGATGAGAACAAGAATTTTGCCTTACTTCTTTCCGAAAAAGATAAAAAGCTTAAGAGTTACGAAAGTTTGGTGCAGGGTATTACCGTTGAGAAGGATTATCTAAGCAATAGAGTCGAGGAAGAAGAAAGCGGCTCCAAAAAGCTTGAAGTGATTCTTGGGGCATTGCGCACGGAAAAGGAAGAACTCATAAAGCAGGTAGATGATCAAGGTAACCTGTTTAAGCAATATGAGGCGCAGATAGCTGAATTAATGAAGAAACCCGAAGAATTAACATCCGAAATAAATATTTACAAAGCCCAGGCTGATGAATTGTCAGCAAAGATAGTTGAGTTGAGCAAAGAAAAAACCGCACTCTCAAGCGAGAAGGAGTCTCTGTCTTCTTCAATGAAGAATATGAAGGGTGAGCTGGAGAAACTTATAGATGAACTTAACAGCAAAAAAGATACAGAGAGCCAGATAGTCAGTCTCAAGGAGCAGTATGAGAAAGTTTTATCTGAATATAAGCAGTCAAATGAGACAATCGAGGCCTATGAGATAAACATGGCTAAACGGGCGGATAAAATCGTAAAACTCCAGGAGGAACTGGATGGTAAAAATTTACAGATAGCCGGCTTAACAGGCAAATTGAATAAAGACCTAAAGGAACTTGTCGGCTTACGCGAGAATATGGTCAGGGTTGTGATTGAGAATAATAAGGTTAAGGATGAGTTGGCCTATAAGAAAAGGCAGTTAGATTCTTTAAGGGAAAAAATAAACGATATAAATAAAATAAACAGCATTTTTAATGAGTATCTTGAGGGGGCAAGCCGCGCTTTCGACAGTAGAAAAACCAGGCTTGAGGCAATAGCGGATGGTGAAAGCGCTCAAGAGGCCATACAGGAAGATACAAAAGAAGCCGAAGGAGAAACTAAAGTCAAAAGTGTTGAGGTCGATATCGAGTCTATCGAGATTTCTGACGGAAGCGATGAGAATACAGAAGGCAATGGGCAACAGAAGAAATAAAAAATTCCCGGTAATGTATGGGGTTAATTCTGCGCAATTTGTTTTAGTGCGCATATTTCGTATGTGGGTATTATTGTTTTTAATTTTACCTTTAGCCTATTCACAGGAAACAGAAACCCGCCAGGATGATGCATTAGATGCCCAAGATTACTACGCACAGGGAAAAGAACTGTTTGAAAAGGGTGATTTAGAAGGTGCTAACCGTGCCCTTAAGAAGGCCGAGGCTCTTCTCAAAGGCACTTCTTATGATTACCCTGAGATTGATGAGTTTAAGCCATTGGATAATGATAAGGCTGATAAGCAAAATACCGAAGAAAGTCCGGGTGCCCAAAAAGAAAAGAGTAAAAATGATTCTAACAAGAAAAAAAACGATATTTATTCTTTAGCCGAAGAAGCTTACAGCCAGGGGAAGTTTAACGAAGCTCTGAGTTTATATGAAAAAGTTGAAGGTAAAAGCCTCAGAAATCACAACTTACATTACAACTTGGGTGTGCTTTACACAGTTCTTAATGATTATAATAAAGCCGCACAGCATTTTAAGAAAGCAATTTCCTTGAATAGGCGCGATGAAGAGGCATATTATAACTTGGGGGTTCTTTATGAAAACTACTTAAACGATAAAAAGCAGGCGGTGTATTACTATAGAAAATATATGGGTTTTTTACCTAAAGGCAGAGAGGAAAAAGAAATAGAGAGCTGGATAGGCTATATAGATACATTTGAACCTTAATGAATGAAGACGATTTACAAAATTTATTACTGGAATCAAACCTTCTTACGCCGGAAGATCTTGAAAAGGCTATAGATGAAAAGCAGAAATTAAACCGGCCATTACAGCAAGTTGTTCTAGATATGGGGCTTCTGGAGAAGGAGTCTCTTTATAAAGCCATTGCCCAGCATATCGGGATTGAGTTTAAAGGCCTGTCCGATCTGGAAATCCCTGAGGACCTTCTTAAGATTTATACAGAGGAATTAGCCCGCTCGACTAAATCCGTACCCTTATTTATTGAAGACGATATCCTTCATGTTGCCATGGAGGACCCGGAAGATGTATCCTCTATAGATCAAGTCCAGCTTTTCACAAACTATCCCATAGAAGTGTACCTTTCAAGCCCTGAGGATATTAAAGATTCCTTAAGCCGGCTTTATAAGGGGGTTGACAGCGCCACGCTATTTTCGGAATTGCAGGAAGGCAGAGAAGAGGGAAAACCCTTAAGCGAAACAGTTTCAATAATTAAAATTGTCGATTTGGTCGTTGCCCAGGCAGTGCGCGACAGGGCTTCTGATATACATATTGAACCCGAAGAAAATATGACGCGCCTCAGGTTTCGCGTTGACGGCGTGCTTCACGAAATACCATCGCCGCCTAAAGAATGGGAGCCGGCAGTAATATCAAGGATTAAGGTTTTAGCCGGAATGGACATAGCAGAATCGCGCACCCCCCAGGACGGGCATTTTCAGGCACGGATAGATGAGAAGATTATTGATTTTCGTGTTTCTTCTTTACCTACCATACACGGCGAGAATATTGTTTTGAGGTTGTTAGATACGGCTTCTGTAACTATCGGCCTTGAGAGGCTTGGTTTTACTACATATGAAGACCTAAAGTTATACGAGGAGTTGATTGCAAGGCCTTACGGTATTATTCTTTCAACCGGGCCTACCGGCTGCGGAAAGACAACGACATTGTACTCGGCTCTTATGAGAATTAATACACCTGACAGAAATATTATTACCTTAGAAGATCCCGTTGAGTACCGCTTAGGTTTAATAAGGCAGGTTGAGATTAATCCTAAGGCAGGTATTACCTTTGCCAATGGGTTAAGGGCGATACTGCGGCAAGACCCTGATGTAATTATGGTTGGTGAGATAAGAGATTTAGAAACTGCCCGCATGGCAGTTCAGGCTGCCCTTACAGGGCATTTGGTTTTTTCAACCTTACATACAAATGACGCCCCTTCTTCAATTTCGCGCCTTGTGGATATGGGGATTGAAAGTTTTTTGCTCGCCGCTTCATTAATCGGAATAATGGCTCAGAGGTTAGTTAGATGTATTTGCCCTAAGTGTAAGGAAAAATATGATTTAACTCCCGGCGTGATTAAGAAGTACGGGCTGCAATCAAAAAAGGATACTGCAGGTTATCGCGGCACAGGATGCCAGGAATGTAAAGGAACAGGCTATAAGGGCAGGACCGGGCTATTTGAAATGATGAGCGTTGATGATAAGTTGAGCGAGATGATTAATGCTAAGGAGTCATCGGTAGCCTTGAGAAAAGCGGCCCTGGAAAAAGGAATGCGCAGTTTATGGGAAGACGGCCGCAATAAGGCAATTTCAGGGCTAACTACGTTTGAAGAGGTAGCGCGTGTCTGCGAAGAACAGGCAATGGAAACCAGAGCCGCAGATGAAATAGATATTAAACCTTACGTTAAAGAAGAAATACAGGCCATAGGCACCGTATTGCCGAAAGATTTAAAAGTTGACAGTAAAGCTTTAGAAGACTACCGTAGTAAAATGACACGCTGGCTTAGTGGTAAATAGGGAGGATTAGATGAAAAATATATACCGTTTAGGCGATGACCTTTTTATTGCAGTAGGATTTTGCAGTTTTGTTATAGGAATTGTGTTAAAGGTTCTTGATATAGCTGATCCCGGAATTGGAGTTAATAATAAGAATATTCTTACGTTCTCACTTATGTGTTTATTATTCAGTATAGCTATAAGTTTGCTTGATTTAAGCCGTAAATAATTAGAGGTGTATTGAATGTATGAGAAATATTGGAACTTAAAGGATAAGCCTTTTCAAAATACACCCGATCCGAGGTATTTATACCTTTCACCCCAGCATGAAGATGCTCTTATGAAGCTTACTTATGTTGTTGCTCAGAATATCGGAGCCGGCCTTCTTACAGGTGTTTTTGGCTGTGGGAAAACCCTTCTTTCAAGGGTTATCTTAAAGGATTTAGGTGCGCAGAAGTTCCAGACCGCCTGCGTTAATAATCCCCTTGTTGGCGAGCCCTCTGAGCTTATACGCGTAATTGTGCGTTCTTTGAGCCCTCAGGCTTTACCTGAGAAGAAAACAGAATTGCTGGTTGACCCGCTTCTTGAAAAATTATATAATATTTTGTTAGATAATGTCCGCGAAGGAAAAAATAATATTATCATCATTGATGAAGCACATACGATAGAAGATCCACGTATATTTGAACAGCTAAGGCTTATATTAAACTTCCAGAGCGAGGACAAGTTTCTCTTGACTCTTTTGCTTTTAGGCCAGCCGGAGCTTCGCGGCAAAATAGAGAATCTTAAGCCTTTCGCACAGCGCATTCCCATTCGCTGCCATATTGATGCCCTTAAAGAAGAGGAGATTGTTAAATATATAGAGCACAGAATAAAAGTTGCCAGCGGTGACGAGGCTGCCGGGGATAAAGTTAGGCCGGTTTTTGATGACGAAGTGTCAAAGGCTGTTTTCGATTTTAGCGCAGGAATACCGCGTAAAATAAATACATTATGCGATTTGGCCCTGCTTTCAGGGTTCGGCAAGAAAGTAACCAAAATAGACACCAAACTTATAAAAAGCGCTATCAAAGAATTTGACTTGACTTAATATGGGAGTTTATACATATAAAGCCACAGATGCAAAAGGCAAGACCCAAAAAGGCACTCTTGAGGCTTCTGATGAGCTTGAAGTATCTAAGAAGATTGCTAAAATGGGGCTTACCCCCATAAATATCGGATTTAAAGGAGAAAAAGCCCTGCCGTTAGGCCAGCGCCTTTTTAAAAAGAGCGCCAGAAAAGCATCGCCTAAGGCTTTAATTGTATTTTCGCGCCAATTTGCGACTATTGTAAAAGCCGCAGTCCCTATACTTGAAGGGTTAGGTGTTTTGGCAGAACAGTCCGAAGATCCTGCTTTAAAAGATGCATTGCATCAGGTTATTCATGATGTTGAAGAGGGCTACAAATTATCCGAAGCAATGGCTAAGCACCCCGGAGTTTTCAGCACTTTATATGTTAATACGGTTGTTGCCGGCGAGGCAGGGGGTGTACTTGATAAAGTTCTTATAATGCTCGCAAATGTTTTAGAAGAGGAGGAAGAAATAAAGAAGGGAATCTCAAGCGCAATGCAGTATCCGATAATGGTAATAGCAGCTTTAGTAATTGCCGTTTTTGTTCTGTCGGTTGCTGTTGTTCCGCAATTTGTTAAAATGTATGCAGGATTAGGCGAGCTCCCCCTTCCTACCAAAATAATGATGCAGGTGAGTGTAGCATTTAAGGATTACTGGTGGATAACGTTTCCGTCTATTGTTGGTTCTGTGTTCGCTTTTATGTTTGCGATAAATACGCCTAAGGGGCGCGTTATGTGGGATGATTTTAAGTTTAGGGCCCCGGTATTCGGCAAAATTTATAATAAAATTGTAATGTTAAGGTTTGCATCGATGTTAAACGTTTTATACCAGGCGGGAATTTCTATTCTAAAGATTCTGGATATTGTTAAGATTACAATAGGAAATGTAGTTTTAGCCAAGGACATAGAGCACATTAAAAGAGAAGTCGCCGACGGTAAGGGTGTTTCCGGAGGGATACTAAGCAGTAAATTATTTCCCCGCCTTGTCGGCTATATGATTTCTATAGGCGAGAAAGCCGGGGCTCTTTCAGCTATGCTTGAATCTCTTTGCGAATATTATACTTCCGAGGTGCGTACATCCGTAAAAAACCTGACGGGGTTGATTGAGCCTATTATGACCGCGGTCTTGGGTATAGTTGTAATGGGAATGGCGCTTGCAATATTTATGCCTATGTGGGGCCTTATATCAACAATAAAAAAATAAGGAGGAGTTCTTGTGATTGATATTAACAACAACGAAAGAAATAACCAGTTGATGCAGCTTGAAAAGTTAGCTTCTTTAGGAACTCTCGCTGCCGGAATAGCTCACGAGATAAATAACCCTCTCACATTTATAATCACAAATTTGAATTTACTTACAATGTATACAAAAGGTATCGCTGAAGGCCAGAAAGAACAGGAAATAAAAGAGAGCATTGACGAATGCCTTGAGGGGGCTAACCGCATAAAGCGTATAGTCCAAGACCTGCTTTCTTTCGCTCATACCTCAGGAGGGAAAAGGGTCTCTGCTGACATTAACAGTCTTGTTGAGTCGGCTTTAAGAATATTATGGAATCAGGTAAAATACAAAGCGGATGTTGTAAAAGATTATAAGGCCGAAACTTATCTTTTGGTTGACCCGGCTCAAATTAGCCAGGTATTTGTAAATATCCTTATGAATTCTGCTCAGTCACTTAATGAGCGCGGAAGCATTACCGTTGCAACATTTGAAGATGATAGCGCTATAAATATTAAAGTTTCAGATACCGGCTGCGGCATTGCAAGCGAAAATCTCCCAAAGATTTTTGAGCCCTTTTTTACAACCAAAGGTGCTCCAGGATTGGGCCTGCATGTAGCAAAAAGCCTCCTAGACAGCTACGGAGGTAAAGTCATAGCGGAAAGTGAAGTTGGCTCGGGCAGCACTTTTACGGTTGTTATCCCTAAACACGGCAATATCTAGGTGTAAAATGAGTAAAGAACGGCGCAGGTTTTTAGAGGAGTTAACCAACAAATGAAACACGAATTGTCCAATAAACACAGTATCCTTATCGTTGATGACGAGCCCAACATCCTTTCTTCTTTAACCAGAGTTCTTAGTTCCGAAGACCGCGATATTTTTACCGCAAATGATGCTGAAGGGGCCTGGGAGAT
>JBDRDJ010000011.1:0-71503 GCA_043820815.1 Candidatus Omnitrophota bacterium
GTTTTAACCCCTTTTGGCATGGTATATAACACTATAAATATGTTATATTTTAAAGGTAAGCCCATTGCTCTTTAACAACCGGAAACATTCTTCCGAAAAGGCAAACCATGGGAAACCATGGGACGCAGCCCTTATAAAACAGGGCTGCCTTGAACCGGAGAACTTCGGTTCATGGCAAAGCCATAGGGTCTAAGGTAGGCATCATTTGAAAGATATTAAATATCAAAAATCAAAATGCAAAATGGCAAATCAAAATCCAAAATTTTGCATTTTAATATGTATTTTTGATTTTTAATTTTTGATTTTTCATTTGGGTTTACTAAGATAGCCTTGCGTACCGATAACCAGAATGACAATTCTGTTTTAAGTACAGAGACTATAGACAGCCGAGCTGCCGAAGTAAAACTGAGGCGGTTCGGTTTTTTTATTTTAACCGGAGGTTCAAGATGAAATTTTTCAAATCAAAACCGATAATTTGGTGTTTAATTTTTGTTTTTAATCTTACCTCTTTGACTTGGGATTTTAGTTTTAATGGACAAAACCAGGACAGGCAAAGGTATTTCAACAGCAACATTGCCGAGGCGGCGCCTCTAGACCAATACACACTAACCGTAAACAAGATAGGTTCTGGTACAGTGACGTTTGATCCTTCCGGAGGGATATACAATGAAGGCGATATTGTCACTGTAGTGGCAGGTCCGCAAGAGGGGTATAAGTTTATAGGGTTCAGCGGGGACTTGAGCGGCTCTGAGCCTAAAAAGGATATTACCATAGACGGCGACAAAAGTGTTACAGCTGTATTCGATTGGCTTGGAGGAACTGGTGTGATTTCGGCTGGCCCATACCTTCAACCTGTATTTACCGTTGATGAAGAAACAGGAGTGGTTTTAGAAGATCTATCCAATTTTATGGGAGTGGGGATACGCACAGCAGGTAATTATATATGTGAAATAGAATATAAGGAAGAGGGCGAGGCAGAATGGAGTTCTTCCAAAGCTACGACAGAAGGTACTCAACATTATATTAAACTTTCAGGGCTTATGCCCGGCCGGACATATGAATACAGGGTAGTAGTAAGCGATAGCTCAAATGCGGTGATAGATATAACCCCCGTATATGAATTCAGGACATCACCGCCCGACGGGAAATTTAAAATGATTGTGGGCAGTGACTGGCATTTTGCAGTTGATAGGATTGAATATCCCAGGTTTGACACTGTTATGCCGGACATGCTGGCGTTCGATCCCGATGTTATATTTCTTACAGGAGATACCATAGACGGTTCTTTAGAGAGTTACGATTACTTCTTCGGCTCAGCCAGAGAGCTTTTAGCTACAGCCATTGTAGTTTTGGTAACAGGCAATCACGATGATGATCGTGACCTGCCGCTTGATAACTGGAGAGAGATATTCTATCTTCCTGAGAACGGCCCAAAAGACTTAAAAGAGATTTCATACAGCCTTGATTATGGCGGAGTGCACTTTGCTGCTCTTCATATGTGGGATGTGGACACGGAGTGGCTCAATCAGGATTTGGAAGCCGCCAAAGCGAATAATCCCAACTTTATTTTCGTAGGCAGCCACCAGCCCACACAGGGAAGCCGCAGCAAAGGTGGAGCTGTAAGGCCGGTTTATGACAAGCACGGGGCGGATATTGAATTTACAGGCCATAACCACAGGCTGCACAGAAGCTTCCCGTTAATAGACAACTCTTACGATACCCGCCAGTGGGGTATCAAATATACTCCTGAGAAAGAGTATTATGGAGCGAATATAGAAGGGACAATCTACCATGGCGTCCGTTCATTGTATTACGGCAAAATGGGTTCAGATACAGGCCCTGCTTCACTTCACTTCGCTGTTTTAGGCAAAGAAACAAATATAGGCTATACAGAAGTAACGGTGGACGGTAAGGTTTGTGACGTTAAATCATATGGGTACAATGCTTCCGGGCTTAACCGCGAGCTGGAAGATCATTATACGATAAACAAGGATGACACAGACCCGCTGCCGCAGCCTGTTATATCCGATATAACTGTATCAGAAGTGAGCGCTCATAGAGCCGTTATTAACTGGCAGAGCGATATATCATCAAGGGGGCAGGTGGAATTTTGGCCTGAGGGAGGCCTCGTTATAAACGGAGATTATCCTTATTTAAACATGCGCGAGGAACAGAACCAGCAGTTTAAGACCGAGCATCGCCTGGCGCTTCAATGCCTCACGCCCGATACTACTTATCATTTTCGCGTAAAGAGCTGGCGGGCCGGAGAGGAAGGCGTTATTGATGCGGATATAAACGGCAATCCTTTAACATTCACTACGGCATCCGATGGCCAGGCCGGAGAGCGTGTCGCAGAGTTTGATTTCGGAGGTATTCAGTACAAGACAGATGTTGCAAGGGCCTCTCCGGGGCATTTTGATTCGAGGATAAGGCAGGGATGGACATTTAACGCACATGAGGATTCCTGGAACCAAATCGTGGGAGAAGAGAACGTTGGTAATCCTCCGGAGTTAACAGATACGTTTTGCATGAGGAGCAATGATAGATATCCCGCTGCATGGAGCACGGTAATTCCAGATGGCACATATGATGTAGAAGTAACAGCAGCCAAAGGCGGCAGTTATTATTGGGGAGAGGAAAAGCTGGTTATAGAAGATACCTTAACATTTGAAGCGCCTAAGTCATTATATCCGACAGATCAGATGTGGATATGGCCGGGCAGAGTAACGGTAAGTGACGGCTCCCTCGATCTGGAATTAGGTTATGGTGAAGCCGGCCACGGCAGAAATAGCATTATAAACGGCATAAAAATATGGACCCAAGGCCATTTTACGGAAATCCCCCCGATTGATGTTACCCCACCCTCAGATATTATTGATCTTACCCCGACCAGCACAACCAACAATTCTGTTACTCTAGCTTGGCAGGTGCCGGGAGATGATGGTGATATTGGGCAAGCTGCAAGGTATGAAATTTGGTATTCACCTTATGGCGAGACCAAAACAGGAGATTACTGGAGATGGGTTAAGATGCCAAGCCCGCCGCTTCCACAATCTGGAGGGACTATTCAATCTTACACTATTGCAGGATTAGCTGAGAATAAAACTTATACTTTCGTTGTCAGGACTTATGATGAAGTGCCGAATTTAAGTTTATGGAGCAATATCGCCCAAGCGGTGACAGAGGCAGGTTCGGGGACTTATTATAATTTGACAGTAAATTCACTTTCAGGGGGTTCGGTAATTATAAGCCCTTCCGGAGGAACATATGAGAGCGGTTCGATTGTCACCCTTGAGGCTGTTGCCCAGAAAGGTTATAAATTTAGCGGATGGCTGGGGGATTTATCCGGAACTTCCGAAACCGCGGTAATAACCATAGATTCAGATAAAAACATAACTGCTAATTTTGTTGAAAGCACCCCTGTAAATACTCCGCCTGTTGTTAATGCGGGAACTAACCAAACAGTAACACTTCCTAATTCAGTAAGCCTTAGAGCAACGGTTACTGATGACGGATTAATTGAACCTTTGGCATTTGTCTGGAGTAAACAATCAGGCCCGGCAGATGTAATTTTCTCAGATATAAATTCAGTTAATGCTGAGGTATCGTTTACACAACCCGGTACATATGTCCTTAAGCTTAGCGCTTATGACGGAGAAAATCAGGCAAGCGATGAGGCTGCAATTTCTGTATTTGACATAACCGGCGATACTGCTTCAACTTTAATAGCTGAGGCCGATGCGCATACATACCAGGCATACCCAAATAATTATAATAACGACCCCAATATGCTTAATTATGGGCACAGCGGCGGGTTATATGTGCGCAACCATGAGACCGTTTATGATTCACAGGGATATTTGCGGTTCGACTTATCCGGAATTCCGAATGCGTCGATAGAGAACGCTACGCTAAGGGTCTATTCTCCAAGAGGTTTTAGCGATTCACTGATTGTGAGTGTGTGTGATGTTGATTCATGGACTGAGGAGGCTATTACCTGGAATAACGCGCCTATTGCTAGCGGCCCTTTAGCTGTTGAGCTTGTTAAAGCAGGCTGGAATGAATTCGATGTTACAAATTTTGTTAAATCGCAGAGTGATGGGAAAGCTACCTTTAAGCTTGAAATGCTAACTCCTCAATATGCATCCGCAGTATTTATCTCAAGAGAAGGAAGAACTGATTGGCGCCCGCAGCTGGTGATTACACACTCAAGCGGCGTTTTGGTTGAGCCGGATCTGGGAGAGCCCGAAGGTTTTGCAAGTCTTGTCCGTAATGGTGTAAATGTGCTTATTAATGTTCCGCCTCAGGAAGCGGTAAATGCCGCCCAGCCGGGAGACGAGGTAATCTTAAGCTCCGGCCGTTATTACAATGCCATAAACATAACAAAAAGCGGAACACCCGATGCGCCTATTACCATAAAAGGCCAAGGCCCAACAAGGCCTGTAATTGACGCCAGCGGATTTACAAGTATAAGCCAAAGAACAGCCGTGGCTGTAAGCGCCGCCAACGTCATAGTCGATGGCCTCGAAGTAAAAGATGCTGCCGACATGTTCGGTTTTGACAATCCCTCAGGCATAAGCGTCGGTTCATCAAGCAATAATGTAACCATACGCAATTGCCGCGTTCACAATAATACCAGAGGCATCTCAGCCTCCGGCACAGATACAACCATAGAGAATTGCGAAATATCGTATAACCACGGCATAGGCGCGGGAAACGCCCGTGCCTTTACCGTAAACAGCAAGGGAACGGCAACCATAAAATACAATCATATACACGCTAACGGCGGCATGGGCTACAGCGACCATTCCCAATACACGGTATTCGCCTATAACTATGTTCACGATAACGGCAGCTATGAAGAGTTTTTAAGCGATGACGCCTACGGCCCGCAGGACGCGCTCATAATAGGCAATATCTTTAAAAAACCGCCCTATTCCACAAAAGACTCATTTACGGTTCTTTATGGATACGACAGGCACGGCGGGACAGGGTATTTTATTAACAATACGATCATCTCAAATCAATCCGGCAGGTGCGCCGGGATAAAATTGTGGGATAACTACGGTACAGGTTTAGACAAAATAGTGCTCTTTAATAATATTATTTACAACGCCGCTTATGATACAGCTCCGGTTGTAACCGGCGCCCAGCTTAGCCAGATATCCGGTTCTAATAACTGGGTGCAAACTAATGCAGCCGGCCACAACGGTTTATTAAATACTCTCTTTGGCACGCATCCGGGATTTGTAGATTTTACAGGCGCCGATTACCGCCTGGCATCCGGATCTGCGTGCATAGACTCAGGCAGTGATGATATATCGCCTCTTCCTGAAATGGAATATATCCACCCGCAAGATGCATACTTTAGGCCGGTTGACGGAAATATCGATATAGGCGCATATGAGTATATAACAGGCGCTCTTGGTATAAGTACCCAGTCGCTTCGTAACGCAGAATTAGGCGCGCCTTACTCTCAAACATTTTCTGCTTATGGCGGACTAAAGCCTTATAGATGGTCAATCTCTAAAGGAAGCCTCCCTCAAGGTTTATCTATCAACCAGGAAACAGGTGATATTTCAGGGATACCTCAAGAGACAGGAATATTTTCTTTTACAGTTACCGCAGCCGATAACACACAACCGCAAAATATATGTTCAAAAGAACTTTACATAACTGTTAAGAGTGAGCTTTCAAAGTTTACAGTATCGGTTAATGTTTTAGGCCAGGGCGCCTCCAGCCCAAGCGGTAATGTTGTGGTTACCGAGGGAGGCAATATAACCATAACCGCAAACGCACAAATCGGCCACCATCTTAAGGATATTGTGGTAGACGGGGTAAGCATGGGTGTTGTATCGCCGTTTGTCACGTTTAAAGATATTGATTCAAATCATACAGTAAATATCATATTTGAAATTAATACCTATACATTAGATATAAAAGCTCTAAACGGCCAGGTCATTATAAGGCCTGATTTGCCTGAGTATGACCATGGCACAGTGGTTGAGCTTGAGCCTATAACTGATCAGGGGTATGGATTTGTAGAATGGTCAGGGCACTTAAGCGGCATATCTGTTCCGGCGCAAATTGTGATGGAGGGTAAAAGAGCGGTTACCGCAAACTTCAGTCAATATAGAGAAGGGTATGTAACCGAAGTAGATTCAGCTGAAAGCTTACAGGCAGCGCTCAACGAGGCTTATCCCGGAGATACCATACTTATCGCTGACGGAACATATAACCTCAGTGCAGCTATTATAACTACTCTGGGCGGAACGCGCGATTACCCTATTACAATAAAGGCGAAGAATAGCCGCAAAGCAATATTAACAAGAAAAGGAAGGGTAATTGAGTTTAATAAACCAAATTACAGGATTGAAGGCGTGGTTATTGACGGACAATACAGCACGACAAATGGTATATTCAGGGTGCAGACCGCCGCGCACGGGTTATACATCAAAGATTGTGTTATCAAAAATAACATGCGCCATATCGTTAATATGACCAGCCCAAATGGCGTGATTGTGGATAGTTGTGAGATATACAACGCCTACTGGTTTAGGTTTGAGGAAGGGAAACCAGTGAGGGATGACGCTCACGGCATATCAACAGAAGGAGCCACAAACTTAATTATTATAAATACCTCTATTCATGACGTATCTGGTGACTGTCTCCAGCCCGAATACGGCAACTGGGACAATATCTTAGTCGAGAATTGCCATTTTTATAATGCCCCTGTTACATATGAGAATGCCAGGGCTGTGGGTGAATCCATGGGCCTTACGAGAGTTGATTTAGACATCTTTACAGGAGACAAGGTTTTAAATACTAATAGCGATCCCAGCGATGACGACAGCGGGCTTACCGGTAAATGGCCGGGTGAGAATGCCATAGATACAAAGTCAAACGCGCCTCAGGTTAGAGGGCGTATAATCTTGCGAAATTCAGTCTTTAACGGCTGGCACAGTGAGTATATAACTAATTGCGCCGCTTTAAATTTAAAGATGAATATAGATGCGGAAGTTGAGAACTGCACGCTCTATGATAATGAGATTGCCTTTCGCCTTCGCGGAAGAGACTCAGCCCCTGACGGAGCGTTTGTGACGGTCAAAAACTGCGTTATTTATGATAACCAGTATGCTATACGCTCCGAGGACAGCATAAGGTATCTCCATGTATGGAACAATACATTCGGGCTCGGGAATATAAACCCATATATAAGAGTCAGCGGCAACCTGCATGAGACATTCCAGGCGTATAATAATCTTTTTATAAACAGTGTTGTTCCAGCCGATTTTACAGACGCCTCCAATTTAACTCTTGATACATCAAGTGTAGTTGATGTAAACAGCAATGATTATCACCTTGCTGCAAATTCTTTGGCAATCGACGCAGGTATTAATTTATCCGAAGTAACCGATGACAAAGACGGAAATCCAAGGCCTTATGGCTTAGGTTATGATATTGGATCTTATGAATATGTAGAAGGCCCCCAGCCTGATACCTACACCATAACTGCAACTGCCGGATTAGGCGGTTCAATAAGCCCAAGCGGAGAAGTTTTAGTAACTCAAGGCGGAAGCAAGACCTTTACCATAACAGCTGATAGAGGCTACCGCATAGAAGATGTATTTGTGGGAGGGGTTTCCAAAGGGCCGATTTCAACATACACATTTGAAAACGTAACCTCTGATAAATTCATCCACGCAGACTTTACAGGAGAAATAGTTGATCAATATACAATAACTATTTCTCCTCAACCTCAAAATGGCACAATAGTTATAACTCCCGCAGGCGGCATATATGATGAAGGCACGGTTGTTACAGTTGCGGCTAAGCCCGCAAGCGGCTATGTTTTTGAGAAATGGTCAGGCAGCCTGTCAGGAAGCAGTGCCGCCCAAACAATAACCATGAACTCCAATAAAACTATATCAGCAAGCTTCTTAGATACAACAGGTAACTTTATCCTGTCGGTTGATATCATAGGTAAAGGTAAAGTTACCCTCAACCCTTCAAGCCCGGCAGGGTATGCCTATAACACCAAGGTTGAGGCAACAGCTGTGCCTGATGAGGGTTATGAATTCCTGGGATGGGCAGGGGATTTTCCGTCTAGGCAATACTATATCAGTCCCATAACAGTGTGCATGGATAGAAATAAAGAGATAACCGCTGTATTTAACTGGGTAGGCACAGGTGTTATTACAAGGGGGCCGTATCTACAGCCCACTGAAGATATGGAGACATCTATAGGTGTAGCGTTCAGAACTTCTTCTGAGAAGGAAGCTGCTATACATTATGGAATCGGGACAGTGGAAGAAAACACGGCAGTTTCGCCTGCAGAGACAAATCATTACATTATTCTTACAGGCCTTGAGCCTGGAGCGAGATATATGTATAAGGTGGTCTGCGGTGATGAAGAAACACCCGTTTACTCGTTCAGGACGTCTTCTCCTAACGGATACTACGAGAATCCTGGGATAGGAGAGCCTGAATCCGTTAAGATCCTCGTGGGTTCTGACTGGCATTTTGGCGGGGACGGACAAAAGACGAATTTCCTGCATGTGTATAGGGATATGTTGAAATTCGATCCCGATGTTATATTTAACACAGGCGATATAGTGAATATCGGGAATCACCTGTATGAATATGATGACCTTTTCAATACCTGCCGTGAACTTTTCGCTACGGCTGTTCTCGCGCCCACAACAGGCAACCATGAGTGGGCTTATGATGACGATCTTGAAGTGTATGTAGAACAGTATTATCTTCCGGAAAACGGCCCGGAAGGATATAAGGAGCGCACCTACAGTTTTAACTATGGCGGCGTGCACTTTGTGTCTGTTGATAGCGGGTATAAGAATTGCGAAGACTGGGCAAAAGACGACTTAGCCGCCGCGAAACAGGGGGGCATAAATTTTATTTTTACCGGTATGCACTATCCGGCCTACCTGGATACCTATTGGGACCGCGCGCTTTCCGGCAGTGAATATTACAAGACAATTGATGACGAGTACGGAGTCGATATACAGTTCGGCGGCCACCGCCACATGTACCAGAGGACATATCCTCTGTTGAGCAATCCTTACAATATTCCGCAAAAAGTTACCGAATGGGGAATAATTACAACCCCGGCAAGCGGGGACCCGGATGCTGACCCCAGCGACCTTGATATTGGCCGAGCTTACGGCGCGGATGTTGAAGGCACTATCTATGTGCAAAATCGTTCTTTATGGTACAGCAAGCCCATAGGTTACCCTGATCTGCATTATGCCGATCCCGGAGAGAAGACAGGGTTAGGTTTTACGGAAGTAGAGATCACCGGCAAAGTATGTAAGGCGGAAGCGCTATATTATTCAAAAGATGATCGTGGGATAGGAGCAGACACTTATGTAGAAGATCGCTATGTTATAGATAAAACTAAAAATACAGAAGAGGATGTACCCGTAATATCGGATGTAAATGTTGCGCGGGTAGGGGGCTTCACGGCGGTTATCGAGTGGCAAAGCGATATATCAAGCAGGAGCCTGGTTGAGTTCGGGACATCACCCGGTGAATATAAATATGTGGATATCAGAGAAGATCATAGACAGGTCTTTGAGACAAGCCATAAAGCCGTACTCCAATGCCTTACGCCAGAGACTACATATTATTTCAGGGTTAAGTCCCGGCGCGCGGGCAAAGAAGGCGTGAGCGAAGAGTATTCCTTTACCACTTTGCCTGTAAGCAAAGGAGATGAGGCGGGAGAGTTTGACTTTGGAGGCATAATGTATATGCCGCAAGGCGTAAGGGTATCCACGAACTACTATGAAGAATCACTGCGCCAGGGATGGATTATACCCGGCTGGCCCTGGCATGTCGGACTCTATACGGCCGGCGGCCATCCGGCAGATAAAGACGACGCTGATGCGACAAAGACCTTCCGCTATCGCCAGAACGATGCCTTTCCGGCTACCTGGCGCGCAGCATTACCCAATGGCAAATATGACGTTGAGGTTACCTCATCAAGCGGAGGATATTTCTTCGGCGATACGCGCATCATCATTGAAGACGGCCAGGGTAAGTTGGAATTTCAAACGCCCGAAGGTACGATAGACGATAGATACCAGGCAAAGAGAGTCTGGTTGGGCCCTGTTGAGATCAAGGATGGATTCCTCGACCTTTTGGTAGGATATGGCGAGAGCGGTTATTATAGAAATTCCGTAATAAGCAGGGTACGAATATGGGCCGCAGGGTATTATGACGAAGACAACCAACCGGATATCATACCTCCTGCTCATGTAACGGACCTTAAGATTACCGATGTGGCGCTTGATGAGGCAACAGGTAAATACAACGCTACCCTTGAATGGACAGCACCCGGAGATGACGGTAATACAGGAAAGGCAAAGGAATACGATATACGTTACTACCATTATCTTGGAGGAAGTTATTATTGGGGTGGTTACGCTAATCATGTTGAGGATGAGCCCGAGCCTGCTTTAGCCGGCACGGCTCAAACATTAGTCATAAGCGGCCTCAACAAAGGATGGGATTACAGTTTTGTAATGAAGGTTATAGATGACGCGGGTAATATTTCTCCATTCTCAAATGAAGTAGCGTTAAGGCCGGACATTGAGCCTCTGACCTTAGGTGTAATGCTTACGGCTGACCCCGTATCAGGCAGCGCTCCTCTCGAAGGAGTATCGTTAAAAGCGGATGTTTACGGCACGCAGGATGGAAATATAACTTACTATTTCCAGTCAAACAATAGCAGTGGGAGTTTCAAGACCATAAGCAGCGAGGCAACATTCGAGAATGTCGCAGAAACAAGTATGACCGCAGAGAATATCGGAAACTACCAAAAACCCTATACCTATTATGGTAAGGTAGTGGTAAAAAGAGGCCCTCTACAGGCCGAAAACAGGGTAGCCATAACCGTAACAGGCGACCTTGACATGACCCCGCCGTCACGCGTGAGCGATCTCTCTGTGCCGGCAACAACTGATACGAGCATTACGCTGAAATGGACAGCGCCCGGTGATGATGGAACTGTGGGCAGAGCTGCTATTTATGATTTGCGCTATTCCTTATCCGAGATAGCCTCTGATTCAGCTTATGATAACGCGTTCCATACACAAGGTGAGCCTTTTCCTAATACCGCGGGAAAGACAGAAACATTTGAGGTAACCGGCCTTATTCCCAACACACGTTATTACTTCGCTATCAAAGTAAAAGACGAGGCGATTAATCTAAGCGCGTTAAGCAATACCGTAAGCGCCACAACATCAGAGCCGCCTCCACAGGTTACCTATTACAACCTTACGGCAAACACCCAGGGAACCGGTTCTGTTATGCTTAACCCCGCAGGCGGCAGATACATAGAAGGAACCACAGTCACATTAACAGCTCAGCCTGCTTCAGGCTGGACATTCCAAAGCTGGTCAGGCAGTCTTTCAGGAACCGCAAACCCTCAAACCCTCACCATGGACTCCAACAAAACCATAACCGCAGCCTTTACCCAGACGCCGGTTACAAGCCACACCATTGTTGCAACCGCAGGTTCTGGGGGAACAATTACTCCAAGCGGTGAGGTTCAGGTTGAAGCCGGCTTAAGCAAGACTTTTAGCATAACAGCCAACACAGGCCATCACATATTAGACGTATTTGCCGGCGGCCAATCACAAGGCCCGCTGTCAACATATACCTTTAATAATGTAACCTATGATAAATTCATCCACGCAACTTTTGAAAAAGATACTTACAACCTAACTATTCAATCAACAAACGGCTCAATTACTCTAAATCCCAACCAGGCAACCTATGATTACGGAACACAAGTTATCCTAACTGCAATATCTGACTCAGGCTATCAATTCACAGGCTGGAGTGGTAGTGCAAGCGGAACAACTAATCCAATAACCATCACAATGGATTCGGATAAAACAATAACCGCTAACTTCTCAATTAAAACATACGCAATCACATCTTCATCAAACAGCGGAGGAACCATAACTCCTTTAGGATCAGTAAGCAAAGAACACAACCAAAACCAAACCTACACAATCGCACCTCAAACAGGCTGCCACATCGAAGATGTGGTAGTTGATGGTGTATCAGCCGGTGTAATTGAAAGTTACACATTCACAAACATATCAGCTAATCATTCAATCGAAGCCGTATTTGGAATAAACACCTATACAATAAAGGTGTCTTCTAAGGAAGGAGGAAGCATATCGCCTTCAGGAGAAGTTGTGGTAAGCCACGGAAATAACCAAGATTTTAAAATTACCCCAAATAGCGGTTATCATATAGATGATGTTATTGTTGATGGAGCATCTAAAGGCGAAATATCAACTTACACATTTACCAACGTAACAGAAAATGGCCATACAATTGAGGCAATCTTCATAGACAGAACTCCTCCTGAAATAATCATAACTTCTCATTCAAACGGAAGCTTAACCAATCAAACAAGCATAACCTTACAAGGAACAATTGACGGAACTCCTTTTAGCGAAGCAAGGCAATTACCTAATGAAGGAAATAACACAATCACAAGAGAAGCCGTTGACCAGGCCGGTAACCGCGCATCAGTATCAATTACTATAGTAAGAGATACAATCGCACCATCTGCCCCAACCTTAGAAAAGATCACCCCTAACTTAAACAAAGGTTATACGCGCAGCCAGAACATAAATATATCGGGAACAAAAGAAGCCGGCTCTTCTATACTTATTAATCAGGCAGAAGTAATTGGTATTGACTCATCAACTTTATGGGAGCACCGCTATCAGTTAGAAGAAGGGCCAAATACTTTAACCATAACCTCAAGAGACAGAGCCTTTAATGTAAGCAGTCCGATTACTCAAGATGTAACCCTTAAGACAAAAGTAAAAATAATCCCGGTGGGGCCGATAAAGAATATTCTTAACTCCCAGGACCTAATCCAAGGCACACAAGACATAATTCTAACCTATACCGTAGATGATGGCGCAGCTCTTTTAACCCAAAGAGCAACCTTAAGCGAAGGCCAAAATGCAGTAACCATAGAAGCAGAGGATTTCTTAGGCAACAGGGAGTCTTTATCTCAAGACTACATCCTGGATACAACTCCTCCTATAATAAGCATAACCTCTAATCAGACAGTTGAGGTTTCGCCTGCCCTGGTAGAAGGTAAAGTAGAGGATTCTTTAAGCCAAGTTAAGGAATTTAAAATTAACGGCCAGCTAATCTCATTAAAAGCAAACAGCTTCTCTGAAAGTGTTGCCTTAAGAGACGGCCTTAATACGATTATTTTAGAAGCAGAAGATAATGCCGGTAACGAAGCTACAGAGACCGCATTCATAACTTATAACGCATTAGAAATAGTTGAATCAGATTTTTCCTCTGCATCTTCTTCATCATCATCAGATAGGATAATTGCCCATATCTACAGGCCAAGAAACTATAAAAGCAATTTAGATGGCACATCTAAAGATAGCCTAAACAATAGAAAATTAGAAAGTCAAGAAAGTAGATTATTAAACTCATCTTCCGAAGGCTCCGGCGATAAAACTTCCGGCATAGACGATGTCTATCCGGAGGCAAAAGATAATTACAGGGATTACCCAAGAGATAGTTATTTAAAAACCAGCGAAAAACCCGCGCTAAAAGAATCCACTAACAAAAAACAACCAGAAAGAAAAAAGATAACTCTCAGGAAAGATGTAAATATAGCAGGTAATAAAATACCGCCTGAGCCTGTAAAATCTTTAACTATGACGGAAAAAGAAGAAACCGGAAAAACACAAATAATAATTAAGGCGTTCCTTACCAAGAAGATTTTCTTATGGAGAAGGTATAAGCTGGAATCAGGAGAAGGCTATCCTAAGGCCGTGCGTTTTGAGCTTGTCAAAAGCCACAAGCTTCCCAAAACCCTTAATCTCAACAAAGAAAAAGGCACAATATACGGCTTTGTATGGGGTAAGCCAATGACATTAAATCTTGAACTTATTGTGACTTTAGAGGATGGCAGTAAGGTTGATGCCACCTGCGAAATAGAATTAAAATAAAAACAATAACCAAAAAAAATAAAGAAATGAAATCCCAAAAGCTCTTTAGTCTTGATTAAAAGCCCTGCGATGCTATAATTGAGCTGATGGAAGAAAGTTTAAAAAAAGAATACAAGCAGAGCAAGTTAATCGGCGATATTTTAATTGAGAAAGGAGTTATAAAACCCGAACAATTAAAGCGCGCCTTAGACATTCAAGGAAACCAGGGCGGATATATCTGCACGATTATCATAAAATCAGGCTTTGCCAAGCCGCAGACGGTTCTTCAGGTTTTGTCTGAACAACTCGGGGTAGAATATATAGACTTAAAGAAAGAAGCCATAGACGCAAAAGCGGTTGAGAAAGTTCCCGTCAAATTAGCTCTCCATTACAAGTTATTCCCATATAAGATAGAAGGCAAAAAACTGGTTGTTGCGCTTTCCGACCCTTTAAATATGTATAAACTTGACGATTTAAAACTTTTGCTCGATACGGAAATCAAGGCAGTATTAAGTTATGAGGATGATATCTTAGATAGTATACGCAGGTTTTACGGTTTAGGGGCTGATATTGTTGAAGATATCATGACCCGCGGCGGCCTTGAAGAAAGAGTTAGAATCGTTACGCCTGTGATAGAAGATTTAGAAGCTGCGGTAGAAGATGCTTCAATAATTAAGTTTGTTAACCAGATATTTACACAGGCAGTTGAGGAGCGTGCAACGGATATTCATTTTGAGCCGTACGAGGACGAATTAAAAATACGTTTTCGTATTGACGGATTTCTATATGAGGTTCCCGTGCCTGAGTCTATAAAGCTATTTAATCAGGCTATCATCTCCCGGATTAAAATAATGGCTAATTTAGATATTGCCGAGCACCGCCTGCCCCAAGATGGAAGGATAAAAATACGCATTAAAGGCTATGAGGTAGATTTGCGCGTATCAATTCTGCCATCGTATCTTGGCGAAGCCGTTCAGATTAGAATTTTAAGCACAAAGTCAGATTTTCGCATTGATAATTTGGGTTTACTCCCCGAAGACTGTAACAAGATAGAAACTTTAATAAGCAAGCCTTATGGAATTATTTTTGCAACCGGGCCTACGGGAAGCGGAAAATCAACCACGCTTTACGCGGCGCTCAATAAAAAGAATCTTCCCCATATGAAAATAATAACTACCGAAGACCCGGTTGAATACCAGATAAAAGGAATAACCCAGATTCAAATAAACCCCCGGGTAGGTTTAAGTTTTGCCGCATGCCTTCGTTCGATATTACGCCATGATCCCGATATCATAATGGTCGGAGAAGTCAGAGATTTAGAAACCGCCGAAATTACAATACGTTCGGCAATGACCGGCCATCTTGTATTTTCAACCCTGCACACAAATGATGCCCCGAGCACGCCTCTTAGGTTAATTGATATGGGAGTCGAGCCGTTCTTGGCAGCTTCTTCTTTGGAAGGCGTTATCGCCCAGAGGTTAGTCAGAATTATATGTTCTGAATGCAAAGAAGAAGCTTCAGTGCCGGCGGATTTATTTAGAAAGGAAGGTTTAGAAATAGGCGGCGATTCTGTTAAAGTTCTGAAGGGAAAAGGATGTCAAAGCTGCCGCAATACCGGCTATAAAGAAAGAACTGCAATCTTTGAGATTATGCTCATGAAAGATGAGATAAGAAATATGATTTTTAAAGGTGTAACCAGCCAGGCGATTAAAGAACAGGCGATAAAACTCGGCATGCGGACTCTGCGCCAGGACGGTTTAAGAAAAGTTTTAGAAGGTATTACTACTCTGTTTGAGGTGCTGCGCGTCACCTGAAGAGATTACAGCGATTGAAGAATAGATTACAGCGATATTTATAAAATGCAAAGTCATGGCCATCTATACATATAAAGCAAAGGAAGGGCCGCGGAAGATTAAACAAGGACAAATCGAGGCCCTTACCAGGGAAGAAGCTGTTTCTAAAATTGACAATATGGGCCTTTTTCCCATATCAATTGATGAGAAAAGCTCATCTAAAAAGGCGCCTTCCAGAGTGCCGCTAAAGAACCTGGTTGAATTTACAAATCAGCTCTCAACCCTTGCCAATGCAGGCTATCCTCTTCTGTCTTCCATTGAAACCCTTGTTTATCAGACAGAACAGGAGAAGTTAAAGCCAATTTTATTAGATGTTATTTCCGAAGTGAAAGACGGCCAGCCATTTTCGGCTGCTCTTAAGAAATATCCCGGTATTTTCTCTGAGTTGTATACTTCTTTGGTTCAGATAGGCGAAACAAGCGGAACTCTGGGTGAGAATTTAAGAAGGCTTGCGGAATTTCTTGAGGAGGAAGCGGATTTTAAAGCCAACATTGTTTCGGTATTGCTTTACCCTTGTTTAATATTATCAGTAGGAGTAATTACCGTATTTGTGCTTTTACAGTTTGTTGTGCCTAAGCTGGTTGCAGTTTTTCAGGAAATCGGCCAGAATCTTCCTTTTGCTACCAAAGTGTTAATCGGCATATCAGAATTCTTCAGCAGGTTTGGCATTGCTATAGCCGCAGGGATTGTTTTTCTTTTTTTTATCGTCCGTAAATATTACTCAAACAATAATAATAGAATAAACCTTGAGAAATTCAAATTAAAGATACCTCTTCTCGGAGAAGTTATAGCAAAGATTGAGATATCGCGCCTTGCGCGGACTCTTTCCATTCTTCTTCGCAACGGTGTCCCCATAGACATTTCTCTTCGTGTTCTGGCTGAAACAATATCAAACCTTTTTTTTCGCAGGGAATTGTCCAGATCGGAAAAGAAGATAAAAGAAGGAGCCTCTTTAAGCGAAGCCTTGAGGGATGCCGGAGTATTTCAGCCTTCATTTATTAATGTTATTACCGTAGGGGAGAATTCCGGAAGGCTCGATAGTGTCTTAGAAAGCGTATCGCGGGATTATGCCAAGGAAATAAACCGTAAGGTAAGAAACTTAATGAGCCTGCTTGAGCCGGTATTGATTATGGGGGTAGGCTTGATTGTCATGTTTGTCGTGTTATCGATGCTGCTTCCGATATTTGAGATTGATTTTAACTTTTAATCTTATTGACGGGGGGGGGGTTATTATATGAAAAAAAGAAAAAGCTTTACTTTAGTTGAGTTAATGTTGGTTGTAATTATTATTTTAATTTTAGCGGGGCTTGCTTTTCCGCGGCTTGCAGGACGTGCTGAGAAAGCGCGCCGGGTTGCCGCAAAGGCGGAAGTTGAAGGCACCATTCCCTCTGCGCTTGACCTTTATGAAATGGATGTAGGAGAGTACCCCGAGAAATTAGAAGATCTGATTTCTAATCCCGGCACAGAAGCCTGGGACGGGCCGTATTTAAGAAAAGTTCCTAAAGATCCCTGGAAGTCAGATTACCATTACTCAAGAGAAGGCGAGCACGGCTTAGATTATGATTTGGCTTCAAAAGGAAGAGACGGAGTTCTGGGAAGCGAAGACGATATAGTTAACTGGGAATAGTAAAGCTTAAAAACCGCCGCTGTCGGACAATGACGAATTTCTAATGACCAATGTCGAATTCGGCATTCGGGTTTCGTCATTCCTCATTATGATTAAGTATTCTTCTAAAAAATCTCTTACCTTTATCGAGCTTCTCTTGGTAACCGTAATAATCTCGATTTTTCTGGGATTGGCCGCGCCCCTTGTCAGGAATACCGCAAGAAAAACAACATTTAAATCCTTTGTAAATAAAATATTTTTTTTCTTAGACTATGCCAGAAGCCACTCAATAGTTAAGAATGAAGTCGTTGAAGCAGTTATTAATCTTGATAATAATACTATTACATTAATCTCTGAAGGAAGCAAAGAAAGAATATTAAAAGAAGCATATATACCGGACGGCATTAATGTTGATTCAGAAATCGAGAAAATATATTTTTTTCCCGACGGCTCAACTCAAGAATTTGAAATATTTATATATGACGGATATGGGGGGAAGTCTTACATAGTGAGTAAAGGCTTTGACGGCAAAATAAGGATTGAAAAAGAACCGGCGCGGGGCGATGATTTGCTTTTAACGCAATGATTAAAATGAAAAATAAGAAATCAGTTCTTCTGTTTGAGGTTGCTATTGTTGTACTTCTTGTTTCGCTTGCGTCGCTGTTTTTATTCAGAGGCTACGGCGTTTTTATTAAAACAGGTAGAAAAAGCCTGGTGTATTTAAAATTAATATCGCTCGCAGAAGAAAAAATTTGGGACTTGAAACTTAAGAACTGTTCAGGCGTTAAACTTTCTGAAATTGCAGCCAGCGGGGAATTTGACGGCGGATTTTCATGGCGTATTGATTTTACGGATACGGATTTTGAGAATATAAAAGAAACAAGGGTCACCGTTAGAAATATAAAAAATAACATAAGTTTTGACAGTGTCTTATTTCTCGAAGATAAACCTTGATTTATGGTTATCTTCGATGGGAAATAATAAAAAAAGATTTGATAAGCAGGATGATTATTTCATAAAATGAGATATAAGAAAAGTTTTAGTTTAGTTGAGGTTATAGTTGCGGTTGCGATTTTCTCTGCGCTTTCGGTAGCTTTATTTCTTCTTCTTCGCTCAGGTATAAGAATAAGAGAGAGGATTGAAACCAGCCAGGACATTTCACTGAACATCCATCTTGGTTTAGATAAGCTTGGCAGGGAAATTAGAAACATTATTGACTTTAAAGAAAACGACCCGGATTATCATATATTGTCAGGTTCAAGCCAGGATTTAAGCTTTTACACTTTAGGGCTTAGTTACCCTTCTCAAACACCTAAAATTATGCATGTATCATATGCATTTCAAGAGGGCAAGCTGATAAGGGCTGTAAGAGAGCCTTTAGAAGAAGAGCCCAAAGAGATTTTTTCAATAATAGATAATATAAAGAATGGAAATTTTTTCTATGCAACGGGAAGTTTAGAACCTGAAGGAGCCTGGGGAGAGATGTGGGATAGTAAAGTTGATTTGCCTAAGGGAGTAAAAATAGAAATCAATTATAACGACATAAAAGGTAAAGAGCACACTGTTAAAAAATATGTCTATATTAACAAATAAAAAGAAAAAATCCTTTTTTCTTATTTTTTCCTTATGGATCTTTTTTATGCTTTCGATTTTCTGTTTAGGCATGGGCGTAAGAAGCTATATTGAGGTTAGAAGGACCAAGCTGTTAATAGATAAAGCGCGCAGCCGGCAGTTGTCTTTATCAGGCATAATTCTGGCAAGAGAAATTCTTAACAGCGACAAGGAGAAATCCATAGACCATCTTAAAGAAGATTGGGCTAAGTTTTCAAGCGGGTTGAGAAAGATTAATTACTCTAAACCGCAAAGAACAGGGTATCTTAAATTAGAAATAGAGGACGAATCTTCCCGGTTTAATATTTATAACGCTACCCAGGAGAAACTGGTAAGTTTTTTCGAGTCTTTTGAAATTGATAATGCCCAAGAAAAAACCGGGCGGCTCCTGGATTATACCGATAAAGACACCGATGAACGTTATCCTGATTCAGAGAGTAAAGCAAAGAATAATCCTTTAAGCATTATTGAAGAGATGCTTCTTGTTGGAGGGATATCTAAGGCGGACTTTGATAAATTAAAAGGCGTAATATCATTATATTCAGGAGAGAAAATAAATATAAATACCGCCCGCCAGGAGCTGTTAAATGCCCTCATTGATGATAGCGATTCTTTAGATACAGTTATGCGTGTAAGGCTGGGCGATGATATATTAGACCCCGAAGATGATAAATATTTTGAAAAGGAAAGTGATATACCTCAAAATATAACTTCATTATTTTCAATACGTTCGGATATATTCCGTATTATAAGCACAGCCGAAGCAGGAGGAGTTAAAGAAAAAAATACCTGTATTTTTAACAGAGATTCGGGTAAAATTATATATTGGCATGAAGAATAAAAGTTTTCATATAGTCGAACTGGATGAAAATAATGCTAAAATCTTAAGAGCTGTGCCTAAAGGTTTGAAGCCGGCAATTACATCTATTAAAACCTACGAAGGCTCAGGCAGAGAAGTTCTCAATAAGATATTTTCCCATATCCCGCCTAATGAACACAGCAATATTAGCATTTCGCTTCCCAGGCCGTTTTTTCTTATGCGATTTGTAAAACTGCCTTCTTTGGACATGAGCGAAATAGAAAGAATGCTGGAATTTCAACTTGCAAAACTGGTGCCTTACCCTTTGAGTGAAGTTTTATTTGATTTTTCCATTGCCCAGTTAGAAGAAGATTATTGCCGTGTTATTGTTTTCGTTATCCAGAAGAAAAAGATCAAGCATCTTCTTGATTATCTAAATGAAAAGGCCATAACTCCTAAATCTTTTACAATAACCAGCGCCGGGCTTTGGCAGTGGATGCTTTATGAAGAGCGCAGGCTTGATTATCCGGCTGCCGTTATCGATATCGATAGATCTTGCGCGGATTTTTTGGTTTTAGACAATAAGAAGATGATATTTTCCCGTTCTTTTACATATTCCTCCGACACCCAGTTTAAAGAAGGCCTTAAACATTCACTTATGATTTTTAAGAAAGAGTTTTCAAACAAAACAATAAAGCAGGCTTTTTTTACCGGGTTAAACAATGAAAACTTCATTGATAAATCTTTATTCGATAAGACAGAATCTATCGATTGCTGGCAAAATTTTCCTCTAAAAAAAGGGGTAAGAAACAATCTTATTCAAAGCTGTTCATTCGCCTCAATTTTAGGATTGTCACAGTCTTATCAGAAACTTAATTTCGATTTTTCTTCCGAAGACGTAAAGGGAAGAAGGGCTTTAACCCTTAAGAAAAAGCGCTGCTTTGACAGCGTTATAATTTTTTTCGAGATGTTGATAATCGGGCTGGTAGCGTTAACCTGGTATGTCGTTGACCGCTGGGCATATCTTGATTTTCTTGATTTACGGCTTGATAAGATGAAGGTTGAGGTTGCAGAACTTGATAAAGTCGCTAAGAGGCTGAAGGTTCTCGATAAAGATTTTTTATCATCTGCTGCGATAAGCGATATGCTTTATACGGTGGTAGCTTCAATACCGGAAAATGTTCAGCTTACATTGGTTGATTTACAGGAAAAAGGCGAAATCAGCCTTAAAGGATACACCGACAATATATCAGGCGTTTTCGGAATAGTAAAGATTTTAAACTCTTCGCCGTTATTTGGCGAAGTAGATATTAAATACGCTTCGCAGGTTAAACGGAAGAATAAAACGGAAATTGAGTTTTATATCGAAGGCAAACAAAAGAAGGGCCCTTAGCTGACACATTACATAACAGCCACAAAGTATAAAATAAGACAAATGTTTTCTGTGGGATGAAAGATGCGTAAATTTACAAAGCGGGAGAAAACAGTAAGTTTTTTTATTGGCTTTTTTATATTGGGCGCGTTAGCTTTCAATTTTGTAATTTCCCCCATGTTTTCGCGCATCGATGAGATGAATTCTGAAATTAGCAAGAAAACATCCCTTCTTAAAAGAAGTTCCCGTTTGTTGAGCAAAGAAGAAGATATTTCTTCGGTTTACGATAAGTATAAGAGTATTCTTGAGAAAGACGTAAGCCCGGATGAGGTAACCGCTGATTTGTACAAAGAGATTGAGAGCGCAGCCGCGGGCTTTGATATACTAATAAAAAAAGTAAAACCCCTTGACCTTCGCCAGTCCGGTAATTTCAAAGAAGCCGCTTTAGAAGTCGAAGTTGAAGGCGATTTCGCCTCAATTTTCCAGATGGTAAACAAGCTTGAAAATTCCGTTTCTTTAATTAAAATTGTTTCCTTTCGCCTGATAGCCCAGCCTAAATCATCAAAATTACTCCTCTGCAAACTCAACATAGTCCGAGTGTTTTTTTAATGAGACAGCACTTTTGGCGGAGTGTTAACTTAAGAACAAAAATGCGTAGTCGAATTCCCCGCTTAATTTTTTTCTTTTCGCAATTTCGCCTCTACGGTTTTTTAAATGGGCAAGGCGCGAGAAGAAAAAATCTCTATTTTTTATTGACATACGATTAAAAGTACTTGATAATATAGTAGATGGGGAGATTTGGCAATAAATTATTAAGCCTTAAAACTATTAAGTTATGGCTCTTTTTTATGATCTTGGTTTCTGCCAGTTTAAGCGCCGCTAGTTTTATAAACCGCGAGAAAACTTTTGAAATGAGGCTTCCCGATAAAGCTTATTCAGCAAGCCAGAAAGAAACCATTCTGTTCAGAGAGAAAAAAGATTACTCCGCTTTTATAAATGAAGTTCAATCAAGAAATATTTTTACGCCGGCATTTGCAGAGGCGTCAATATCTGAAACCGATGTTGAATATGAGCAGTTGCTTAAGACAATTGAGGGGCTGCGCTTGGTTGGAGTTGTTTCCGATGATACCCGCAAAGCAATTATAGAGGATACCCAGGCAAAAAAAACCTATTATTTAAAGGAATCTGAGACTTTTCTTGAGCATATTAGTGTTGAGAAAATTTCTGATGGTTCAGTAATTCTTAATTTTTATGAGAATAGTTTTGAGCTGTACCTTTAATTTTATCAGAAGTCAGATATATAGAATTAAATCTTTAAGGAGAATAATAGCCTATTTGGTTGTTTTTTCTTTGGTTATTCCTGCCGGAGCCATCCCCCAAGAAATTAACCCCGCTCCTGCCCAGATAAAAAAGGCCTCGATTCCTACTATTTCTTTGGAAGTTAAAGGGATGGATGTTGTTGATGCCTTGAAGATTATTGCAGACAAAGGAGACTTAAATCTTTCTATAAGCGGTAATGTTCGAGGCAGAATAACATTATTTCTTAAGAATGTCGATATATGGAGCGCTCTTGATATAATTGTTGTCTCTGCCGACCTTGCATATGAAATAAACAACAACATAATTTATGTTATGACCGAGCGCGATTATGAAACTAAATACGGTAAAAAATACTGGGACAAGAGAATAATGCAGGCTTTTGGTTTAAAGTATGCAAAAGCTCAGAAAGCACAGGCAATAGTTTCCCAAATTGCATCTAAAATAGGTAAAATCATAACCGACGAGTCAACCAATACATTGATAGCGGTAGATACTCCCGATAGAATCGAGCTGATAAAAGATGTGATAAAACGCCTTGATAAGCCCATTGAAACAAAGGTATTCGATTTGGACTACCTTCCTGTTGATAAGGTTGAGAAAAAGATATCAGAAATGCTCAGCGCAAACAGCGGTATCATCAAGATTGATGAGGCGACCAATAAAATTTTAATTGCTGATTATCCCGAAAATATCATTAAGATAGAAAGAATGATTAAAGCGTTTGATGAGAAGCCGCTGCAAGTATTAATTGATGCAAAGATAATTGAGATAGCACCTTCCAAGAAATTCTATACCGGGATTAACTGGGATTATTGGATTACCAAATATTTTAGAACAAAAGGCGATTTCGCTATTCCCAGCGGCGTAAACGAAAAAGTCCGTTTTGGGACTATCGGCGTTGCAGATGTCGCCGCAAAAGATGATTATTCGGCAATTATTGATTTTCTTGAAATATTTGGCGATTCAAAGATACTTTCAAGCCCGAGGATAGTTGTCCTAAATAATGAAGAAGCTAAAATTATCGTAGGAACGCGCGATGCCTATATAACTTCTATGTCGTCTGAAATCGGCGATTCTCTAACCACAGCCCAAACTGTTAATTTTGTTGACGTAGGCGTTAAGCTTTTTGTTACTCCGACTATCAATAAAGCCGGATATATAACTATGAAAATAAAGCCTGAGATAAGTTCATCAGAAAGAGAAACCCTGACTACAGAAGATAAACAAACAGAAGTTCCTATTGTAACTACTTCTGAAGCCGAAACCACCGTAATCGTTAAAGATGGTGTGAGCATCATTATGGGGGGTTTGAGAAAAATAACCAGAACCAAAGAAAGAAAACAAATTCCTGTATTAGGAGGTATTCCGGGAATAGGGGCATTTTTCAGAAGTAAAAAGGAAGAATCTACCAAGAATGAACTTGTTATTGTGTTGACGCCCCGCATTGTTTCCGGAGATAGAGCCATTGAAGAAGAGCTGCGTGATAAGATAATGGGAACTATATGGGAAAAAGAAGCAATAAAAGAATTTGGAACGCTTGAGAAGATAATCAAGCAAGAAGATAAACCGCCTGTTGTAATAATGCCCAATAAAGAAAAACCGCCGGTAATTGAAGACAAAAAAAAAGACGCCATGCCCCTAAAAAAAAGTAAAATAGTTAAAAAACCAGAAAAAGAGCTCGCCAAAAAAGAAAAAGAAGTTATCAAAAAAGAAAAACCAGCCGAAGCTGAGAGCTTAGAGCCCCTTACTGTTGTGCCTTTGTCTGTTAAGCCGAAAGAGATGCCCGAACCTGTCAATGCCGGCAGTTATTACCTTGAAATTGCAGACAAAATAAGAGAGAAAGCAGCAAGGATGGCATCAAAGATGCCTATCTTTTCTGAAGAAGAACAAATCTCTAAATCAGAAAAGCCCTCTAAGGAATCAAAAATAAAATTACCTCTAAAGGTTAAGGTTAGATTCGTAGTTTCTAAAGAAGGAGGGCTTGTGGGAGAGCCGGTTGTAGTAGCTGCGGATTCAAACGGCAATCTTAAGAGCTTTGCCCGGGAAATCATAAAAGAATCTTCGCCTTTTCCTGCTTTTCCCGCCTCAGAGAAAGCAAATCTTCAAACCTTCGAAATCACGCTTATATTCTAGTCGTTTAATTAAAATTCATATTTAAGATTCAAACAGATTTCAGAGATTAAAAGTGTTGTAGAATAAGGCGAATTATAATCTCAGTAATCTTTCTCCAATCTCAGTAATCAAACTGGAGTTTCTTCGATTTTAAAATGGAAAACTCCAGTATAAATTTAGGTTGAATGATTGCCGGACAGGGGTAAAATAAATAAAAGGGGTAAATTTCTTTTAAGATCCTTCGTCCGCCTTTGGGCGGACTCAGGATTCAATTCGGACTTATCCCGCCCCTTTTGGAAAAAGGGCGGGATGTCCTCATTGAAGGAGGTGGGTATGTTAGTTCCCGTTTTTATTATTGCGATTATTCTATTGGTGCCGGTTGTTATGTATAACAGCCTTGTGGGCAAAAAGAACCAGGTAAGCAATGTTTTTGCAAGCATCGACGCACTGCTTAAAAAGCGCTATGATTTAATTCCTAATCTAGTTTCAACAGTAAAAACTTATATGAAGCATGAGCAGAATACCCTAACGAACATAACTGAAATAAGGGCAAAAGCAACTTCAGGCCGGATTTCAGACGATGAGAAGGTTGACCTTGATAATAAAATGTCTAAGATGCTGGGAGGCATTATGGTTGCTGTTGAAAACTATCCTGACCTTAAAGCAAACCAGAACTTTCTTCAGCTTCAAGCGTCCTTAAATGAAATTGAAGAGCAGGTTTCAGCGGCAAGGCGCGCTTACAATGCCGCTGTTACCGATTATAACAATGCGATAGAGATGTTTCCAACCAACATTATGGCTACAATGATGAATTATAAAAATAAAAGGCTTTTTGAAATAGCTGAAAATGAACGAGCCAATATCGACGTTGGAAAATTATTTAATAACTGATAATAATTTATAGAAAAGATTATCTTGTTATCAGGATGTCCATGAAAACAATAGATGATTTGAGGGATTATTATAACTCGGCATTGGTTAAGGATCTTAGCCTGCTTGAAACTAAGCGAAAGGGCATAGTTAAGAATCTGATCTATGCCGCGATACCCATAACAGGCATTTTAACTGTTTTCGCGCTGTTCATTATTCGCTCAAGCCAGGACCCCGGAGTTTTAATTATTTTTGCGGCTCTTTCTTTGTTTATATTCGCCGCGGTATACTATTTTTTTACAAGAGATTATGTCAGAGAATTTAAATCAGCGATAATACATAAAATAGTAAAATTTATCGATAGCGGGCTGGATTATTCCAGAGAAAGGTGTATTGGCGAATCCGTATTTAAAGAATCCCGTATATTTAAAAATAATATCGATAGGTACAGGGGCGATGATTATGTTTCGGGAAAGATCGGGGCAACTGAAGTAAAATTCTCTGAAATCCATGCCGAATATGTAACCAGGGACAGTAAAGGAAGAAGGACTTACCATACTATTTTTAAAGGAATATTTTTTATCGCTGATTTTAATAAATCTTTTAAGGGCAAAACCGTAGTCCTTCCCGATACGGCGGAACGCCTGTTTGGCCATATCGGTAGCATGCTTCAATCCTGGAATTTTACCAGAGGCCAGCTTATTAAATTAGATGACCCTGAATTTGAAAAGATTTTTGCCGTTTACGGCGATGACCAAATTGTTGCCCGCTACATTCTCTCAACGAGCCTTATGAAACGCATAACCGATTTTAAGAAAAAGACAAAGAGGCAGATATATTTGTCTTTCATATCCCAAAATGTCTATGTTGCCATTTCATACACAAGGAACCTTTTCGAACCCAGGGTATTTAAGACCTTGCTCGATTTTAACCCTATTAAAGAATATTATAACGACCTTGCCCTTGCGGTTGGCATTGTTGAAGACTTAAACTTAAACACGCGTATCTGGTCGAAATAACATAGGAGCAAATATGCAAACGCCGAGCATTTTAATAGTTGAAGACGAAATACAGACTGCAAATGTTATAAAAAACAGCCTGAGGGCTTTTTTCGGCTGCTGCGCTCAAGTCATTGATAACGGAAAGGAAGCAATCGAAAATATAAAACAGAATAATTACGACCTTGTTATTTTAGATATTAAGATGCCGGGTTTAAGCGGTATCGATGTATTAAGGAATTTAAAAAACGCCCCTAACCGTCCCGATTTCTTAGTCATTACCGCCTGGGACAGTGAACAGGTTGCAGACGAAGCTATAAAAGAGGGCGTGCGCGATTATATTATTAAACCCGTTGAGCTTGGAACTTTGAAGGAAAAAGTAGAAGCCATCCTTAAAAAACGAAACAACCCCACCTAAATTCCCAGAGCTTGAATAAGCATCAAATCTTAAATTAAAAATCAAAATGTAAATATCAAAATGTAAAATTCTTAGAGTCACATCAAGATTTTTAATTTTACATTGCAATTTTGATTTTTAATTTTTGATATTTGATTTTATATCAGATGTGGGGGGGGATCTGGACTATAATGCATTGAGACTGGCGGCGGGCTATGTTTTCGAATGAATGAGCGAGGCTGCTGTCAAAAGTCATGGAACTGCCCTTATCAAGCGTATACTTTTTATCATTTATAATACAAAAAATTTTTCCTTTTGTTACATATACCCATTTCTCATGTTTTGGCTCGGCTTGGGGGTCTTTTTCTATGCCGGTTTTTCCCTGAGGGTTAAGAGTCAGCTCTAATGCAAGAAATTTCCTTTTCGCGGGCGATAATATGTCAGCATAAGCATTATTATTGTATTGATACCTTCCTTCCCTGCGGTTCCTTTTAACAAAGTCTAAGATTCCGTCTTCTTCATCGATATCCTTTTTTAATTCAGAAAAGGTAATTCCTAAGGCAAGGCATATTTGATAGAGGGAAGTTGCCCTTCCGTCAGTTTCTCCCTTTTCAATTCTTAATAGAGTGCGGTAGCTTAGAGCCTTATCATGAAATAGTTCTATAAGCTTTAAATGTACGTCTTTTATGGTTAATTTCTTACTTTTTCTTATAGAAATTATTTTCTGGTGTAACTTCATAATTACTATAAATTTAGCTTAAAATTAGTCATCTGTCAAGATTTTTATATAAAAACTATATAATGGCATACTATTGGCAGTTATTTTAATGCTACATAACATATTGTACGACAGTATGTTATCTCGATAAACCAGCAATGATCATATGACATATATTCTGATATTATCTTGACAAATGTCACATCTGTATGGTATATATTAATTGAGGGCATGAAAGCACGCCCAATAGAAAATTTTCTTAAAAAGGAGGTGATAATTATGGATGCATATAAAAAAAGAGTTTTGGTGGTTGATGATGAACCCGAGACTGTTTCAGTGTTGAAACGCTTTCTTTCGCACTACAACTACGATGTAGACGGAGCATCAAACGCAGATCAAGCCTTAGAGATATTAAAAGATTCCGGCGCCGATTTAGTCATGCTTGATATTATGATGCCTGGCTTAAAAGGAGATGAGTTAGCAAAAATAATCAGAGCCAAATACCAAGGCATAAAGATAATTGTCCTAACCGGGCATTGCAAGGAGCTTGAGGTTTTGTTAAAGGATGGCCTCATCGACGGGGCTTTTGTAAAGCCGGTAAGCCTGCATGAATTAAGTAACAAGATTTTTCTAATCTTGTCTGATTGTGAAAGCCATCTTAGAGCAGAAAGAACAAAAAAAGACATAAGCGCACATATCATTTCGATTAAGGCTAAACTTCTTTTTATTGAACCGTCTGAGATGACATATGAATTCTTAAGCACTTATTTCAAAGGGATGTCTAAGAAAGGCGAATATTACCTGACAGATGTTGCTCACACGCCGCATGAGATAATTGAGAAACTTGCAATGTTTAACCCTGATATATTTGTTGTTAACGCCTCCTTTTTTAAGGGGGGAAATACAAAAGTCTTTCAGACAATTTTTGATAAAAACTTATGTCCCGATGAGTGTATTATTTATAATAATTGCAATTTAAATGTAATGCAGGAAACAGAATTGCTGAGGCTTACAAAATCTATCGAAACAACTTGCTTAAGAAAGGGCCTCATACAGACTAATTCGGTGAAATTATGAATAACATTCAGGGCACACAGGATTATTTTGTCGGCCAGTTATTTATTGAGGAGGGCATTATCACGCAAGAACAACTTGCTTTGGCCCAAAGCCGGCAGCAGAAAGACAAGAAACCAATTTGCGAAACAATAGTCGAGATGGGTTTTTCATCGCAGGATAAGGTCACAAATGCTTTGTACCGGCAGCTAAATACACCCTATGTAACGTTAAGGGATAAAATCATAGACCATGAAGTAATTCAAAAAGTGCCCCTGGAGGTAGCTAACCATTATAAAATTGTGCCTCTCGAATTTAAAGATGATTCAATAACTGTTGCCATGTGTAACCTCGATGATTTTAGCGTTTTAGATGAAATTCGCCTGCTTTTAGGAATGAAAGTCACGGCAGTTTCAGCGAGTGAGTCTGAAATCCAGACGGCAATAAGGGTATATTACGGTGTCGGAGCCCAGACCGTAGATAAAATGATTGCTAAACGGCATGAAAATCCTGTTGAGAGTATAGCCAAAGAAAATATTGAAGAGGCAAAGTTTTCTCAGGAAGACCATACTATTATACATTTCGTTAACCAGGTACTTAATGAGGCAGTCAGGTCAAAAGCAACCGATATTCATCTTGAACCCTTTCAGGATGAACTGCGCACGCGTTTTAGAATCGACGGCGTGCTATATGATATTCATACTTCCCGGGATATCCGTTTTTTCCATCCGGCAATTGTTTCGCGGATTAAAATTATGGCTAACCTTGATATTTCCGAACACCGCCTGCCTCAAGACGGGCGCATTACTCTGAAAATTAACAGCCAGGAGCTTGATCTGCGTATATCAATCCTCTCAACTTCCCATGGCGAAGCAGTGCACATAAGAATTTTGAGCCCTCAGTCCTTCTTAACATTGGATAAGTTAGGGCTTAAAGAAGAGGACCGCATTTTAATAACAGAAGAGTTAAAAAAGCCCCACGGCCTTTTGCTCGTTGCCGGCCCCACGGGCGCGGGAAAATCTACAACTCTATATGCCTGCCTTTCACAGATAAATTTAGATTCTCTTAAGGTGATAACGGTTGAAGACCCTATTGAGTATCACCTGCGCGGCATAAATCAAATTCAAATTAATCCTAAAATAGGGCTTAGCTTTGCAACCGGCCTCCGGCATATACTCCGCCACGACCCCGATGTAATGATGGTGGGGGAAATCAGAGATTACGAAACCGCCGAGATAGCGATTCGGGCCGCCTTAACCGGCCACCTTGTTTTTTCAACCCTGCATACGAATGATGCCGCAAGTGCCGTTGTCCGTCTTGTAGATATGGGAATCGAACCGTTTTTACTTTCTTCTTCAATGGAATGCATTATTTCTCAGCGCCTGGTTAAACTCATTTGTCCCTATTGCCGCAAACCTCTCAAACCAACCCAGCAAATGCGCGAACTTTTGTATTTAGCCGATTGTCAAGCCGCAAACATTGAATTTTATGAAGGAAACGGTTGCAAGGAATGTCGTAATACCGGTTACCGCGGCAGAACCGGCATCTATGAAATTTTAAAGGTAAACGAGGATATAAAGGAGTTAATTGCCCAGCGCGCTACATGCAAGAAAATATTTAACCATGCCAAATCCTTAGGTATGCATTCGCTTAAACAGGATGGTTTTCTCAAGGCAGTAAGAGGAATTACAACCTTAACTGAAGTGTTAAGGGTAACACAGGAATAAAAGCAGTAATTAAGAAACCTCCTCCCCTCTTTTTCTCGGTAGCCCCGTTAGGGGATAACCCCCTAACGGGGTTTACTTTATTGAAATATCTGATAAAATATCTTACATGGCTAAAAATAAGCCGAATTTAAACAGGGATGAGAGAAGGCGTGCCGAGCGCCTTATTATTTCTTTGCCTGTTGTATACAGGCAGAAGCAAAAGAGCAGGTGGCTTAGGGCAAAGTGTAAGAATGTAAGCGGAATGGGAGTTGGGATATTTACGGGAAAGCCTTTAACCCCCTCTGATAAAATTGTTGTATGCATCGGGAAGAAAACTCGCTTAATGGATCCTTTTATTATTCATTGTGAGGTAATGCGGTCTAAAAAAGTAAAGGCAGGCTTGTTTGAAGCAGGCCTGTTGTTTGTTAAAATAGAGGAGAGGGATAAGTTTTTTGAGTTTATCTGTTGTAAAATGGTTGAGAAATCAATGGATTAAATTAAAAATGACAGTACGTTTTCTTGTATAAGGAGGAGCCGTGCCTTCGTTAAAACACAAAATAAAAGTGAGAAATGGAGAAAAGAGAAAATCCCAGCGTTTGAATATTCCCCTGAACATAAAATTTAAAGGAATGTGGGGCGAAAAATCTTTGCAGGAGATTACAACAAAGGATGTAAGCGGCGGAGGCATGAGAATAACGTCTGAGAGGCTATTAGATAAAGGCAGCAAGATTAAGGCTCAGCTTAATTTTCCGCACCAGCCTAAACCGGTTCACCTGATAAGCGAAGTTGTCTGGTGTAAAAAGAAAAAAATGCGTAAGAAGATTTATTATGAAGCGGGAATAAAACATATTAGGGTTGCACCTTGTGACAGGCAGAGGTTTGTATTTCTTTTCTGTGAAACAATGCTCAATTACTTAATTCTGCAATAATTAATTTATCACAATGCCTGAAGAAACAAATAAACAAATAGTTTATCATATAGCAAGAAATAAAGATGAGCTCGAGCAGTCTTTTTCTCTTGTTTATAAAGAATACGCCTCCAGAGGCTATATTCCTAAATACTATAAAAGCAAGCTTAAGCTTTCTATTTTTAATGCCCTCCCTGATACTGCCACGTTTGTGGCAAAGCAGGGCAATAAAGTTGTTGCAACCGTAACTTTGATTCCTGATTCAGGCCTTGGAATACCCATGGATAAGATTTTTAAGAAAGAAGTTGACGGCCTGAGGAAGAAGCACAGAAAAGTATCCGAGGTTTCTCAGCTTTCAATCGATGCTAAATTATTCCCTAAAGGGTGGTTTTCCATGTTTAATTTTAATAAATTGATGTTTGTTTTTAAATTATTTAAACTTGTCTTTGATTATGCCTCTAATGTTTCTAAAATAGATGAACTATGTATCGCGGTTAACCCTAAACACCAGTACTTATATAAGTTTCTCTACTTTGAGCCCATGGGAAAACTTAAATACTACGGGTCAGTAAATAAAGCTCCCGCTTTGGCTTTTCATTTAACCCTTGATAAAAAGCTAAGAGAAAAAGGAAAAAGCAGGAAAGCTCTGTATAATTTATTCTTTGCGAAGAAGTCCGACCTGACCGTATTTAAAAATAAATACACTCTAAGCAAATCCGGCCTTAAATATTTTTTTGAGGAGAAGTCAGATATCTTCAAAAAAGCCACCAAAAAGCAACTTTCCTACATCCACAATTGCTATAAGTAAATATTGTAGGGGCAGGGCTTGCCCCTGCCCGTAATCATTTCATAATTTTTTTATTCACAATTTAATTGAATATCCCTATATATTTAGGTAAGATATCTATGTGGATAAGTTTATAAATAAATTAATAAACTTTGTTTCTAAGTATTCTCTTTCCATAATTGTTATTACCTGCCTTTTTGCCTCTCTGGCACTGATATTTATCCCAAGAATTAAGCTCGACCACAGCATGGATGCTTTTTTCTACAAAAAAGGCGAAGATTACATAAGCTATCAGATCTGGAAGAATGAGTTCGGTAACGACCGCTTTATTGTCTTAGGTTTCTCTGATCGCGGCATATTCACCGAAGAAAATCTAAACTTGATTTCCCGTTTAAGCCAGAGGCTGGAATCTTTAGAATATGTTAACAGCGTAACCAGCTTAACAACCGTTAACGACATAATCGGGACAGAGGGTGATTTTATTGTCAGGCCTTTAATCGAGGAAATACCTAAGGGTGCCAAAGAGCTGAGTTTGCTTAAAGAGCAGGCGCTTAAAAACCCCCTTTATTTGGGCGATATAATTTCAAAAGACGCAAAAACCGCGGGCATTATCATAGAATTAGAGGATTTTAGGAAAGTTGACCAGTATAAAAGCACAGAAGCGGTAAAACAAATTCAGAGAATTCTAAAAGAAGAGTTTGCTTACACCAGGAATTATTATTTAAGCGGCCCAAAGGTTATAGAATTTTTCTACACCAGCTACATGAGAGGGGATTTAAAGTTATTCTTGCCTCTATCCTTAGCGTTAATAGTAGCGATACTTTCCTTCAGCTTAAGAAGCTTAAAGGGCTCGTTATTTTCCTCGTTTTCAATACTTATAAGCCTCTTAGGCACTTTGTTTTTCTTCTACATATCAGGTTATGCTTTTAACAATGTAACAATCGTAATTCCACCCATAATACTTGCGATTGTTGTAGCGGACAGCATTCATTTTGTAGGAGAAGGCCTGCATATAAAAAGGTCCTGCTTGTGTGATCAAGGCGGCCCGGCTCTAAGTGAATCAATGAGGCGCCTTTTTATTCCCTGCCTTTTAACAAGCCTGACTACTTGCGCGGGCTTTCTTTCTCTTATGGTAAGTAAGGTTTCCCCCATTAAAGAGCTTGGCCTGGTTGTGGGAATCGGGGTATTTTTTGCTTTTGTTGTTACATTCACATTTCTCGCCGCCCTTATGAAACAGTTTAACCTTTTTGCGCCTTTAAAGAGGGAAGAAATAAAAGAATTGCGCAATTCAGAAAAAACCGCTAATTCAATATCAAATTTCGATAAATTTATTTATAATCTTGGAAAATTCAGTGTAAAGAATAAGTTTATAATTTTTGGGGCAACTGTAATTTTAATACTGCTAAGCCTTGCCGGCTTAATGATGGTAAACGTGGACACCAATGTTTTAGATCACTTTAAAAAGAAAAGTTTCATCTACCAGTCAACGAAATTTATCGAAGATAATCTATCCGGCACAGAGTTTCTAAATATTTCTTTAAAAGCCAAAAGCCAGGATTATTTTAAAGGGCCCGAAATATTAGAAAAAATTGACAGGCTTCAGCGTTTTGTTGAACAGATACCGCAAGTTGATAAAACAACCTCAGTTGCAGATTATTTAAAAGATATCAATAAATCTTTTAACAATGAAGATGATAATTTTTACAGAATCCCGGAATCAAAGCGCCTGGTTTCCCAGTATCTTTTGCTCTATGGGGCGCGTGACATGGATGATTATATCGATTCCAAGTGGCAGTGGGCAACAGTAAGAGCCAGGATAGCAGAGCATTCTACCTCGCGCCTTAAGGGAATAATAATTGAAATCAGAGGCTACATTAAAAGAAATTTTCCCAGCAATATCGAGGCCCAGGTTTTAGGCTGGCCTGTTCTTGAAGTGGAATCAATGGAATTAGTAGTTAAGGGGCAGCTTCAGAGTTTGGGCCTTGCCATACTTATTATTTTTATGATGATGTTTATTGTGTTTAGGTCGTTTTCTGTAGGTTTTGTAAGTATTATTCCTAATATCTTGCCTATACTTATAAATTTCGGGGCAATGGGCATCTGCGGCATACGCCTTGATACTGCAACATCAATAATATCAGCAATAGGTATCGGAATAATAGTCGATGATACAATACATTTCCTGCATTGTTTTGGCCGGCAGGTAAAAAAAGACAACGATTACGAGAAAGCGATACATAGGACTTTTGCGCTTAAAGGCAGGCCGATAATATACACTTCAGTTATATTATTTTTCGGTTTCGGTGTTGTAGCTTTTTCTAATTTCGTGCCCACAATCTACTTCGGGATACTTAGCGCGTCTATGATGGCAACAGCTCTTTTGGCTGATTTGATTGTTCTTCCGGCGTTATTGCTGGTTTTTAAACCGCGTTTTAAATAAGGTGATTCTTCATAAAAAGCCATTGACATATCATACAAATGTAGTATATTATAACTAACTTATGACTATACTTGTAACAAGTTAGCTATGTTTAATAGAAAAATCATTAATTATTTAGTCAATTGGAAGGATAAACCAACCAGAAAACCTTTAGTTTTGCGGGGCGCAAGGCAGGTTGGAAAAACTTCGGCAGTGCTTTTATTTGCCAAGAAATACTTCGATAATATTATAGATATAAATTTAGAAAAATCCGACCATTTAAGCCTTTTCCGTGGTGATTGTTCTATGGAAGACTTTGATAAAATCATCCAGATAAAGTTTCAACAAAGGATTGTTCCCGGAAAAACACTCATATTTATCGATGAAATTCAGAATTCTAAAAGCCTGATAAAGCTGCTTAGATTCTTTTGTGAAGACAGGCCTGATATCCATATCATAGCGGCAGGATCTTTGCTTGAAGCTAAAATCGAAAAAAGCGGCCTGGATTTTCCGGTTGGAAGAATTGAATATGCTTATCTTTATCCTCTGGATTTTTTTGAGTATTTAGAAGCAAAGGGAGATAAAGAGCTTCTTGCTTTTTTGAGAAATGTTTCCTTTAATGAGAAGATTCCTGAGGGAATTCATACAAGCGTTTTAAAGGTTTTTTATGAATATGCCATGATTGGCGGAATGCCTGAAGTGGTAAAAGTTTTTTTAAAGACAAACAACAGAAATGATTTGCGAAGCATTTACTCTTCGCTTTTCACTAGTTATACCGAGGATGTTTATAGATATTCTTCATTAGCAAATTCTAAATATTTAATTCACATTATTGAGAATTCTCCTCTTTATGCAGGGCTTCCTGTTACTTATGAGAAATTTGGCGGTTCTAATTTCAGGAGCCGCGAAATTAGCCGGGCTTTTGAAACTTTGGAAAAAACAATGATTCTTTATCAAGTTAAGGCAACAAAATCACAAGAGCTGCCTTTATTGCCTCAAACAAAAAGGCCTAAGAAGCTTTTATTCTTAGACGTAGGCTTGGTCAATTATCAAATGGGAATCCAGGATAATTTTGTAGGCATTAAAGACTTAAATGATTTCTATCGCGGCAGAATAGCCGAGCAGATAGTCGGACAAAATATCTTAGCCCAATTTACAGATACCCCTGCCAAGATATTTTATTGGGCGAGAGAAAAACCAAACGCAAGCGCTGAAGTAGATTTCTGTTTGAATAGAGAAGGAAAGATTCTGGGGCTTGAAGTAAAGTCAGGGGCATTTAATAGGCTTCGGTCACTTTTTATTTTCGGCAGTTTAGTTAAAAATCATGCTCTTGTCAGAATATGCAGCCAAGAGATGAGGAAAGAGATGGTCAAAGCTGGCAATAAAATTTTTCCTTTAGTCTCGTTGCCGTTTTATTTGATTCCGAGAATTCTGGATGGATCCTTTCAGGAATAATATATCTTATTAACTTCTTAAAAGACTATATTTAATCCGTTAAATCCGTGGTTAAAAAAGATCAGATTTATAGAATAATTAAGGCGGAGGTATTATGAAGATTCTTTTCGCTTTGTTAATAACCGGAGTTCTATTAATATCAATAAGTAGTGTCTATGCAGAAGTTAAACTCACCGGGGATGAGATTGCAAAGAGGGTGTATGAGCGTGATGACGGAGATGATTCGTTTGCCACAATGGATATGGTTTTAATTGATAAAAGCTCAAACCAAAGGAAGCGTACGCTTACCCTTTACAGCAAGGATTTCGGAAAACTCTCTAAAAACTTAATCCGGTTTACTTCTCCCGCAGATATCGAAGGCACAGGCTTTCTGTCTTTAGAAAATGAAGCCGCAGATGACACCCAGTATTTGTATTTGCCTGACCTTGGCCGTTCGCGCCGTATAGTTTCAAGCCAGAAGAATTTGCAGTTTGTAAATACCGATTTTACCTACGAGGATATGCAAAGAAGAAAACTGGATAAAGACAGCCACGAGCTTATAAAGGAAGAAAGTTTTAAAGGCTATAACTGTTATGTTGTAGAATACATCTCCAAGAATGAAAAAGATTCGCAGTATAAAAAGATTATCCAGTGGATAGAAAAGAAAAGCTTTGTCCCGGTGAGGATTGATTTCTACAACAAAAAAGATGAACTGTTTAAGAAGATGACTGTTGAGAAATTGGAACAGATTCAGGGAGTATGGACCGCCGTTGATACTGTAATGGAGGATTTCTCTGGAAAACATAAAACTATAATTAGCATTAATGCCATAAAATATGATCAAGGAGTAGAGGATGATATTTTTAGCGTGCCCAGCCTCGAAAATTATTAAATCAGCGCTTATTTTTAATTTAAGTTTTTGCGCGCTTGTATTCTGCTCAAATCAAGAAGGCTCTTATTGCGCTGATGAAAGAAGGCGTCAAATTATTCTCTCTGCCCTAGATGGCATGGATTCCGGCATCAAACAAGAATCACAAGAACCCTATAAGGAAATATCGCGGTCTTTAAGAATCAAGGAAAGCGTTGTAGCACAGGAAAAGCAGGAAGAAAATGAAGTGCCTTTGGTAAAAGAAGAGCCTTCAAAGCCTTTTAAGTTTAAAAGCAGGGCTGAACTTTTAAATAGGTTCTACGTTGACACAACCGAAAACAACCCTTATGAATATACCCGTTCCAACCATTCCAAGCTCTCAGTAGAGGCAAAACTTGCCTCAGACAAAAGAGATTTTGAAGTGTGCGCCTCGGCACTTGTCTGGTATGACCGGATGGTTAACTCAGAAACCGATGAAGATGTTGGCGTTGAGTTAAATGAAGCTTATGCTGCCTTTATGCCCGGCCCATGGGATATCCGCATAGGCCGTCAAACCATAACCTGGGGAAAGCTTGATGAGGTTACTATTTTTGATATGGTTAACCCTCAAGATTTAACCGAAGGCATTCTTCTGGATAAAAACGACCGCAAGCAGGCGGTGCTCATGGCAAAAATCGGTTATTTCTGGCCCGATGTTTCCTTAGAAGGTTTTGTTATTCCCTGGTCCAGGCATAGCCGGTTTCATTATTTCCGTTCTGACTGGGGCCTTTTCAGGCATTTAAAAAAGGGTGTTCAAGAGGGCAATTATACCCAGAGTGTAAAGGATATGGTAACCGATATTAACATAGAGGATTTTGACCTAAAGCGCACTCCCAGAAATGCCGAAGGAGGAGTGCGGCTAAGCGGCCGCACTCAAAGCCTGGATTACTCTCTTTACTATATGTATCTTAGAGACCGCTTACCGGCGTTACAGGAAAATACTGAAACAGGAAAAACCGTTAAAGCGTTTCTTTTTAACCCCACAGCCGATACCTTGGCCGCCTTAGCTGCCGCTGGCCCCGGCTCGCTTGATTTAAAACTTATTGCCGAGTATGCAAGAATGCATAAATTGGGCTTTGACCTTGAAACTACAATGGGCGAATTTGGCGTAAGGGCTGAGGCGGCAGCGTCATCAGCGCCCTTATATATCATGGATGATTTTTCTTTAACTCAGAAAGATACAGTAGATGTCGGTATAGGAGTTGACCACACAACAGCCAATAATTTCTACTGGAATTTGCAATTCGTTGAGAAGATAATTTTATCTTACCATGATTTATATAAAACCGACCAATTTGGCCATCAGCTTATCGGTATTTTCTCAAAAGATTTCTGGCGGGGAAAGTTAACCCCTTCCTTATACTGCGGCTATAATATTTCTTACGGTGACAACTTTGTAAATCCCGAAATTACCTATAAGCCTAACGGAAACTTAAGTTTATCCTTAGGCGGTTTTATCTTTAATGGAGAAGCGGCAACAACCATGGGCCGCTTTGACACAAACGACTGCCTATACTTGGCAACTGAATACAAATTTTAATGTTTGCGGCTAAGCCTCGAATAGGAATGATAGCACTATGAGGAAATTAAAGTTTATTATACAAACTTAACGATTTTAGTGAAAGGATGGTGAAAAAAAATGGCGGAAAGAAGCAAAGATTGGTATAAGCAGGCAGAGAGGGACTTAAAGAGCGCTGGCGCACAACTGAAAGCAGAATTTTTTGAATGGGCATGTTTTATCGCCCAACAAGCAGCAGAAAAAGCCGTAAAAGCGGTTTATCAGAAATTAGCTGCTGAAGCATGGGGGCACTCTGTTAATGATCTCTTAAAGGGCCTTAAAGAGAAATTGGATGTGCCGGACGGACTATTTCAAAGCGCAATCGGGCTGGATAAATTTTATATTCCAGCGCGTTATCCAAACGGCTGGGCGGCGGGATTTCCCGCAGAGTATATCACAAGAAAGGATGCCGAAAATGCAATCAGTGATTCAAAAAAGATCTTACGGTTCTGTAAAGATATTCTGGCTAAATAAGAAATTTTTGTTCAAGGAAATAAGGAAAACAGCCAAAAGGCTTCTTAAAGAGAATAGCAGCGTAGAAAAGGTGGTGCTCTTCGGGTCATTGGCGCAGGATAAAGCCACCGCTTTTAGCGACGTGGATATTATAGTGGTGGTAAACAGTTCAGATAAGAAATTTATCGACAGGCCGGATGATTTTAGAAATTATTTTCAGGACATGGGGATAGCCGTAGATCTATTCATATACACGAAAGAAGAGGCGGAGAAAACGCCATTTGCTTATACGGCTCTTTCCAGGGGGAAATGTATGGCTGGCTGAGGATGCACTAAAATGCATGAGCGCATTATTTTGCATAACTTATTTTTCGCAGCCGCAAACCCTCCTGCGCCGCCGGCAAACTTGATAGGAACAAAATACAGAAAATATACTCAGAAAAATATTGCAACCGCGGAGTATAAGTTTTAAGATGAAAATTTTACTGATAAACTCAAATAGGTTCAAGCAGCCGTGGCCAGTGGTGCCTTTTGGGCTTTGTTGTGTCGCCGCGTCTTTGGAGAAAGCTAACCATTCGGTAGAAGTCCTTGATTTATGTTTTTCCAAGAATTGCAGAAAAGATATTAAAAAAGCCATAGATTACTTTAATCCTGATATTATTGGAATAAGCATAAGAAATATCGATATAGGTTCTTGTTTTAACAGTATTTTTCTTCTTGATAATACAAAAAAAGAAGTTGTTGCGCATTGCAAAGAGTTTTTTCAAGCACCTATTGTTATCGGCGGCCCGGCGGTTGGCATAAGCGGGCCCGAGATGCTTGATTTTTTTGATTTAGAATATGCGGTTTGCGGAGACGGCGAGGTAGCAATGGTTGAATTTGCAAACCGCATTGAGAGAAAAAGTCCTTTAGAGGGCCTTCATGGGTTGATAATCCGAAAAAACGGAAAAATTATTCAAGAACCCAGCCCTTTTATGGTATCTGATTTGGACACTCTTCCTATACCAAGGGTTAATAAATACATTGATGTGCAAAAATACGCTCGCTTTGATTCACCCATACAAATTCAGGCAAAAAGGGGGTGCGCCCTCAGGTGTTTATATTGCGTATATAATAAGATCGAAGGACGTGATTACCGTTTTCGTTCCCCCAATATAATAGCAGATGAGATCGAGATTTTAGTAAAGGAAACAGGCATAAATCACATTGAATTTACCGATAGCGCTTTTAACGTGCCCATTGATCACGCAAAAAATGTTTTAAAGGCGATTATCAGGAAGAAGCTAAATCTAAGGCTGCGTACATTAGGGCTTAACCCGGGGGCCGTAGACGAGGAACTTGTTGATTTAATGAAGGAAGCGGGTTTTGAGGAGGTTGATTTAAGCGCCGAGTCTTTGTGTGATGAAACCCTGAAAGGATTAGGCAAGAATTATGTAAAAAGCGACGTTATTAGAGCAGGGCGCCTCTTGAGCGAGAAGAATATTTTTATAACGTGGTATTTTCTCCTAGGCGCGCCCAATGAAACCGAGCAGTCCTTAAAAGAAACGATAAATAGCGCGGTTGATACAGCTTTCGGGCGGGACCTGATTAATTTCTGTATCGGAATACGTTTATACAAAGGCTCACCTTTGGCAGATGAAGCCTATAAAGAAAATCCTTCAATAACTAAAGATAATTTCCTTCATCTTGTGAGATTAGAGCCGGATAAAATAAGTTTACAGGAAATAAGGCAACATGTTAAGCGTTTGAGCTTCCGTTATGCTAATATCTATGTAAACGATGAGGACGAAACAACACCCGCGTTTGTGCTTATGCTCGGGACAAAACTTTTTAAGATTTTCGGCATAAAGCGCCCTGTATGGACATGGTTTATTATACTTCGCAAAATTGAGACGGCGCTGGGTATAAGGGCGGTTAAGAAGTGGGTGTGGGAGAGGAAAAATAAGAAGTTTCCCAAACCTTTACTAAAGCGGGAAGCTGGCCAGGCGCAGGTAAGATAGTTTTCATTGACAATGAGAACTTTAGCTGATATTATTTCATTTAGAACGAGTATAAATAAGGCGGTATTTTATGCAAAAATCCTTGTTAAAAGAGGTCATCTTAGAACAAGAAAAGAGCCGTAAGGAAATTGATCTTGGTGTAGAAAGGTCAACTTTGGATATAATATCAAAGTATATATCTTTATCTCACGCTGTTGTTATCTCCGGGATACGGCGCTGCGGTAAATCAACGCTGCTTAACCAGATAATAAATAACTTCTACGAAAAAGGGGTCTATTACCTTAATTTTGAAGATGAGCGGCTTGTAAATTTCGGAGTTAGCGATTTTAACAATCTTTACGAGACATTCTTAGAGCTTTATGGAGAGAGAAATATCTTCTTTTTTGATGAGATACAGAATGTGTCAAAATGGGAGGTATTCGTAAGGAGGATCCAGGATAAGGGGGGTAAGTTTTTTTTAACCGGCTCTAACGCTTCGCTTCTAAGCAGAGAACTTGGCACAAAATTAACGGGACGGTGCGCAAATATAGAAATTTATCCATTTTCTTTCAAAGAATTTCTCCTTTTTAAAGGCTGCAAATTTCAAAAGAACGCCCTATTCCATACCGCCCAGAGGGCTAATATAAAGAAATACTTTGCACAATATTTAGAGCATGGCGGCATGCCGGAGTATTTAAAATATAAAGACAAGACACTTCTAAAGCGCGTTTACGAAGATATATTGTACCGGGATATCGTAGCAAGATATGATATCAAGCAGGTTAAGGCCTTGCGGGAGTTAGGGCTGTATCTTTTAAGCAATATCGGAGGCCTCTTTTCATACAACAACCTTAAGAAGATATTGGGGCTTGGAAGCATGAATACCATAAAAAGATACGCGGATTTTATGGAGAATAGCTTCTTAATATTTCTGATAAACAAATTCTCATATTCGTTAAAACAACAATTTATAGCAAATAAGAAAATCTATTGCATAGATAACGGCCTGGCAGAGTCAGTCGCTTTTCAGTTTTCAAAAAATAAAGGAAAATTTTTGGAGAATTTGGTGTTCCTTGAGCTTAAACGCAGGTTCCCGGAGATTTATTATTATAAAACCTCTAATAATTTAGAGGTAGACTTTTTGGTAAAAAGCGGCGAGAAAAATATCGCTCTTATTCAGGTAGCGGACAACTTGGATAACGAAAAGACAAGGCAAAGGGAAATAAATTCACTTAAGTACGCCATGGATGAGCTTAAACTAAAAAAAGCCCTTATTCTTACTGCAGATCACGAAGAAGAAATAAAGTTGAAAAGAAAAGTTATCTCAGTGGTGCCTATCTATAAGTGGCTTATGCAATAATTTTTAAGATGCGCTTAAGGTTTTAGGGGATATCTGATGTTACGATGTTCATCGTAACGAACTTCATCGTAATAAAAAAATTGGAAGCTTGATATGAAGAGAAAATTTATTGATAAAGAGGTAATTGAGAGCATTGGTGAAGTCTTAGTATACGATAAGATGCTTAAGACATACCATTTCTGGATGTGCCGGCCTCAAATTAATACTGTTTTAAGAATTGCAAAGAAAATTCAAAGCCAAAAGCAGGCAGAGGGGGGGGTATCTATTCTAGACATCGGCTGCGGCACGGCAAGGATTCCAATAACAGTTGCTAAAAAGTTGATAGATTGCAATGTTACGGCTGTTGATCTTTCTCAAAATATGCTGGAAGTTGCCAAAAATGACACAAAAGAAGCGGGAATTTCAGACAGAATTGATTTTAAGCTCTCAGACGGCAGTAAGCTTGATTTTGCCGATAACTCTTTTGATATTGTCATGTGTTCGAATATGCTTCACCACCAAAAGGAACCGGTTAAATTATTAAAAGAGATGAAACGCATGGTAAAAGGAAACGGGGCAGTTTTTGTATTTGATCTTCTAAGGCCATTCTCAAAATGGATTATAGAGTTTTATGTTGCGGTAGTGGGCATTCCTTACAATAAAGCGCAAAAACAAAGTTACCGTGAGTCGCTTTACAGTTCTTTTTCTTTAAAAGAAATTAAAGATGCACTTCAGAGTGCAGGATTAAAAGGAGCCATGATTTCTGCACATTTTCCGCATTTTTTAAAATTATTATGGACACATAATTAGGGGACGTTCTTAACTATTGTGGAAACATGTTTTTAGAAAGTTACCCTATTGACAACCGTTTCCTGCCGGTTTAGAATATATTTCGTATAAGTGCTATTATTAGCACTTATACGAAATAGTAACCAGATTAAATTATAAATCACAATGCAGTATATTCGATTAAAAGAGTACCTAAAAGATTTTACGGTGTTTTCGCTTGGCGACATCAAAAAGCTTGATAGGGATTTTCACCGCAGGAGGCTAAATGAATGGCAGGATAAAGGCTATATAAATAAGGTGGTTAAGGGTTACTATATTTTTTCTGACTTAGAGCTCAATGAAAATATTCTTTTTGAGATTGCAAACCGGATATACGCGCCTTCGTATATTTCTTTTGAAATGGCGCTTTCTTATTATCATTTAATTCCTGAGAGCGTATATCATATAACTTCTGCAACATCACGCAGGACATATAAGTTTGCAACCAAAATAGGAAGTTTTAACTATAGAACCGTTAACCCTAAGATTTTCTTCGGGTATGATATTATTAGCCATGGCGGGAAACATTTTAAAATAGCAAGTATTGAAAAGGCGGTAATTGACTATTTTTACCTCAATCCGCAGATAAAAGAAGAAAAGGATTTTAGCAGTCTTCGTTTTGGTAAAAAAGTTTTTTTAAAGAAGGCTAACCATAAGAAATTGAAAGCTTTTCTTAAGAGAATAGGCAAGAAGAGCTTGTCAGAAAGGTTAGCATCGTTTCTTGATTCTTTAAATTAAAGGATTTTTAATATGCTTGATATTAACCAGATAATTTCTTTCTACCCCAAACATCTAAGGTCTTTTAAGCTGAATATCCTTCGTGAATACCTTCAGTATAAGATTTTAGAGATTGTGTTTGACTCAGAGGAAGGTAATAAATTAGCTTTTATGGGCGGGACTGCAGCCCACATAATACATTCAAACAGCCGGTTTTCCCAAGATTTAGATTTTGATAATCTCGGCTTGAGCAGGAAAAGTTTTATTAAAATGAGCGAATTAATAAAAAAAAAGCTTAAACTTCAAGGCTATAACTGCGAAATTAAGAATGTTTTTAAAGGCGCTCTTCGCAGTTATATTAGAATTTCCGATATTCTTTTTAAAAGCGGTTTATCCGGGCACAAAGAAGAAAAATTGCTGATTAACCTTGATGTGGAAGCGCAGGGTTTCGATTACCTCCCTGATAAAATAATTTTAAATAAATTTGATGTTTTTCTATATATCAATGTTGTTCCTCAGGATATTCTGCTTTCTCAGAAGATATTATGCATTTTTAATCGTAAACGCCCTATGGGAAGGGATTTCTACGATACGGTATTTCTTTTGGGCAAAACCAAACCCAATATGAATTATTTAAGGTCAAAATTAGGCATAAAGGACAAAAGGGGTTTGAAAAAGAAATTGGGTTTAAGAATTAAGAGTATGGACTTTAAAGCCTTGGCACGGGATGCCGAGCCGTTTTTATTCGCAGGCGGTGATTGCAAAAAAGTTTTATTATTCAGTGAGTATATAAAGAATTATGAATTTTGAAGAGCCGGCAAGATAATATTGTGTAGAAAGATACAGGGCTTTAAAAGGCATAACAGGAGTTACAAGGATATCAAGGCAATGTGATATAAAGGCTAAAAAAGGGCAATAAGGATAGAAAGGGCAGAAGGGGTATGGAAAGAAAATTTACTGAAGAAGAGGGGCTTGATACAAAAGAAGTGGCAGAGGCTTACAGCAGGCTTCAGAAAATATACCATTTCTGGATATGCCGGCCTCAAATTAATACTGTTTTAAGAATTGCAAAGAAAATTCAAAGCCAAAAGCAGGCAGAGGGGGGGGTATCTATCTTAGATATCGGCTGCGGCCCGGGACAAATACCCATTGATATTGCAAAGAGGCTGGCAGATTGTAAGGTTACGGCAGTTGATATATCTTCCAACATGCTTGAAGTAGCAAGAAATAACGCAAAAGTTGCAGGGGTTTTAGATAGAGTAAGTTTTAAGCTTGCCGACGGCAACAAACTTGGTTTTGCCGATAACTCATTTGATATTGTTATGTGTTCGAATATGCTTCACCACCAGAAGAATCCTTATGCGCTTTTAAGCGAGATGAAAAGGACTGTTAATAAAGGCGGTGTAATAGTTATCGTAGATATAGTCCGTCCGCCTTCAAGGTTTATTGTGAATATGTTAGCGGCAGCACTAGGTTTTTGGCAGACAAAGATAATGAAGGAAGATTATCGAGCATCGTTTTATAGTGCTTTTTCAATTGAAGAGTTTAAAGGCATGCTGGAGAGTGCAGGTTTACAAAATTCTATATTTCGGAAGTTTTTCCCCTATTCTGTAATTATTGTAAATGGAAAATAATCAGGGGTCCCAAATGAATAAAAATAGAAAATTTTTATTTGCCTGGTTTTTAAGCGGGGCGGCTGTTAATCTTACCGAGCTTTGTGTTTGGACGCTCTTTAAAGGGGTATATCAAATTCCCCCGCATATATTTAAACAGCCTTTATTGGGATTAACTTGCCCTTTTTTATTTAAATCGGCAATATACAATTTCATAATTTGCGCTTTGTTTGTTTTTATATATACCTACGTTTCCAATGTAATTCCTTTTAAAGGGCTGGGCAAGGGTTTGGTGTTTGGATTATTTTTGTGGCTTTTAGCTTGGATTGTGCCTTTCTTTCATATCGCACTGTGTATAGATATCTCAAGGGCAGTTCAAATTTACTGGACATTGCTTAACTTAATCGTTTTAATATCGAGCGGGTTAATTATTGCCGCAATTTACGAAAGAGGATAAAGTGTAATGGCAGGTTTAAGAAATATTTTCGCTAAATTTTATTTACAAGAAATAAAACGCCTTAAATTGCCCAGAGATCTGATAATGTGCGCGGTTAAAAGAAACGGCGATAAAATCGCAGTTATTGACCGAGAAAGAGAGATTAACTATAGAGAATTATACGCGAGGTCTAAAAAATTAGCCAATTCTTTAAAAAATCTGGGGATAAAAAAGGGCGATAAGCTTGCGGTTTTATTATATAACTGCAGGGAGTATTTTGAGATAAGAATAGCGGCATATCTTACGGGAATAATTCTTGTTCCCATTGTTTGGGATTTAAACTTAGATAATATAAAGTTTATTCTTAACAACTGTCATGCAAAAGCTTTAATTTATCACCCCGAAATATTAGGAAGCAATATATCACATCTAAAACAGGAAACAAAAGTTGAATATTTTATCCCTGTATCGCCAAAGCAGTCAGACGATTGTTATGAAACGTTAGTTTCTAAAGGCAAAACTTCCGATCCTGAAGCTGTGCTTAACAGAGATGATTTAGCCTCGATAAATTTCTCATCAGGCACAACCGGCCGGCCAAAGGGCGTGATTCTTACACAAAACAGCTGGATGAACAGTTTTTACAACTTTGTTTTAAATTCAACCAAGGGGAAAGAAGATAATTTAACCTTGCTTCATATTTTATCTCTGGCAACTGCGGGAGGAGTGGCATTTTTGCCGGCATTCTTTTTAGGTTTTAAAAATATTTTTTTAGAAAAGTTCGATACAGAAAAAACAGTCAGCATTATTATAAACCATAAAGTTAACGGCCTTTTCTTAACCCCCAGCCTTTTCATAAGTATTTTTGATTACTGCAAAAGCCGCAATATTAAACCGCCTTTAACAAATATCGTCTTAGCCTCAGAGGCTATGCCTGAAAGTAAATTTAAGGAAGCTGTTGAATCTTTCGGCCCCATAATCAGGCATGGTTACGGAATGGTCGAGATTTTGCCGCCTTTGACTTTGATTTTTTCTAAGGATTATATGATAAACAATAACCGGCAAATCGATTCAAAGAAATTTCTTTCAGCAGGAAAGCCGCTAAAAGGGGTATGCGTTAAGATAGTAGATAAAGAAAACAAAGAATGTCAAAGTGGAGTAACAGGCAGGGTTATTGTAAAAAGCGCGACAATTTCCAAGGGTTACTTTAATAACCCCGAATTGACCGCTAAGCATTACAAGGGCGGCTGGTTTTATACCAATGACTTTGGCTATAAGGATGAGCAGGGTTATATTTATATTATGGGCAGAAAAGAAGATATTGTAAAAGAGGCAGGCGGCAAACCTGTTTTTAGCCGTGAGATAGAGGAAGTATTGCATAAACACCCCGATGTCTTGTCAGCCTGTGTATTTTGTCAAGATGAGGCAAAGGTTGTTGCCTGTGTTTTTCCAAGGGCAAATTCAAAGGCGCTCTCTCAAAAGGAACTTAGTAACTTTTGCAAGGAGAATCTTAAAGAGAGGGCTGTTCCCGATGAAATCTGCATTTTACCCAAAGTGATAGTGCGCGCAACCGGTAAACTTGACAGAAGCGCAATACAAAAAGAATACAGGGGACGTCCTTAACTTTATTAACTTAGCGTTTATTCATAAAAGGATTCAAGGCTATAAAAGGCCGGGAAGGCAAAAAAGCTAGAAAGGGAAAGGGCAGTAAGATAGAAACTAATGATGTTATGATGTATTTGCCAACACTATAAAGGGTTAGTGTATAATTACTCAATACATTGAGATAATATATGGAATATTCACAACTTACTTTGTATAAAAGAGATATAGCAAAAGAAATAAGTAATTACCTCTTGAGAAAGCGGCATGAGATTGGCGTATGAGGCTTCTAAGATATCTTCCTTTGAATAAGTATGAAATATCTACTTTTTATCCTTGATGGAAGTATGAATAAATGAGATAATTATGCTGGAGGAGAAATGGTTGCAAAAGATAAGTTAAAAGAGATTATTCTTGCTAACAGGGATTTTATAGCCCGTGAGATTAATGGGCTGGCCAGAAGAGAAAATATCAATGCGCCCGAGAATACTAGAAAAATTGTTATATTTTATGGAGTAAGACGAAGCGGTAAAACGTTTATACTTTTTGACTTAATGAAAAGATATTTTCCTCAGGCCCTCTATATAGATTTTGAAGATGAGCGCCTAGGTGATTTTACAGGTAAAGACCTTGAAAATTTAAAAGATGCATTTTGTGAACTTTTCCCTGAATTGCTTGAAAAGAAGAAATATTTTTTCTTAGACGAGATTCAAAATGTAAAAGGGTGGGAGAAATTTTGCCGCAGGGCAGTAGAAAGAGAAAATATAAGCATATTTACGGCTGATTCATCATCAAAAATTCATCCCTTAGAAATTCATACCTCACTCAGGGGAAGGCAATGGAGCATAGAAATTACCCCTTTTTCCTTTAGGGAGTATTTATCAGCGAATAACATTCCCCACACGAATGAATATTTGTTTGGCCCCAAGAAAATTATAGTGAAAAAGCATTTCTCTGGATATATGAAATGGGGAGGTTTTCCCGAAGTAGTATTATCAAGAAATGATTTCGACAAAAAGAAATTACTTAATGAATATATGCAGGCTATGTTCTTTAGAGATTTGGTAGAAAGGTTCGGGATGAATAACACGCATCTTTTGGATAGCCTGGCAGATAAATTATTTTCTTCATTTGCCTGCAAGTTTTCCATAAACGCTTTTTTCAAACAATATAAAAATAGATTTCCATTCTCTAAAGACAGTTTATACGAATATTACAAAAACTTTATTAAAAGTATGCTCATTTTTGAAGTAAAAATTTTTGCCGAATCAACGTATAAAAGGCAGAGAAATCCGGTTAAGATTTATGTGGCAGACCCCGGAATAGCCCGTAAAATAACTTCGCAGGATAGGGGGCGGGTTTTAGAAAACATCGTCTTTTTAGAATTGCGAAAAAACAGCTCGGATATATTTTACTTTACTGGAAGAGGAGAATGCGATTTTGTGGCAAAGTCGGAAAAAGGCAGCTTTGCCTGCCAGGTCTGTTTTGAATTAAACGAAGAAAATAAAGAAAGAGAAATTCAGGGATTGTTGGAATGCTGCGGATTTTTAGGCGAAAAAAGAGGGGTAATCTTAACTCATGACCAGGAAGATAAAATAAAGGTAAATAATATAGAAGTAATAATCCTTCCGGCCTGGAAATGGCTGTTGGCAAAAAACAAAATAAATGGCTGAGATTTGGCTCTGGAATTCAATACCAACGCGTAAAAGGGCGCCTTCGGACGGGTTCTTGGAGAATGACCAGAATTTTTATATTATGCCAAAGTATAAAATGTTAGCTTTAAATTTATACTATGGTATAATATGTAAGAGGAAGGGTTTAGATGTTCAGAAGATATCTGGAAAAACATATATTAGAGGATTTAGAGGATAAAATGGTTTTTATCAGCGGCCCCCGGCAGGTGGGTAAAACCACACTGTCCTTACAGATTGCCGATAATTATTTCTCCCAGAAATATAGCTATTTAAACTGGGACAACAGGCAAGACAGAAAATTGATACTAAACGGAACACTGCCGGCCCAGAAGCAATTGTTGATTTTTGACGAAATTCATAAATACCGAAAATGGAAAAATTATCTAAAGGGTGAACACGACAAGCATAAGGATAGATTTAAGATACTGGTAACCGGCAGTGCCCGGTTAGATATATACAGAAAAGGCGGGGATTCTCTTTTAGGCAGATACCGCTCCTATGGCCTGCACCCGTTAACATTAGCGGAACTTTTAGGCGCGCAAGCTTCTCAAACTCCTTTTAATGAAATTTCTTTTTCAGGCAGGCATAAAGAATGTAAACGGTTATTTGATATCCTGTTTAAATTCGGCGGTTTTCCGGAATTAGTGGTTAAACAAAATGAAAGGGCTCTTAGGCGCTGGCATAATGAAAGAGCAGACAGGTTAATCAAGGAAGATATCAGAGATATTGAAAATCTAAGGGACTTATCCTCTTTACAAGTTTTAGTTGAGATTTTACCGGATAAGGTTGCTTCGCTGTTCTCGTTAAATTCGCTGCGGGAAGATTTAAACGTTACTCATAAGACCATATCTTCCTGGGTTGACATACTTGAGCGGTTTTACTATCATTTTAGAATTTATCCTTTCCAGAACAGATTTATAAAGAGCCTGAGGAAAGAACCAAAGATTTATTTATGGGATTGGTCAGAGGTCAAAGATGAAAATATAAGATTAGAAAATATGATAGCTTCACACCTGCTTAAATTCTGCCACTTTCTTTTTGATGTCCAGGGGTATAAAGCGCAGTTGCATTATTTGAGGGATAGAGAGCAAAGAGAGGTTGATTTTCTTGTAAGCGTAGATAAGAAGCCCTGGTTTTGCGTTGAAGTAAAAAGCGTATTTAAAAAAGTACCCGCCTCTTTAAGATATTTTGGCAGCAGGTTAAAAGTTCCCTTTGTATTTGAAGTGATAAAAGAGGAAAACATTGATTTTATTAAGGAGAATACCCGCATTATTAGCGCAAGCAAATTTCTTAGCGGGCTTGTTTAGGTAATTTAGCAATAATTATTAAATAGTGATACATTGTGAGATAAAATATGGCTGAAATTTGGCTTTGGAATTCGATACCAACGCGTAAAAGAGCGCCTTCCGACGGGTTCTTGGAGAACGGGCTCTCGATTCTTAAAGGCTATGTTGAGGAGCGCGGGCATAAGGCGCGCGTTATCGACTGGCAAAAAAGCTCTTTTTACGGCAGTTTATGTTTTAGATGGCTTCTTGCGATAAACCGGCTTTCGACAATTTTAATATTCCGGCTTGCCAGGAAGGGGAGAAGCTTTGCAAAAGCATATTTTCCCGTCTTTAATCTCATCCAGGAGGCGGTATCTTATGTTAATAAGAAAAGTATGAGCAAGCATTTAGAAAAGCTGGCAGACGAAGCAGTAAATGCGGGAGTTAAAATCTTCGGGATTAAGGTGTGGTATGGAGAAGCTTTTGAGTGGGCTGATTGGTTGACAAAGCGCCTTAAAGAAAAAGACCCTTCAATATTAGTTATAGCCGGCGGTTTTCACACAACCCTTTATGAAGATGACCTTTTAAGAGAATCTTCGTTTGATTTAGGGGTGGTTTCCGAGGGGGAGCGCGCGCTTGAAATAATTCTCGATATAGCTGATAAGCATATTAATAATTGGGATAAGGATAGAGCGCTTGAGGATGTAAGAAAAGAGATAAATGAAAACAGGCTCAAGAATGTGGTATATAGGGACGGCAAAGATATTAAGCTTACTGACAGGTACAGCCAGGAACTTCATAATAAAACCTTTCCCAAATATAATAAGGAAGATATCGAAGGAAAATTAAGAGTTCACATATTGATTGATTCGGTGGGATGCCCCTGGGGCAGGTGCAATTTTTGCACACACTGGCATATACACCCTAATTTTACTCCCAGGCCAATTGATGATATTGTTTCCGAAATAGAGTATATGCTAAAGAAAGGCGTAGGCGTATTTAGGTTTGCCGGTTCGGAAACTCCTCCTGGTTTTGGCGCGCGCATTGCAAAGGCTATTTTAAATAAAGATTTAAAAATAAAATATGCCATAGGATGCCGCGCTATAAAGGGGATAACATCTGATGAAGAAAGATATGAAATGGTTGTTTCGGAATTTGAAGTGATGTTACAATCGGGCTTGTGCGGTATATTTATGGGCGGTGAGAGCGGAAACGATATAATAAACGATAAAATGATGAATAAAGGGATAAATTGCGCTGAAATAATAGAAACCGCCCGGGCATACAGGGAGGCGCAGGAAAAAACAGGCATATCAGCTTTTTTTGGGTTAGCTTTAATATACCCGCACCCCTTAGTTGATGGTATTACTTTTGAGCAGGCGTTTAACGATGATCTTAATCTTATTAAAGCTCTTAATCCGGATTCTGTTATTGTAACGCCTTCATCTCCTTTTAAAAACAGTGTTTGGTATAGAGAAAAAGAGAAGTTTCATTTTGATATTCCCGATGATTACATAAAGAGGATGATTAGATACGAATATGTGCTTTATAAGCCGCCTTCTCTGTGGCCTTCGCTGGGGGATGTATCTGCTCAAGGAGTAGGTTTTAAACAGGCGCTTTTGATGTGTGAAGGCTTAAGAAAGGCAATTGAGAAAATTGGCATCCAAACTGACTTAACTGATGATTGTTTTCTTCTTATGCAGGCGGCAGGCTATTTGGGAAAAGAAGGCATGGCTCGGTTTAAGAGAGAGACTTCAGTTGACCTTGTTTCAGCTGATTACCGAAATATTGACCAAATCGCCGAACAGCTTAACGAATACAGCAAAACCCTCGCCGAATCCAATTACTCATTAAATGATGGTTTTTGAATATTACAATAAAAGGTTTTGAAACCACGAATAACACTAATAATCACGAATGGATATAGAAATAATATTTAAAGAAGAGAGTTATAAGATAATTGGGGCATGTATTCAGGTCTACAACGAAAAAGGTAATGGATTTCTTGAGGCAGTATATCAAGAGTGTTTAGCCATTGAATTTAAAGAACAAGCGATTCCTTTTGTTGAGAAGCCGAAGATTGATATTACTTATAAACGTAAGACATTGCGACAAACCTATGAACCAGACTTTTTATGTTTTAATGAAATAATTATTGAACTTAAAGCAACGAAATCGCTCGCTGATGAGCATAGAGCACAGATTCTTAACTATCTCAAAGCCACAGGTAAACGCTTAGGAATTTTAATAAACTTCGGTAGTTACCCAAAACTTACCTATGAACGCCTTGTAAAATAACTATTCGTGACAATTTGTGTAATTCGTGGTTTAAAAATAAATAGAAAATAGACAAAAATACAAATAAATTACAGAGATTAAATAATTATTATCTCAGTATTAGGCCTGCGGGTTTTTGTTTTTCTATAGACAGGTTTGGCTTTGAATCCGGCGAGTCTTTAGTTCTTCAATTTTTGACATTATGAAATCGGTTTTCTCTTGGAGGATTTCTTCGCTTATTCTTTCTTGTTCAATTTTCTCAAATGTAAACGGTTTTCCAATGCGGACAATTATGGGGTGGCGGGGGTTGTATTTAAAATCCCTTGGCGGTAAAACAATATCCGCGCCTGTAATTCCAACCGGTATTATAGGCACACCTGTTGTCAGTCCGATTATGGCAGCGCCTTTTCCCGGCTTTCTCTTTTTTATCTCCCGCGGCGGGCACCAAACTTTACCGCCCTCCGGGTAAATTACTATCCATCGATTGGCAGAGAGATCTTTATTTGCCTTTTCAATTGTACCGTTAACCGCTATAGGCTTAAATACTAACCAAAGCGGCTTTAAACACCACAGCCGGTAGTTATTTCTTGAAACCACCCAGCTTAAGTTTATTAAATTCTGAAAAACCGCAACTGCAACAACAATAATATCAAGATAGCTTGAATGGTTGGCGACAATTATGGCGCCGCGTTCTGTGTGTTTTGGCAGATTCTCAAGGCCATTAACAAAGATTTTTAAATTAATCCTGACAAAGACCCTCATTAAGTAGTATATTACCCTGAGGATTACTGATCTTATGAATCTTAATATAAACATTTTCTTTTACGGTTACAGTAGGGGGCGGCAGATCTTGCCGCCCTTACAATATTTTGTTATTTTTTTAGGTCCGGTATAAGTTTATCATTTCTTTAAGGAAAGTTCAACATAAAAGGGGTCACACCTATTTTTCCGGATTTCTTCCCCAATAAAAATAGGTGTGACCCCTTTTACTTTGAAAGTTTCTCTTTTTTTCCATTGATAATTGTGCTATAATTAGCCCCAATCTAAAAAGGAGATATTAAGCAGGGCACGGCCTGCTGTAAATTTAATGAATTCCCCAAGAAAAGTTGTTGTTACAGGAATAGGTGTTCTATCTTCCAACGGTATAGGTAAGAGCGATTTTTGGAATTCTAATTTGGCCGGTACCTCAGGTATCAGCGAAATTACTTCCTTTGATGCCACTTTACTGCGTTCAAAGATTGCCGGCCAGATAAAGGATTTCAATCCCCTTGATTACCTGCCTCCTAAAACAGTTATAAAAACAGACAGGTTTGTGCATTTAGGCCTTGTTTCCTGCGGTTTAGCGCTCAATGATTCAAAGCTTAATCTTGAAAATGAAGACCGCTATAAAATAGGGGTAATTATAGGTTCCGGGCTTGGCGGGGTAATTTTTCATGAAGAGCAGATAATGACCGGTTATGAAAAGGGCTTGCATAGGCTTAATCCATTCTCTGTTCCCAGAATTTCGCCAAACGCAGTTTCATCCCAAATAGCCATTCACTATGATATCCGCGGCCCAAATATCGTAATTTCAACTGCCTGTTCATCTAGCACAATCGCCATAGGCGAGGCCATGCGAAAAATTCAATATGGAGATATTGATATTTGTGTTGCCGGCGGTGCCGAAAGCCCTTTAACCCCATTTACTTTTGGTGCTTATGATGCTTTAAAGGCTTTATCAAGAAGAAATGACTCCCCGCCTGAAGCGAGCCGTCCTTTTGATAAGGAACGGGACGGGTTTGTGCTGGGAGAAGGTGCGGCAATGCTTATTTTAGAAGAGGCAGGGCATGCAAGAAAAAGAGGGGCAAAAATATATGTCGAACTTATTGGTTATGCTTCCAATTCAGGGGCATACCATATGACAATGTTAAGGCCTTGTGCAACAGATATAATACAGGTTATAATCGATTCATTGAAAGATGCCGGCGTAGGCCCCGGTGAAATCGATTATATAAACGCTCACGGAACCTCAACTCTTCAGAACGATAAAGTTGAGACAAAAGCTATAAAAGAGGTATTTTCTGACAGGGCTTATAAAATCCCAATATCTTCAACAAAGTCAATGGTCGGCCATACTGTGGGAGCGGCAGGGGCGATTGAGGTGTGCGTGTGCTGCCTTTGCCTTGAGCATCAGCTTATACCGCCTACGATAAATTACAAAAACCCTGACCCGGAATGCGACCTTGATTATGTTCCAAATGAGGCCCGCCAGGCGAAGCTGCGCACTGTTATGTCAAATTCGTTTGGATTCGGGTCAAATAACGCTATCATCATTTTCAGTAAATACAACGGAGGATAGGTAATGAATAAGAAGACGGCAATGATTGTTGAAGATGATAAGGAAACAAGGGATATGCTCTCGGCATTCTTATGCAAAAAGAATTTTTCTGTAATAGAAGCAGAGAATGGGAAAGAAGCGCTTGCGAAAATCAAGGCTCAACTTCCGGATTTAATCATTTCAGACATAATTATGCCGGAAATGGACGGATTTAAACTGCTTAAGTTTATAAAATCAGGAAGGCAGACAAAGAATATCCCAACAATTATGCTTACTTCCAAAAAAGAAGCAGAGAGCTTAGATAAGGGTATTTCTTTAGGGGCTGATTTCTATCTGCCTAAGCCGTTTTCCTTTGATAATTTAAGCCAGTTTATTGAGCTTATTTTCGGCCAGGAAACCCTTGACTCAGGAAAGAGTGTGTGTTAATATTTTGCATTGTTAATTTTTTAATGATTACACAGATGATAAAACAAGTGAGGTAAATATGTGGGCAGTAGTTGAGATTGGAAAGAAACAATATTTGGTTGAAAAAGGCATGAGCATTCAGGTTGAAAAGCTTAAAGTCGAGGAAGGACAGAAAGAAGTTGTTTTTGACAGGGTTTTGCTTTTAACCGACGGTAAGAAAAATATAAAAATAGGAACGCCTTATGTTGAAGAAGCAAAAGTCACGGCTAAATTCGAAGGTGAAAAAAAAGGCAAGAAAGTGATAGTTTATAAATACAAGAGAAGAAAAAAATACCGCAAAAAACAAGGACATCGTCAAAATTACACCCTCCTTAAGATTTCCAAGATCACAGCTTCTTAAATTTCTTGTTTAAGATGAAAAAAGTTGTTGTAAAAGCAGGAAGCAGCGTAATCGCCCCCAACGGTAAGCTTGACAGCCTGCTCATAGGCAGGATAGTTAAGAGCATTGTCAAAGCCCACGATTTAGGCTATAAAATAGCATTGGTTAGTTCCGGCGCAATCGCCTGCGGATTGAACAAAATCAATCTTAAGAAACGCCCCCAGGATACCCATTCTCTAATGGCACTTTCTTCTTTAGGCCAGATTGCCCTTATGGATATGTATGAAGCAAAATTTAAAAGGCACAGCAGGCATTGCGCCCAGGTGCTTCTTACATGGGATGATTTTGACAGCCGCCGCAGGTTTATGAACGCAAAACATACAATCAATAAGCTGTTCGCAATGGGCATAACCCCGATTATCAATGAAAACGATGCTGTCAGTTTTGACGAGATCCGCTTCGGCGATAACGATAAGCTTTCTGCCCTTGTGGGAGATTTAATCGGAGCCGAGCGGCTCATTATGCTTTCCAATGTTAGCGGCCTTATGGACGGCGGTAATTTAGTGCGTTTTGTAGAGTGCGTAGACGCAAAAATGTTTTCTCTCGTCAGAAAGAAAAAAAGCATGTTTACGGCAGGGGGAATGGAAGCTAAACTTCAAGCCGCAAAAACTGCGGCGCTTTCGGGGATAAGGACCGTTATAGCAAACGGCAGAGAAAAATCGGTAATTGAGCGCCTGCTCAAGGGTGAGAAAATCGGAACCGAGTTTAAGCCTTTAAAAGATATCACCAAGGCTCGCAAACGGTGGATTGCTTTCAGCAAAAAAGTAAAAGGTGCCATATATATAGATAACGGAGCCAAAGAGGCGATAGCCAATAAAGGAAAAAGCCTTTTATCTGTGGGGATTGAGAAAACAGAAGGCGATTTTAAAAAAGGCGATTCAGTAGAGATTCTCGATTATCAGGGTGCCTCAATAGGCTGCGGTATTGTAAATTATTCCTGTCAGGAGCTTAAAGATTGCAGGCATAAAAAGCTGGATCGAGAAGTAATCCATAGGGATGATCTGGTACTGGGGGATAAGAAATAGGAGAATATCAAAAATTTTGTAAAAGGTACTGCCAAAATAAAGTGAAAAAAATATGAAATAATTTCGACGTAAAATTGCAGGGTTTTCTAACAACGAATTTCACGAATTACCACGAATAATCTTAATATTCTTATTCACACAGAGACACAAAGGCCGCTAAGGTTTTCTAAATAATATATTTTCTCTATTATTCTTTGTGGTTTAGTGCGAGATTCTTATTCGTGAATATTTGTGCAATTAGTAGTTTAAAAAAGGCATTGATGTTTTATTTATCCTGACAATTATGTAAATCCTGTCAAAAAATCGTGATTAAGAAGATTAAAAAGAGATAGTTTTATGGTAAATTATGTGAAAAAATTAGTTAAAGATGCGCGCCAATCAAGCTATAAACTTGCCAAGCTAAGCGCTAAGGCCAAAAACAAAGCATTAGCAAAAATGGCCGGTTATCTTTTAAAAGAAAAAGATTATATCTTGCGCCAGAATGATAAAGATGTCGAGTTGGCAAAAAAGAATAAAACCAAAAGCAGCTTTATAGACCGCCTTTGCCTTAATCAAGAACGCATAAATGAAATGAGCACGTCACTTCAGGAAATTGCCCGGCTTCCCGACTGCATAAACCGCGTTATTACAAGCTGGCAGAGGCCTAACGGCCTTTTAATCCAGAAAGTTCGGGTTCCCATAGGAGTTGTCCTTATAATTTATGAAGCCCGCCCTAATGTTACCAGCGACTGCGCAGGGCTTTTGTTCAAAACATCCAATGCGGGCATTTTAAGAGGCGGCAAAGATGCACTGCATTCCAACAAAGCGATATATAATGTTTTGCTTAAGGCGGTATCCGAGAGCGGCATAGATTTTATCCCTTTCTTTCTTGTTGATAAAACAGCTCACAGGGCAGTAGATTTGCTTCTTAAGGAGAATGATTATATTGACATGGTTATACCCAGAGGCGGCGAAGCTTTGGTGAGGAAAGTTGTTGAGCTTTCAAGGATTCCCGTAATTAAGCATTACAAAGGCGTGTGCCATATTTTTATCGATAAAAATATAAACTTTAAAACCGCATTAGATATATGCGTTAATGCCAAAGTCCAGAGGCCTTCGGTTTGTAACGCCGTTGAAACCATACTCATACACGAGAAAACCGCGCCTAAATTTCTGCCTTTGCTTAAGAGTGAATTCGATAAATATAAAGTTCAGATGCTCGGCGATACAAAAACACGCAAAATATTAAAGAGGGTAAAAAAAGCCCAGGAAAAAGATTGGAGTGAGGAATACCTTGATTTGATAGTTTCGATAAAAGTCGTAAAAGATGTTGATGAAGCGATAAACCATATAAACCGTTACGGTTCAAAGCATACAGACGCAATCATCACGAAGAATATCGCCAATATTTCCAAGTTCACAAGGGAAGTAGATTCTGCCTGTTGTTTTTCCAATATCTCAACGCGCTTTAGCGACGGGTATCAATTTGGGTTAGGAGCGGAAATCGGAATTTCAACGGATAAGCTTCACGCCAGAGGCCCTATGGGGGCCGAGGAGCTTACTACCTATAAATATGTGGTTTACGGAAACGGGCAGATCCGTACATAGTAGAGGCAGGGCTTGTCTCTGCCCGTAACTAATCGCCGTAATTATTTTATGAAAGTAGGTATATTAGGAGGGACATTTAACCCGCCGCACATAGGGCATCTGGTTTTAGCCAGGGAAACACTTGAGGCATTAAAGCTCGATAAAGTTTTTTTTATCCCTACAAACACGCCCCCGCATAAAGTAAACGACAATATTTCAGCTAACCACCGTTATGCGATGGTTAAACTCGCTATCATTGGAGAGCCCTGTTTTGAGGTTTTAGATATCGAAATTGAGCGAAAAGGCGTATCTTTTACCGTAGATACGGTTAAGCAATTAAGGAAGAAGTACCCCGGCTATGAATTTTTTCTTGTGGCTGGTTCAGAGCTGGCTCGTGATTTTGCAGAATGGAAGGATTTCGAAACTATTAAAAAGAATGTAAAAATCGTTGTTGCTCAAAGAGAAATTTGCCCTTTGGATAAAACAGACGGTTTTATTGAACTAAAGATAAGCCAGATCGGGATTTCTTCATCGCAAATTCGTAAGCTTCTACAGCAGGGTAAATCTGCAAAATATTTTGTGCGCGATAACGTCCTTGATTATATTAATAAACATAAATTGTACATGTAGAGACGCGATTAATCGCGTCTCTACATGGTTATAATGGAGAAAAAAAATGATTAAATTCGGAACAGACGGCTGGCGCGCCGTCATAGCAGAGGATTTTACTTTTGAAAATATAAAAATTGTATCTCAGGCTATTTCTGATTATCTGAATAACCAAATAAAGAACAAAAAGAAGAAAGTCGTTATCGGTTATGACACACGGTTTTTATCGGCTGAGTTTGCAAAGACAGTTGGCTTGGTTTTAGCGGCTAATAATATTAAGGTTGTTTTATCAGATAAATATATCCCCACGCCGGTTGTGAGCTTTCATGGCCTGCATGACAGGTATGATTTAGGAATTATGCTTACGGCATCGCATAATCCCGCTAATTTTAACGGATTGAAGATTAAGACTAAAGAGGGCGGTTCTGCGGACAAGAGCATCACAGATAAGGTCGAGAAATTGCTGAATAAGAAAAAGCCTAAAATTATCGGGCTAAAAGAAGCAAAAGAAAGAGGATTGTTTGAAATTAAGGATTTAACCGCTTCTTATGTTGATTTTCTTAAGAGTTTTGTTGATATCTTAAACATCAGGAAGCTTAAAGCAAGGATTCTCATAGACACCATGTATGGCACAGGCGGCAGTTTTATCGAGAAGGTTATCGGTGGGAGCCGGTTGTCAATAGATTATATACATAATGAATTTAACCCTTCATTTGGCGGTATACATCCCGAGCCTGTTGAGTCAAACTTAAAAGGATTAATGGGGAGAGTAAAAAAAGAAGGCTACGATATGGGGGTTGCTTTGGATGGCGATGCCGATAGGATTGCTATTATCGATTCTAAGGGTAACTATATTAACGCGCAGGTGCTCCTTCCTCTTTTGGCAATTCACATGATAAAAAATCGTAAAGAAAAAGGAGGCATCGGGAAAACAGTCGTAGGCAGCAACGTAATAGATGAAGTCGCGCTTTCTTTGGGGGCCGCTTGCTATGAGACTCCCGTGGGCTTTAAATATCTTTCCAGCCTGTTTAAAGAAAATCTTATATGTGTGGGCGGAGAAGAAGCCGGAGGCATTGGTTTTCGCGGCTACATACCCGAGCGTGACGCATCCTGCGCTTTCCTTCTTCTTTTAGAAATGCTTGCTTTTACAAGGCAAGACTTGGATAAAGTCCTTTTAAATTTTTATAAATCTTACGGCCGCTGGTTTTATAGCCGGATATCGGTCCCAGCTAAGAGCCTGAAGAAAGGCTTAGAAAGCCTTAAACTTCTTGATAATATCTGCGGGAAAAAAGTTGAAAGAATCAATACTCTTGACGGTATAAAACTAATAGCAAGGGACTGCTGGTTAATGTTTAGAAAGTCGGGAACCGAACCGATTGTCCGTGTATACGCTGAGGCAAAGAGCCAAAAGGAAGCAGACAGACTGCTTGGCCTTGGAAAAAGAATGATCAATGATTTATAGTTTTATACGATTTCTGTTTTTTATTTTATTCGTGCCGGTTTTAAGAGTAAAAGTAGAAGGTAGAGAATATATTACCGGCACAGCCCCGTGTATTATAGCCTCAAACCATCTAAGCTATCTTGACCCGCCGCTTATCGGTGTGATTCTTAAGGCAAAGATGTTTTCTCTCGGGAAAGAGGAGCTGTTCAAGAAGAGCGGGATTCTTGCTTTTATCCTGCGCTCTATAAATGTGATACCGGTAAGAAGAGGTAAAACAGATATCCGTGCCATAAAAACCGCCCTAAAGGCGCTTAAGAGCAAGCCTTTGCTTATTTTCCCTCAAGGGACCCGAAAGCATTCGTATGATGTATTTAACGATGGCGTAGGTTTTCTTTGCAAGAAATCAGGGGTTGGTGTTGTTGCTTGTAAAATTTACGGGACTGATGAAATTCTTCCCGCCGGCAAAAAACTCCTTAGATTGAAACCGGGCAAAATCAGGTTAGTTTTTGATAAAGTTGATAACATAAAAGAATCCGACAGTTACCGGGATATTTCAATTAAAGTTATTGAGAAGATAAAGTCCCTTTAGGGATGCAGATTAATGCACCTGCGGCTATCTGCGTCTAACGTTTTTGTTATTGACAAAGGCAGCTATTTAGGAGATAATTCTAAAAATTTAAATGAGGCAGTATCTTTTGGCAAGCGAAGCGCAGCCATAAATTGCGGCCTTACTCAAGGAGGAACAAGCAAAACATGGAAGAAGTCTTAACAGAACTGCAAAATGCATACTACGAAACTATCAAGGAATTAACCGAAGGCGAGATTGTTAAAGGGAAAGTCATCGGTTCTACCACCAGAGATGTCATCGTTGACGTTGGTTACAAATCTGAGGGCATGATTCCCCGCGAAGAATTCAGAGGTTCATCCATTGATGAATTGGGCGAAATCGATGTATACGTTGAGAATGTTGAGGATGAGGAAGGAAAGATCGTACTTTCATTTAAGAAAGCCAACGAAACAAAGGGGTGGCAAACCCTTGTCGATACATATAAAGAGAAAGACCTTGTTGAAGGCACAATTACCCGCCGCGTTAAGGGCGGTTACATGGTGAGCACTTTCGGGGTTGAAGGTTTCTTGCCTCAGAGCCTTGCGTCCTTTAGGAATATGAGCCCTAACGAAATAGAAGGCAATAAATATTATTTCCAGATTGTTAAGATGAATAAGGCCAAAGGTAATTTTATCCTTTCGCGCAAAGACGCCGTGCGGATTGAGCGTGAGATTCAAAGGAAAAAGATTTGGGAAGAGCTCAAAGCAGGCACAGAGGTCAAGGGAAAAGTCAAAAGCATTACTAATTTCGGCTCTTTTGTTGATTTAGGAGGTGTAGACGGGCTTCTTCATATCGCTGATATGAGCTGGAAAAGATCACGCATCCTTCAGAGGTTGTTGCGGTTGGCGATGAGATACAGGTTATTGTTTTGGCTTTTGACAGAGAGAAAGGAAAAGTGTCTCTGGGGCTGAAGCAGACAACGCCTGATCCATGGATGGAGATAGACCGTAAGTATCCGGTTTCATCTACCGTAACAGGCAGGATTACCAATATTCAGAATTACGGCGTGTTTGTTGAGCTGGAAAAAGGAATTGAAGGATTAGTGCACATAAGTGAAGTATCCTGGGCAAAACGATTTATAAACCTATTTGAGATGTTTGCGATAGGCGATGCTGTTGAAGCTAAGGTTATTGGCGTTGAGCCTCGTGAAAGAAAAATTTCCTTGAGCATAAAACAACTTGAGAAAGACCCCTGGGACGAAGCTGAGAATACAGTAACTATTGATTCGGTGACAGACGGAAAGGTTACCGGTTATGGAGAAGGGTGCGCTTATGTTGAACTAAACAACGGCCTCGAGGGGGTTATTTATAACGAAGATATATCCTGGACCAAGAGAATAAGCCGGACCCAAGAGGCGTTAAGAAGAGGCCATAATTACGATTTTAAGGTTTTGGGAATTGACAGGTCCAACAAAAGGATAATTCTGGGTGTTAAACAGCTTAAAGATGACCCCTGGCCTGATATACTGGAGAAGTTTCCTGTCGGTATGGTTATAGAAGGGGAAGTGCTCAAAGTAACCAAGTTCGGAGCATTTGTTAAGATTGACGACGGCCTGGAAGGTTTGGTGTTTGCCTCGGAAATCGACGAAGAGTTGGCTGAGAAACTGATTCCGAGGAGTAAAGTGCAGGTAAAGATAATAAAGATAGATCCCGGATCAGCGAAAATCGGCCTTTCTACAAAAACAGACGGCTCAAGCGATGATTTGCAGTGATGACCTTTAGGCAGTCCATTATCACTGACAGCAACTTTAATTACAGCTAAACCCCGTTAGAAATTACATTTCTAACGGGGTAAATAAGGAGTCTTTTGCGAATAATGCAAAGGTAAAACAGGTGAACGGCGAAGCACTTAAACACCTTAATGCAATAAAGGATAATAGTGTTGACCTTATTGCCGAAGACGAACTACTGTTAAAGATCCAGAATTCTCTTACCGCTAAAAAGCCCCTTAAGTTAAAGATTGGTTTCGACCCTACCGCCCGTGATATTCATCTTGGCCACACAGTATGTTTAAGAAAATTAAGAAAATTGCAGGATTTAGGCCATTGCGTTTATCTTATAATAGGCGATTTTACCGCTAAAATCGGAGATCCGTCCGGAAGATCCGCTCTTCGCCCGGTATTATCAGAGGAACAAATAAAAGATAATGCAAGAACATACACGGACCAGGTCTTTAAAATATTAGATAAAAGTAAAACAAAAGTAATTTATAACAGTACTTGGTATAAAGGTATTTCGGTTTCGGAATTTCTTTCTTTGCTTTCATGTTATACTGTTGCCAGGATGCTCGAAAGAGACGATTTTTCAAAGAGAATGAAAGAAAACCGCCCGCTTACTATCCTTGAGCTGGTTTATCCTCTCATTCAGGGTTATGATTCCGTTAAACTTGAGGCGGATATCGAATTCGGAGGCACGGACCAGAAATTCAATCTTATCGTGGGCAGGCACCTTCAGGATGTTTTTGGGCAAAAGCCCCAAGGTGTCGTTACCATGCCGCTGCTTGTAGGTTTAGACGGAACTAATAAAATGTCCAAGTCGTTAAACAATTATGTAGGGGTAACAGAGGATTCTAAAAGCATGTTCGGCAAATTGATGAGTATTTCTGATTGTGCCATGTGGGAATATTTCCGCCTGTTAACCGATTGCGATATTAAAGAGGTTAAAGCCATGCACCCTAAAGATGCGAAAATGTTTTTAGCAGAGACAATTGTCTCTTTGTATCATACGCAAGCTCTTGCCCAAAAAGAGAAAATCGAGTTTGAAAGTGTATTTTCCCAAAAGAAAATCCCCAGGGAAATTCCCGTGTATGAGGCTAAGTTCGCCGATATCGATGTGATAGAAGTTTTATCTGAAAACAAAATAGTGGGCTCAAAAAATGAAGCCAGGCGCTTATTGGCGCAAGGCGGTATTTCTATTGTAAATATTGCCGGCAGTATTTCCGCAACCGTTTTAACCGGGCATACTCTTAAGATTCCCGCCGAAGGCGTTGTGGTTAAGATCGGCAAGAAGAAATTTTTAAAGATAGTTTTAACCGGGAAAACGCAGTAGTATTTTTCTGGTTAAAACTTAAAATTGTGGTAAAGTATAAATAATGATAAAGGAAATCGCTACACCTAAATTAAAAGAACCGTTTTTTATCGCAGTTTGGCCGGGAATGGGCGAGGTTGCTTACCGTATAGGTTTATTCCTAAGGGAAGTGTTAGGCTTTAAAATGTTTGCGAAACTTGAAGCGGGTGATTTCTTTAAGCCCGCCGCCGTTGTAGTGGAGAATGGTGTCCTTGAATTTCCATCTATGCCGGCCGGCCTGTTTTATTACGCAAAAGCTAAAGGCATGCCTGATATTATTCTTTTTTTAGGGGAAGCTCAGCCTCCGTTAGAGCATGCGCAGGCTCTTTCGGAAACTATTATAAATTTTGTTAAGAAATACAATGCAAAGTTTATTTTTACTTTTGCCGCCAAGCCTGAACCAATTGACCATAAGGCTGAACCTGCTGTTTGGATCGCCGCAACGCATAAAGATGTTCTGGGTGATTTTAAAGATTTTGAATTAAGAGCGGTTAGCGACGGTCAAATAAGCGGGCTAAACGGCATTATTTTAGGGTTAGCAAAGCATAAAAAACTGCCCGGTGCATGTTTGCTGGGAGAAATTCCTTTTTATACGGTGCAGATTGAGAATCCAAAAGCAAGCACTAACGTGCTCAAGGTTTTAGATAAGCATCTCAATTTGAAATTAAATTTTTCTCCCCTAATAGAGAAGGCTAAATTTTTTGAGGAGGAAATCGATAAACTTATAAGTTATCTAAAAGGAGATGCTCCGCAACAGGGGCCCATTCCTTTAAGCGATGAAGATATCGCAAGAATAAAAAAAGATTTATCCGCGTATACCAAACTTCCTCAATCGGCAAGGGAAAAGATTGAGAAATTCTTCGAAGCTTCCAGGAGTGACATTACTTTCGCCAGTAAACTTAAAGAAGAACTTGACCGGTGGAATGTTTATAAGGAATACGAAGACAGATTTCTCGATCTGTTTAAGAAAAAGGGAAACCTCGACGAAAGTAACTAAATAGGACCAAACTCCCCCAATTACTTCTTAACTAAAAATTACCTTTTTGGATATGGCATGTAAAAAAAATATAGATAGCCGGGATAACCGGGATGATTTAGCTAAGTTGAGCTTGCCGGTTGATGCGATACGCAGGCTCGAAGAAAAAGCAAAGCAGATTGGCTTAGAGGAATGGATTTTAATCGAGAATGCCTCAAGCAATCTATTTTCAGCAATCGATGCCCTCAACATGGGAAGTAAAGTGCTCGTTGTTGCAGGAAGAGGCAATAACGGCGCAGATGTCTTAAGCTGTGCCCGTAAACTGGCAAGCAGAGGATATAAGACGGCGGTTGTTACCTTAGAAGAAAAGCCGCTAGGAAAAGAATCGTGTTCTCAAAAACTGATCTTAGAAGCGGCAGGTATTAAGGTAAAACCATTAACGCCTGATAATATAGATAGCTTACGCGATTTAACCCAAGAATGCGAGTATATTCTCGAAGGTATTCTAGGTATAGGTTTAAAGGGTGAGGTTTCACCTTTTTACAAAAAGGTTATTCGCATAATAAATGGAAGCGCAAAAACTGTTGTATCCTGTGATATTCCCTCAGGGCTGTCTCCCGATGGAGGTATAGTTCTTGGCGAGGCCGTAAAAGCAGATTATACAGTTACATTTATTGCTCCCAAAAATGGTTTTTTTGTTAATCAGGGCCCTTCTTGTTGCGGGAAAATTTATGTTGTTGACATAGGAATATCGAGGGAAATATTAGAAAGTATTACAGCACAAAAATAATTTACAAGGCCATAAAAGGCATAACCCCGCCTTTTTAAATCTTTGGAGGTGGTTAGGGAATGAAAATAACATGGTTGGGTCACCCTTGGGGATTTTAATACTAAGGGTATTAGAATCACGGGAGTAAGTTCATTCCACTTCAAAAAGATAGTGGTCTTGGATTACCACCGCTAAATCACGAATTACCACGAATCTAATAACCAGAAAGTAGGGGCGGCCCTTGTGACCGAAGGGAACCCTGAGTATTCCCGAAGGGCGGCCGCCCGTAAAATAATATGTACCAAGAAAGGTTTTATAGAAATGCTACCCATTCAGATTATAAGATGGAAATTTACTATAAGGAAAGCGATATTCTCTTGTGCACAGATAAACCAATCGACAAACAATATGTAAAGGATTTAATGGTAAAGCACTATGATTTAATAGCAGCCTATATAGATAAAAGGCCGCAATTTCAATCTTCTCTTTCACCGATTGATACTGATGGCACAGCCCCTTTAATTGTCCAGGATATGCTCAAATGTTCTCGATACACCGGCATCGGCCCTTTTGCATCCGTTGCAGGGGCAATTTCTCACTACGTAGGCATGGAAATAATAAAGCATGTAAATGAAGTTATAATTGAGAATGGAGGAGATTTATTCTTAAAAATTACCGAAGATAAAGAAATAGGGGTTTATCTGGGAAGTAATTTTAAGCCGGATGAAATAACAATTAAGGTTAAAAAGAGAAGCGGGCCTTTTGGTATAGCATCTTCGTCATCTACTATCGGGCACAGCCTGAATTTCGGAAAAACTGACCTTGTTACTGTTATTGCTAAAGATTCAATTGCCGCCGATGGTTTCGCAACAGCCCTTTCAAACCGGATCAAAAGAGAAGAAGATGCCGGCGTTGTTTTAAAGGATGCCCAAGACAGCCCTTTAATAGACGGAATTATAATCGCTTTTAACAAAAAGATTTATCTCTGGGGTGATCTGGAAGTTATATAGGCATGTCCGATTGTTATATCAAAAATCAAAATGTAAATATTAAAATAACAAATAAAAATTCAAAATGTTTAGATTTAAATATTAAAATTTTGATTTTTACATTGTCATTTTAATTTTTAATTTTTGATATTTGATTTATTATGTATTGAAAGAATTATGATTCTGTGATATATATATTCTCCCTTTGAATATTTTGCGAGGGTGGCGGAATTGGCAGACGCACTAGCTTGAGGGGCTAGCGGTAGAGATACCGTAGGGGTTCAACTCCCCTCCCTCGCATTTCTCGTTTTGCGTATTGCGTTGTGCGTAATGCGTAAAAAAGAAAACGCAATACGCAAAACGCATAACGCAAAACGAAATTATGGCAAAGGTAGTATTCTTAGGGACTTCATCAAGTATTCCTACTAAAGGCCGCGATAATACCTCTTTTCTTTTTACCGGCAAAAAAGAAACATTTCTCATAGACTGCCCCGGGTCAATTTGTCAAAAACTTCTTAAAGCAGGCTATGATTTTAGGAAGTTAAGAAATATAATAATAACTCACGAGCACCCCGACCATATTTACGGACTCGTTTCACTTATTCACACCCAGGCATATTTCAATAAGATACTTAATATTTTTACCAATTCTTCATGCATCAGGATTATAAATAAATTAATTAAGATATTTGATTTGAATAGAAAACATTACCCTGCAGTCAGCTTAATTAACGTATTCGGCAAATCTTCATTTTACCAAAGCAAATCTCTTATTCTCTCGGCAATTAGAAATAAACACGTAAGAAGCTCTTTCGGAATTAGATTTGATTTTGGAAAAAAAACCCTCTTGTATAGTTCTGATACGGCTTTATCAGATAATATTATAAAACAGGCAAGCTTAGCCGATTATCTTATTCATGACTGCACTGCTTCTTCTTATTACTTCAGAAAGCACTCTAAATTATACAAGATACATACTTGCGCAAAAGATTTAGCCTTAAGCCTTGAGCATTTAACGCATACAAGGCTGATTCCCATTCATTTCTTGCTGATGAACAGAAATGAATATGGGAGAATAAGAAAAGAATTAAGGCCTTTAGGCAAAAGATGTATCTTTGCAAAAGACTTTGACAGCCTAAACCTTTAGATTATCAGAATAATGCTCTTTAAAACCTCCAAAAATAATAGTATTTGCGAGCTTGGCGTCTTAGCGGGTAAAATAAATAAGAATTATAGCGGAGTTTTGTCTACCGAAAGTTAGTGTTCGCCTACCGGCATGAAGCAATACTGTACCAATAAAACCACTTAAGATATGCGTTATGGTTAATGACTGCGCTGACAGTAAAGTTTGCCACAGGTACACTCTCGCTATTTAGAAAATATAGTTGTTTCCTCTTGCATATATCGTTTCACCCTATGTTCTATTAACTCACAATATTTCTTATCGATGTCATAGGCAACATACTTCCTTTTGGTTTTTAATGCTGCTATGCAAACCGTGCCGCTGCCAGCAAAAGGATCGAGAACAACATCTTCTTCAAATGTATAGAGTTGAATTAGACGGTATGGTAAATCAACAGGAAAAGGAGCAGGATGGCCTACTTTACTTGCTCGTTCTGCTGAAAAATGCCAGACACTTTTTGTATACTCGAGAAATTCTTCTTTGGAGATAGTGCTTTTTTTCTTATAGAGATTTCTAAGGCTAAAGGTTTCTTTACAAAAAATTAAAATATATTCGTGCACATCTCTTAATACCGGGTTATTCGCTTTGAGCCAACTCCCCCATGCCGTAGATGAACTTGCACTTGAGCCTTTATCCCAAAGAATTTCCCCCCGCATTAAGAAACCGATATCGTGCATATCTTCAATGATAAAACTGTGCAGTGGTATATATGGTTTTCTTCCTAAATTAGCGATGTTAATGCAAACTCTACCGCCAGGTACTAAAACTCGATAGGTCTCTTTAAATACTTTTTTCAATAACTCTCTATATTCTTTTAATGATAAATTATCATCGTAATCTTTGCCAACATTGTAAGGCGGCGAAGTAACCATTAGATGAACACTATTTTTCGGGAGCTCGCTCATTGCTTCACTGCTTTTACAAAAAACTTTATTAATATTTTTGAAGGCGATAACGTTTTCGGTATAGCTTACGCTTTCCCCTTGGTTCACCCCCGCATATAGTTTGCTATTATAAAATTTTGAAGAATCATGATTAAACCGGCCTGGCGTACCGAAAGAGCTGGTTTGTGTCCCGTTTTTTCTTTTTTTGTAGCTAGTTTGTTGTTTCATAAAATTATTGTTATTCATCGTTCTGACGTAAAAGTTCCAAAAATCGTTGAGCTTTTGCCTCGAAGGTAGATTCTCGGTTTGCTATCTCAATAATTTCCCCTAGCCGCTTTTTCTTCTGCATACCTGAGAAGAATTCTTTATCTTCTGTTAAAATCTTTGAAGCGCTTTGCTTTAATTCTTCATAATTATCGAATCTACGGAATCCTTTATGTGGTGTATTATTAAGATTCTCGCAATCATTGCCTAATGGTTTTGGATTTACTGACCAGAAACCTTGAATAATTCCGTTTCTTTTAAGGTGGTCCACTTTTTCATAATAATTTTTAGTTATAGGTGTGTTACCGATGATAACGATTGGAATTTTGCACGCTGAGAAACTCGATACTCTAACATTGATACTTTTCCCGATGGCTTTCAACATCGTATCTGATCTTAAAAGGCCGGGATTCCCTTGATGTGTTTTATGATCACCAATGCAAATTAGATCAAATTTCTCTTTGCCTTTCGGAATGAATTCCCAATTCCAAACAATGGACATTTTAACTTCAAGGATCATCAGAATATTTTTCGGGTTTTGTACTATCTCTTTTGTTTTGCAAACAGCAACGTCGGCCGGAGATTGTTTCGTTAACCCTATCTCTTCAGAGATAACACCTTGTACGGAATAGCCCCCGATTGTTTCCGCTATATCACTAAATAAATCAGCTGTCCATCTTTCAGTATATTTCCCAATTAAAGTATTCCTGCTTTGGAGAGTGTTTTTCTGCCCTTTATAATTTTTGGGCCAATAAGCATAAAGTTTTTTGTCTTTAGTAGTACAGAAAAGTTGTTCTGGTGCAGCGAACTCTAGGGACTTTATGAAAAAATCTTTTTCTTGATTTTGATTCCAAAAGGTAAGCATAATTTATTAACTTTTTATTATTTAATTGTGCCAAGCCGCTAACTAAATTATATTATATCAAATTAATGGTAAAGATAAACTTTTTTCATTATCCAGTACTGTCAAGATTTATTCGCAAACTCTAAAGAAGCATTTTTCTGTTTTGTGCTTGGCGCATCCTCAAAAGCCCTATCTAGAATGAGCCCCTCTTCTTTAAGGGTTAAATAAGTAAATATATCCAGGCTGCGTTGGTTTTGGAAATATCCATATCTGCGGCTTACTTTACGCAGCTCTCTATTAATTCGTTCTAAAGGGTTTGTTGATTTTAATGTGTTTCGTTTATCTGCTGGAAAATTAAAATATGTGAAGTAATATTCAATGTCTTTTTTAATAGTCCGGATTACTCCAGGCTCTTTACCAGCCCACTCCTTTAGAAATCTGTTGTATCGATTAATAGCTTCTTGTTTAGTCTTGGCTTTAAATATCTTACAGGCTTGGCGCATTATTTTCTTACGATTCTGAGGTTTATTGCGTATCTTGCTTAAGATATTACGTAATTTATGTACTGTGCACAGTTGCAAGGCAACATAAGGGTAGACATAGTTTATAGCACTTTTTAATCCTGGGCAGTTATCAGATATTATTAAATTCAAACTATATCCTTTTACCCCGCGCCGGTATAAATCATTAATCAATCCTAACCATTCAGCCTCAGATTCAGATTTAGCCAATTTAAAGGTTAATATGTGCTTGCTGCCGTCTGCTTTTACCCCTAAAGCTATCAGAATAGGCCTATTTTTGATATTCATCTCCTTTACATGTATCCATATTGCATCTAGGTATAAGTATTCATATTCGTCCAATAAAGGCATATTTCTATAGTGATTTACTAAATAAGATATCTTGTTCATTATCTTTGAAGCAGTTGTATGTGATACGCTGTCACCGATAAATGATTGAAAAAATCTCCTCTGCTTGCGGCCGGTTAAACCTAATATCATTGCCTTCAATATATGGTCATCAAATGATTTCTGCCTGCGTTGATATGCTCCTAGGCAATTATACCTTATTCTCAACCCTTTAGACTTTGGCATCCGTAAGTTATCTACTCTACCATGCGTTGTTGACAGGCTTCTTAGGTATGACCCGCTGCGATAGCCGGTAGCCCCGTTTAACCGTTGATGTTTCTTCCTGGCCAATACTAGGTTGTATTCTTCCCATATTATGGTTTCAATAGTACCTTTTATTGTATTTTTCACTCTTTTCTCTACTAATTCCCATAGGCCCATTTCTCGTAAATTCCTGTTTACATATTGCCATTGTACTGGTAAGTTATCCTTAGAAAAATTAACAGATCTTCTCACGGCATATCCTCCTTGTTAAAAAGGTTGTTATTTAGCGATTACACACCTTTTTGAGGATATGCCTTTTTTATTTATCTGTCAATCAGCTCATTTAGAATTTGCGAATAATAGTTTACACTATC
>JBDRDJ010000012.1:0-126120 GCA_043820815.1 Candidatus Omnitrophota bacterium
AGGCGTGCGGGGCTAACGAGCCGCGGATTCTATGTAACGATAGATAAAGCTAAAAAATAACAATGGGCTCTGAAGGCCTCATAAGCAAGCAAAAAGGGCTATTTTTGTTATGCCAAAATCACACAATTTACGAAAGAGTCACAAATAATATCTCTCATCCGCCATAAGCGGATTACAGATCAAAAGAATATACACCGTCAATCTTTTGGAGAGGTGCCAGAGCCCGGTTGAATGGGTCCGACTCGAAATCGGAAGTCCGGGGTTAAACTTGGACCGGGAGTTCGAATCTCCCCCTCTCCGTTTTCCTTTCCCTTCGGGAAAGGAAAACGGACCTCGAGCGAAGCGAGAGGTCTTTAATCTATCTTTCCCAGAGAATAAACAACGGTGTATAGGGGACGAAGTCTGAACCTTTTACACAGCCGAAGGTGTTCGCTAATGCGAAAGCATTCGGCTACCGTTCTCCTTTGCGGGTTTCGGTTCGCCCGCAAAGTCGCCCTGCGTCATCTCCCTCGCAAAAATCTTAAAAAGGTATTAAGAAAATATATATATTCGCCGCCGCCGAAAAATTCTTTTATATTTTGCATTTTTCTATCATGAAAATTTACTTTATTTTTTTAAGAATTTATAATACAATGAGTTAAGGCTAAATAGTATTAAAGTATTATATCAATATATTTATACTAATACATTTATATCATATTGTCAAGGAACAAATAAATGCTGGCTGAAAATATAAGACGATTAAGAATTAAAAAGGGCTTGGCTCAAGAAAAATTAGCGAGACTGGCAGATATTTCTACAGCTACCCTCGTTAAAATAGAATCGGGTGTGGCGAAGGAACCGACAATAACAACAGTGGTTAAGATTGCTAATGCTCTTGACGTGTCCGTTGACGAATTGATAGGCAGAAACAAAAGAAAATAATATGGGGCAACCCTATAAAGTAAAAATTAAAGATTTACCCAAAGTTGAGAGACCGAGAGAAAAACTAATGCAATATGGATCAGGGCGGCTTTCAAATACAGAACTTTTAGCGATAATACTGGGGTCAGGCAGAAAAGGCGAAAACGTAATTGATTTAGCAAATAAGATACTCAAGAAATTTAAAGCAGAAAACCTACCACACTTAACCTTCAGTCAAATGAGAGGTTTTTCTGGACTCGGGCCAGTTAAAGCGTGTCAAATTCTTGCCTGTTTCGAATTAGGGAAAAGATTACTCAAAGATAAAGTCTCGAATCTATATCTGAAGTCAGAAGATGTATGGAAAGAATTAAGAGATTTACGCGACAACAAGAAAGAGCATTTTGTTATTTTTTATTTAGATAGTCGCAATCAAGAAATAAAAAAGGAAGTTATTTCCGTAGGGTCTCTTAGTGCAAATTTAGTACATCCACGAGAAGTTTTTGAACCAGCTGTTAAAAATCTTGCTGCGCAAGTTATCTTAGCTCATAATCATCCTTCAGGAGATCCTGAGCCTTCAGAAGATGATTTAGAAATTACTAAAAGATTAGTAGCGGCAGGAAAACTTTTGGGTATCGAGGTTATAGATCATATTATTGTTGTGAAAGATAAGTTTTTTAGTTTCAAGGATAAAGGATTACTACAGAAATATGTCTAAAATGATTAAGATATCAGAAAAAGAAAAATTATTGGCCGAAATAAAACGGCTTAAGCACGAGTTAAAAAAGAAAAAGAAATACGGTTTGGCTTGGGAAGATAAACCAGAGGACGTGGCGGAGCTTTGTAAAATTAAATTGCCAGTATTGGTTAATGTGAAAGAAAAAGAAGTTACTTGCAATCATCTCAATCCAACTAATATTTTAATTGAGGGAGATAATTATCACGCCTTGTCGGTTTTAAATTACACGCACAAGGGAATCATTGATGTTATTTATATTGATCCGCCGTTTAATACAGGCGCAAGAGATTGGAAATATAATAATGATTATGTCGATATAAACGATAGCTATCGTCATAGCAAATGGCTCAGTATGATGTCGAAACGGCTACAACTTGCAAAGAATCTATTAAGACCAGATGGAGTTTTGATTTGCGCTATCGATGATAATGAGTTTCATCACTTAGGAACATTGTTAGAAGAAATATTTTACGGTTATGAAATACACTGTGTTACAATCGTCCATAATCCGAGAGGCATACAGGGAAATAATTTTTCCTATACGCATGAATATGCATATTTTGTTTTTCGCAAAGGGCTAAAAGTAATTGGTTCACGGAAGATTAAGCCAGAAGATGTCGATTGGAGGAATCTTAGAGATAACGGAGGGGAGTCGCTACGAACAGATGCTCGTAATTGCTTCTATCCGATAATTGCGAAATCAGGGAAGATAGTTGGTTTCGGCGATGTATCAAAAAATAGTTTCCATCCTAAGAGTCAAACGATCACTGACGGCAAAAAGTTTTATGTTTACCCTATAGATCGCCAAGGAATTGAACGGAAATGGCGCTACGCAAGGCAATCCATTGAATCTGTTAAGCACCTCTTGCGGGTAAAAGAGACGCCCAAAGGGTACGAGATTGAAATTGGCAAAGATTTTGGAACAATTCGGACAGTCTGGCAAGATAGCAGATATGATTCAAATGAATATGGTACTAAGTTGGTGCATGCATTAGTGTCCGATATGAACTTTGATTTCCCTAAATCTTTATTTAATACATATGATTGCATTGCCCCTATACTCTACGAGCGGAAGAACGCCATCATTTTAGATTATTTTGCTGGTTCTGGTACAACAGGGCATGCTGTAATGTTTCTTAATAAAGAAGACAATGGACAGCGTAGATTTATCCTTTGTACGAATAATGAAAATAAAATTGCTGAAGGCGTCTGTTATCCGAGAATAAAACGAGTCATAAAAGGCCACAAAGATTATCCTGATATTACTGGTATACCGGCCAATTTGAAATATTTCCGGACAGACTTTGTTGATGCTGACCCCACGGATAAAAACAAAAAGAAATTGACTGAAGAAGCTACAGAGATGCTTTGTCTTAAAGAAGATACTTTTGAAAAGATTTTAGATAAAAGTAATTTTAAAATTTTTAAAAATAGCAACCATTATACAGGCATAATTTTTGATCAATTGGCAATCACAGAGTTTAAGACTGCTATTAAAAATATCAAAGGTAAGTTTAGCGTATATGTTTTCTCTTTAAGTGATGAAACTTTCGATGAAGAATTTATGGACATTAAACAAAAGATCAAATTATCCCCTATCCCAGAAGCGATTCTAAGGGTTTATAGGAGAATATTTAAGTGAGTCATAGATTATTTATTGGATGCGAACACATATAAAAATAAAGGCAGTAAAGAGGAGAAAATAACTATGCCTACTAAACCATTCCATGTTTCAGTAGAACCAACCGTTCTCACTTGGGCCAGAGAAAGTATAGGAATGAGCATAGATGAAGTTGCTAAAAAGATAAAAGGCGTAACCACAGACACTATAAAAGAGTGGGAGAAAAAAGATAGCGAGGTAAAACCCACCTTCACTCAGATTGAAAGGCTATCAACGATTTACAAGAGGCCGTTAAGTGCATTTTTATTATCTACTCCTCCTATGGAAGCTCCTTTCCCAAAAGATTTCCGAACTCGTCAAATCGAAGAGAAGCGGTTGCTCAAACCTAAGACATATCTGGCTATCCGCAAAGCCAGACGTTTTCAATACTCCGCCAATGAATTAATTAAAGAATTAGGTGAAGAAACCAAAAAACTAACTATAAGGGCAAATCCTTCAGACGATCCAGAAGCCTTGGCAGAAAAAATGAGAACATATTTTGGAGTCAAGGAGTTTCCTTCTACTTTTACCAAAGAAGACGCTTTGGATGAATGGATGAAAACGTTAGAAAATAACGGGGTATTAGTATTCCAGGTTAGTATTACAATGAATAAAGAAATAGAAGGATTTTCCCTGATTGATGGAGACATTCTGGCGATTGTGCTGAAAAGAAGTACTGAAACGTCATCCAAAATTTTTACACTCTCCCACGAGTTAGCCCATTTACTCTTACGAGAAGGCGGTATCTGTGATTTGGAAGAGTCGGATATATCGCATGAGAAATTTTGCAATCACTTTGCCGGAGCGTTTTTAGTGCCAAAAGATAAATTATTAAATCATCCACTTGTCAAACTAAACGCAAGAACTAAAGAATGGACCGATAATCTTCTGAAAGACATCGCACAGGATTTTAAAGTTAGCAAAGAAGTTATTTTAAGGAGATTATTGATTTTAGGTTTAACCACTAGAGAATATTATCTTCAGAAACATAAGGAATGGAAAAGCAAATATAAAGAACCCTTTGGCAGAGGTAAAAAAAATGAAATCAAAATCTGCCTCCAAGAGAGGGGTAAGAAATATACCTCTATGGCTTTTGAGGCTTATGAACGCAAAAAAATCGATACTATAGGGCTAGCTGATTATCTGGGCGTCACTGCTGATAAGATATCCAAAGTTAAAGAGGCGATGTAAGTTATGAAGCTAGCCTTTGGAAATACTTATGCTGTTGATACCGATGTTTTGATAAATTTGATGAGATATCATCCTCAAGATAAACCGACCTACCAGGCCATTTGGGATGAGATAGAAACTCTTATTAAACAGAGAGGTATCTTTTCTACAACGGTTGTATACGATGAAATAATAAAATATATAGGTAAAAATGATCAGCTCAGGAAATGGGCAATATCGCATAAAAAAAATTTCTTTATTCCGCTTAACCAAGAAATATGGCAGTTCGGCCAAGATATTATGAAAAAATATCCCGATTTGCTTGATAAAAAGAAATTACAAACAGGCGAACCAGAGGCAGATCCTTTCTTAATTGCCTTAGCTAAATCAGAAGGCGCCACTATTATTACTCAAGAAAGAAAAGACCTTGCTAATAGGATACCGATAGTTGCCTCGAATTACGATGTTAAATGCATAGACCTTTATGAGTTTTTTGAAGAACGTAAACTAAAATTTGTTAAGGAACAGTAACCATGCAACTAAAAACTTACCAAGAGAACGCAATTGATGAATTACTAGAAAAGACCAAGAAGCTTTTGGCTTATTCTGGCGAGAAAAAATTGGTTTTTAAGTCACCAACCGGCTCTGGAAAAACAATAATGATGGCAGAGTCTTTGAAACGCTTGGTAGAAGATAGAGAGATTAAGATAGGGTTGTCTTTCATTTGGACAGCACCTAGACAACTTCATATTCAAAGTAGGGCTAAGCTAGAGGATTATTATAAAGAAAGCAGAGCTTTAAAATGTTCATTTTTTGAAGATTTAGACGACAGAAAAATTGATGAAAAAGAAATCCTATTTTTTAATTGGGAGAGTATAAATAGAGCCGATAATATTTATATTCGCGATAATGAACAGGATTTTAATTTATCAAAGGTACTTGAAAGAACCAAAGAAGATGGACGTGAGATAATTTTAGTAATTGATGAAGCACATCATCATGCAACAAGCGAAATTTCGCAGGGACTCATTCAAATGATAGGACCACGTTTAACTATTGAGGCATCAGCAACGCCCGTATTGGAAGGTGATGAGAAGGTAAATGTTTATTTGGAAGATGTGAAAATAGAAGGAATGATTAAAAAGGCAGTGGTCTTGAATGAAAAATTTATTAATATTATAAAGCAAGGAAAAATCGATTCTGGATTGAAAAGCAGTAGCGAAGAAATAGTAATTGATGTTGCGCTTAAGAAGAGGAAAGAATTGCTGGAAGCATTTCAAAAAGAAAAAGCAGGAATTAATCCGTTGGTTCTTATTCAATTACCGGATAGAATCGGACAACTGGAAGACACAATGAAGGATAGAGTTATTAGGCTACTAGAAGATAAGTATAAGATTTCTACTAAAAATGGAAAATTAGCAATTTGGCTATCCGGAGAACACGTAAACAAAGAGGACGTTGAGCAGAAAAATAGCGCTATCGAAGTTTTAATTTTTAAGCAGGCGATTGCTTTAGGGTGGGATTGTCCTCGTGCACAAATATTAGCTTTATTCAGGGAATGGCATAGCCCAATATTCTCAATTCAAACTGTCGGTAGAATTATGCGAATGCCAGAACCCGATGAAGGACATTATAAACGAGACATTTTAAATTATGGATATGTATATACTAATCTAAGCGATATTGAGATAAAAGAAGATATTGCTCGGGATTACGTTACAATCTATACCAGTGCAAGGTGCAAAGAATATAAATCTATTGATTTATTGTCATGCCATTCAAAGCGCCATCGCGAAAAAACAAGATTGGCACCCTTATTTATAGAGATATTTTTAAAAGAAGCAAAGAATTATGGCTTAAAAAAGAAAATGGATAAAAAGGCAAAAAGATTAGATATAAAAGTTTTTAATGATTGGAAAGCAGAAAATATAGATGTATTAGCTGGAAAAACAATTTCTGGCGACAAAGCAATTACCGTAAGTGGGTTTGATTTACAACGTTTATTTGATTATTTTGTCAGAAAAAATTTAACACCTTTTTATCCAGAGGATAGATCGGTTGGCCGTGTAAAAGAGGCAATTTATAAATTTTTTGAATTAGAATTAGAGATTAAACGAGGTGAGGACGAGGAAGAGGCCATTAGGACTACATTGAGTGATAAGAATATTCAATATTTCGTGACTGTTATTAACAAAGCAAAAGAAAAATATCGTGAAGAAGTATCTAAACGCGAACCAGAGCTCATTCTTGATAATAAATGGAACATACCAGAGGCTATAAGATACAATGGAAAATATATGCAGATGGAGTATAAAAAATCGATTATGTCACCTTATTTTAGCGATGAAAGATGGAAAAGCGAAAAAGCATTTATAGGTTTTTTAGAGATGAATTCAAAAAATATAGAATGGTGGTTTAAAAACGGCGATAGAGATCAAACCTACTTTGCTGTTCCCTATAATAACGGAGAAGAAAAACCGTTTTATGTCGATTTTATTGTTAAATTGAAAGATGGACGGATCGGTTTGTTTGACACAAAAAGTGGCATAACACGTGAAGTTGCAGGAGCCAGAATAGATGGACTTTATACATATATTCAGAAAGAAAATAAAAAAGGAAAAAAGCTTTTTGGGGGAATAGTAACCAATACTGATAAAAACTACCGAGGGCGGTGGGTTTATTTTGACAAGCCAAAAAGCCAGTTAAAAAATAATAGTTTTGACAATTGGGTTGATTTAGAGTTATAAGAAATAACTTTGCGGTATTAGGGGAAAGCGCACTTTGTGCGTTTTTGGGCTTACCTTAAAAGGGTGGATATTTAGAAATATTCCGCTACTGCGGAATAAAAGGATGACGAAGATGCCTGCCTGATGAGCAGGCTTTTTTCTTCTTAGGCATCAACCACGCCATGCTTTCACCACGATGAGGCTGACCCCTTGCCACTGGCTAAGAATTACCAAAACCTCACAAAGATGGAAATCACTTGTCGTATTGTTAATATCAATATATAATTGAACCACGCCGATAGGCCTTAAAAACAATGCAAAAAACAAACATTTATATTAATTTGTCTATAGTTTTCTTACTGCTGGTTATTTTATTAAACACCTTGCCTTTTTCATCCTCTAATTACGGTATTAAACAAAAGAGTCAAATTAGCCCGGAATCATTAACTGCCGCAACCGGCACGCAGGCTCAACATATTATTATTGGTATTGGAATTTTAATTTTTGTCTTAGTTGTTATAGGTTTAATAAATATTATTTTTTTAAGTTTAAAAAGAGTGAAAAAACAACCGGTTTATAATGTTTCTGCGGAATATAAAGAATTTTCTTTAAATATCGAAGCCGCAAGTAAAGTTATCTTTATTGTATTATCTCTTCTGCTTTCTTTGTATTTTTTGCAAGTCATCTTAGTTTTATCGAAGATTCGGGTAAACCCGCTGCCCGCTACTTTAATTCTTAATTTCTTCTTTAATATTTTTATAATTGTATTGCTTTACCGCCGTTTAAAAGACATGCTGTGCTTGAATTTTAACAAAACAACCTTCTTTTTTGCGATCCAAATTTACACCGCATCTTTGCCAGTTATAATTGTAGCAGCATTTTTAAACGACTTTATCCTAAGAAATTATGGCATAGGTACGACTGTACAGCCGGCGCTTTCCCTTTTTTTACAATTAAAACAACCTTTATTTGTTGCCATTTTCTTTCTTGAAGCAGTGATAATAGCGCCTGTGGCTGAAGAGTTTTTCTTCCGGGGTTTTCTTTTTAAACTTTTGAGAAAAAAATACCCTTTTTATTTATCCGCTGTTGCGGTATCGTTTATATTTTCTGTAATACATAAGACTCCCAATAATATTTTGCCGCTTTTCGTAGTTGGTTTCGCCTTGTCTTACCTTTACGAAAAGACGCAAAATATAACTTCATCTATAATATACCATTCTCTATTTAATTTTCTTAATCTTATTATTATTTCTGCGGTCAAGAGCAATCTTGTTTGATGTTCAGCGTTTAATGATTGTCATGGCACAGATACTACACAATAAACCACAGGCTGGGTGACAGGTGCCATACGCGGTTATTGCGCTTTAAAAGATGTGATATAATTCTTCCTTTTACTATGATATAATTACTTTTATGATAAACATTTCTGCCGCTATTATTAAGCTATGCATAATATCTCTGTTTGGTGCTTACCTGTACAAAAAAAGTGTTATCACAGATAATGTTCTTGAATTTCTCGTGCTTTTCGTTGTGCGCTTTACAATTCCTTTTCTGTTTTTTTCCCGGCTTCTGCTAAGCTCCGGGATTATCCTTAATAATTCTTTAGGAAAATTTGTAATTTTAAGTGTTTTAATATTCGGTGCCGGTTATTATCTTGGTTTGTTATTTACCCCTAAAAAAGACGGCATATTAAAACGTGAATTTATCAGTATGGCCAGTTTTCAAAACGGCGGCTACCTGCCTATGAACATAGCTGTTTTTCTTCTCCCCTTAGGCGTTCGCGATAAATTCCTTGTATTTATCGTGCTTTACCTTTTGGGTTTTAATATTCTGTTCTGGTCACTGGGCAGTTATTTCATTTTCAAGAAAAAGAATGAATCCTTTAGTATGCGTTCAATTTTTACACCTCCCACAGTAAGCACTTTGCTCGCACTTTTTCTAATATACACAGGTTTATCGAAATTTATACCGCATCTTATCCTTATGCCGCTTGAGATGATCGGTGATTTAAGTTTTGTGCTTTCTATGATTATACTCGGCTGCTGGCTTGCCAGGATAAAGATAGAAGGCATAAAACAGACCATTAATCTTTTTTTAAGGCTTGCTTCTATAAGGCTTATCCTGGTTCCCTTAATCTTTCTTGGCGTTATCGTTGTTTTTAAGATGTACACGCTTTTTGGGTTGCTCGTTATCGTGGAGGCCTGCATGCCGTCTGCGGTATCGCTTCCTATAATCGCCCACATAAGAAAAGCTAACAGTGAATTTATTTCTCAAGGCATACTCGTTACTCATATTTTAAGCATAATTACAATACCTTTTTGGCTCAGCATATTCGCTTATGTTTCCGGCTTCTCTTTTTAATAAAAAAATGTATTATTATTCTTTGAGTTAATTTAATACGCGTTTATATAATTCGTGGTAATTCGTGAGTTATGAAGTTAATAAACACAAACAGAAAAGCAAAGAGGGATTATCAGGTTACCGAAACTTTCGAAGCCGGTATTGTTTTGTCAGGCAACGAGGTAAAATCTCTTAGGATGAAGAATTGTTCCATTGATGAAAGTTTTGCCCGCATCGAGACGGGTGAAGTTTATCTATACAATATGCATATAGCGGAATTCAGTAAATCTTCTTTTTTTAAAAGCCCTCCCAAAAGGAAGAGAAAGCTCCTTCTTAATAAAAAAGAAATAAAAAAGCTTATTGGCTTGGTTACGCAGAAAGGTTTTACTCTGATTCCTTTAAAGGTTTATTTCAATGAGAGGGGAATCGCTAAGGTTGAAATTGCCGTTGCCCGCGGCAAGCACACCTATGATAAGCGCCGCAAGATTAAAGAGGATATAGCAAACAGAGAAGCAGACCGTGTGCTTAAAAAATACCGCCAATCTCGATAGTTTTGTATATAGAATCCAAGTATACAAAGTTATTTGACCAGAAACATTCCCGAGATACCAACGGTTAGGAAGAATAGAGGAGCAGCCCAGGCACTTAAGGCAGGCAGCAACACTCCGCTTTTACCTAATGCAATACTGAAAGGATTTATTGCCAGGTAATATGTAAAGCCGAACATAAGGCCCACCCCTAATGCCGAGAGGGCAACTTTGCGTTTTTTGATTTCAAGGGCAAACGGTAAAACTCCGATGATAAGGAATAAATGTGTAAAGGGTTCGGCGATTTTCTGGTAGAAGTCTATTTTAAGATTTCTCATTACGTTAAATGCTTTTACTTTCTTAAGGCGTTTTATTTCCTGTCTTAAGTTTTTAAGAGATGTAAACTGGGCGTAGATGCTTTTCTTGTAAATAAGTTCCCTGGGATTTTCCGTAAGAGGAACTGTTTTTTCTTTATGGTGGATTGTCTTTGGCCCGATAATACTGCCCTTATCATCCAAGAAGTATTCAATTGCGTTTAAGGCAACCCATTGGTCGTTTCTGTAAACTATACTTTTGCAAATTATTTTCTTCTCAAAGTTTCCTTCCGTGCCGCGTTTAAAAATTATCACATTATCCATGGCCTTATCCTTAAGCGAATATTCGCGAACCACTACAATCATATCACCGGAGAGAAAAGCAAAGTTTTTCTCAATTTGAGCTCCGGAAAAATCTTTCTTGATATAGCGCATTTTAATATCTTCGACTTTCTTCTGGGACCGCATTAGGATTTGTTCCTGAATATAAAAAGAAATAAAAGAAATCGCCAACGCCGTAAATATTATGGGGAAAGCCACACGGGAAATGCTCATGCCTACCGCACGCATACTTATAATTTCGTTATTACGGTTAAGTTCTCCGATGGTATAAAGAGTTGATATCAACAGAGAAAGAGGGCTTACTCGCAAGAAAATCAAAGGAAGCATAGAGAGGTAGTAGCCCCCAAGAACCCCGATAGGCGGCTTAGTCTCAAGCATGTCGGAAAGGCTGGAGAAAACGTCGATTATAAGATAAAGCCCGATGAAGACAAAAAGAATAAAAAGGTATCCCGACAGGACTCTTTTAATTATATACTTATCTACGATACGCATATTTATAAATTAGAAATCCGCCTAAAGAACCGAAAAGGATATTGGGCATCCACATGCCCAGAACCGGTGAAATGAATTTGTATTCGATGAGGGCTTCACCCAGAATAAAGAGCAGGTAGTAAAAACCTGCGGCAAAGAAGGCAACGCCTAAATTGATAGATTTTTCTCTGTGCCTTACTAAAAGTGCTGATCCGAACCCCAATATTATAAAAACAAGTATGGAGAATGACCAGCTTACCCGTTTGTTAAATTCAGATGTGTATCTAATCGGGTTATCAATGCCTCTTGTTTTTAGCTGGTTTATTTTATCGCGAATCTCAGTCAGGCGCATATTACAGGGTTTTCTTTCGATTTCTACGGGATTTTTTGTGTCTATGGGTATGTCCTTAAAGAAAACCTTAAATGTACCCCTGAGTTCTTTTGCGCCGCTGGGGTCAACTTCGTGATAGAACACATCTTCCAGCTGCATTTTCAGCATTCCGTTATCAGTAATGAACTTACCGGTTTTTGCAGTAGTTTCTTTGCTCATTTTTCCGGTATTATCTAACTCGTAAATTATTATATCTTTTAGATTGTGTCCGTCCCTGTCTGATACATACATAATATGATTCTTGAAATTTTCCATAAATATTCCCGGCTCAATAAGCGCGGAGATATTTTTTGAATAGATGTTTTTAACCTTGTTGCGGTAAAGGTAGTGGAAATTAGGTATTACCCTGTCATTGAGAAGAAAGAGAAAAAGGGAAAACACTATTCCGATTACTAAGAATACGTTCAATATTTTCATAAGAGATATGCCGGCAACGCGTATGGCGATAATTTCGTTGTCGGCAATCAGCCTTCCTGTTGTCAAAAGGACTCCCAAAAGGAAAGCTAAAGGAAGGGTATAGGTAAGCAAAACCGGCATGAGGAAGGCGATTATTTTAAGGGCATCGAGAATGTGGACACCCTTTCTTATTACCATATCCGAGAGCTGCATCATGTTGCCAAGAAGCATCACAAGGTTGAAGATAAGCAGAGACAAAAATAAAGAAACGAAGAAATCCTTAAGGATATAATTACGGATAATTTTCATAGCTTATTCATCTGATAAAGGCGCAGTTTTCGCAAGTGTTACAGCGAGAATGTCTAATGTCCCTTTCTCGGAAAGTGCGCATGCACAGGCTTTTATTGTGGCACCGGTTGTAAAAATATCATCAACGATTATAATCTTTTTTCCTTTAACCGAACTTTTTGCGCTGAAAGCGTTCTTTACGTTGTCGCGGCGCTGGGTGCCCTTAAGAGTGGCCTGTGAATGTTTGAAAGAATGCTCAACTATTATATCATTTTCATAAGGCATTTTAAAACTCTTTCCTATTTCTTTGGCTAAGAGCTCCGCCTGGTTATACCCGCGCTGGGTGTGCTTAAAAGGGTGCATGGGAACCGAAGTTATAAAATCATACTTACCCAATAACCCCGATTCTTTTTTAAGGCTTTCGATAATTAGATTAGATAAATACCGAGCCAGAAAGTCATAGTTTTTATATTTAAAAGAGCGAATAAGGTTAATTAAAGGATTCTTATAATAAGCAATGCTTATCAACCTGCTGTAGGCCGGAGGATCTTTGGCACATTCCCGGCAAAGGCCTTTTTTATTTGATTTTAAAGGCTCTAAACAGAAACGGCAGCCGCCCGGTTTTATAAACTCTATCTTTTGATAACAGCCAAGGCAAAGCAGTCCCTTTGTAATTTTCCTGCTGCATGAAAAGCAAACCGGCGGAAAGAAAATATTCTTTGCAGCTTCTAAATATTGAATTAGAGGCATACATGATATTCTATGATTTTCTTGGTAAAATGCAAATATTGATTTTAGGGCAAAAAATAGATAGAATAATAAGAGGCAGGCCTTTTTAAATGAAAAGTTTCTTTAACTGGAAAATTGTCTTTATTTACACATTTATTATTTCGGTAATTTCGTTTGCCCCTACGGGCCAAACAGAACCGCCCTTTCCTTTTTTCGATAAGATAGTCCATTTCATGCTTTACGCGGGATATTCTTGTTTATTTTTAAATACATGCTTCTTGAAAAAAATAGCTAAACCGTATAAAATAAGCTTTATCTGTGTTTTGTCTTTCGGGATAATTATTGAAATAGTGCAGTGGTTTCTTCCCTACCGGTCTTTTGAATTAGCTGATATAATAGCAAATGCAGCAGGCTGTGCCCTGGGCCTGGCATTCAAGATTAAACATTCTTAACCAGAAGTCAGAGGCCAGAATTACATAAGCGCAGAATTGATACGAAATATTAAAAACGGAACACATAATCCGAAAAAGGTCCTTAACCTTGTGTCCTAAAAGAAAACAATAATATGCCCAGCAAATTAAACATGTCCGAGAATCTAGTTGAGATGCTCGATGGCATAGCAGAGCGTTATCCGCAGAGGACAGCGCTTATATACGGTGCCCGCAAAATGACTTATAGCGTTCTGTCCGCAAATACTAAACGTTTTGCCCAGGCCATGCATCATCTGGGAGTTATAAAACATGATAAAGTTGCCCTGTGGCTTTCTAATTGTCCCGAGTTTGTCTATGCTTATTTTGGCATACTTAGGCTGAGGGCAACGGTAGTAACCGTTAATACTATGTTTAAAAGGGAAGAGGCTTGCTTCGTGATTGAGGATTCGCAGGCTAAGATAGTAATTTGCTCTGTTGATAAGGTAGAGGAGTGCGAAAATATACTATCGCGCATTTCTTCTTTGCTGCATGTTATTTCACTTTCACCGCCTTCTACCAGGTCAAAGGTGCTTAGTTTCCACGGCCTCATAAGAAACCATGAGGAATTCGCAAAAGAAACAGCTTATAATCAGGAGGATACTGCCGAGATTCTTTATACGTCAGGAACCACAGGCAAGCCTAAGGGGGCGTGTTTGAGTCACGCGAATGTTCTATCTAATGTATATGATTGCGCGCATATTATACGTGTAACAAAAAGAGATTGTTTTATATGTATTTTGCCCCTGTTTCATTCTTTTGCCTTAACGGTGTGCTTGCTTTTACCTCTTTCTCAAGGTGCAAGAATTGTGCTAATGCGTTCGGTGAGGCCGTTTAAGCGCGTTATAAGAGCTATTTTTAAACAAAGGGTAAGTGTCTTTTGTGCGGTACCTTCCTTGTTTAATATCTTAGCAGAGGCAAAATTCGGCCGCTTTGCATTGCTTGCGAATATTTTTATAAATCCTGTCAGGGTATGTATATCAGGAGCGGCGGCGCTTCCCTTTACTGTCTGGCGCAAATTTGATAAAAAATATAAACGCCTGCTATTGCAGGGGTACGGTTTGACCGAAGCCTCTCCGGTTGTTTCTTTAAACCCTCTTAACGGAAAAAGAAAACCAGAGTCAATCGGCCTGCCTATACCTTCGGTTAAGGTCAGAGTGGTTTATTCAGACTCAAGAGATGTGTATCCCGGAGAAGTCGGCGAACTGCTGGTTAAAGGCCCCAATGTAATGAAAGGTTACTATAATTTAGAGAGAGAAACAGCCGACGCGGTTAAGGACGACTGGCTTTATACCGGTGATTTGGCGCGGATTGACAGCGACGGGTACATCTATATTATGGGCAGGCTTAAAGAGATGATTAATGTCCGCGGCCTTAATGTGTACCCGCGCGAGATTGAAGATGTCTTGTATAAACATCCTGACATAAAAGAAGCTGCGGCAGTGGGAGTTAAACACCGCCACAGAGGTGAGGTCCCGGTTGTATTTGTGGTAACATCTAATAAGAAATTAACTCAGAGATTAATTATTGATTACCTGCGCGCTAATCTTGCTTCGTATAAGGTTCCTTTAAGGGTATTTTTCAAAGATGCGCTTGTGAAAAACCCAACGGGAAAGATTCTTAAAAGAGAACTTCAGGAAGAGGTCCAGAACATATTCGGCTAAATCGTGCTATGAAGGAACCATTCAAAATAGTCTTTGAAGATAAGCATATTATTGTAGTAAATAAAATCGCAAAACTTCTTATTCAGCCTTCATCAAAAGACGCAAAGCCTACCCTTACCAGTTTATTAAGAAAACATTTAAATCAGAAAGTGTATCCCTGTCACCGTCTCGACAGAGAAACAACCGGCCTTATTATTTATGCCAAGACCCTTATAATTCAAAACAAAATAATGAACCAGTTTAGAAGCCGCACGGTTAAGAAAAGGTATATTGCTTTTGTAAGGGGAAAATTAAAGAAGAAAATCGGTAAGATCGAGGGTGTTGTTCTTGATAAAGAGGGCAAAAGGCACGGTGAAACTCCCAAGAGAGCGATAACCGAATATGAGGTGTTAAGAACCGCTGCGGGTTTTAGCGTAGTTGAGCTTATTCCCAGGACAGGCAGGACCAACCAGTTAAGGATACAGCTTGCAGATACGGGAAATCCCATATTGGGAGAGAGGAAATACGCCTTTGGCCGCGATTTTAAGGTAAAATTCCGCCGCCTTGCTCTCCATGCTTTCTTTATAGCCTTCACCCACCCGATAACTAACAAGCGGTTAAACTTTGAAATTGAATTACCTTTTGATATGAAAACGTTTTTGCAGGCCAAAGACCCTAGACCAAAGACCCAAGACTGACAAGGATAAATTTAATCTCAGTAATCTTTTCTCAATCTCAGTAATCAGCCTGGAGTTGCTTCGATTTTAAAATGGAGAAACTCCAGGCTGTTTTTTATTTACAATACTCTTTTTTACTAATATAATTAAACTAATATGCCTAATCAGTCATTAGCACATCACCGTCCCCAGTGGAAAACCCATATCGGATTTTTACTTGCCGCCATAGGCTCTGCAATCGGCCTTGGCAACATATGGCGGTTTTCTTATCTCTGCTATAAAAACGGAGGAGGGGCATTTCTCATTCCTTATTTTACCGCGCTTTTTGTCGTTGGTATTCCGTTAATGATTTTAGAAATCGGCTTAGGCCATAAAATGCGCGGCTCTGCCCCTGCAAGTTTTGCAAGTATTTCCAAAAAATGGGAGTGGCTGGGCTGGTGGCAGGTTATCTTTGTTATGTTCGGGATTGTTCTTTATTATTCGGTGATAATCGCATGGTGCCTTAACTATTTTGTCTATGCTTTTGACTTAAGCTGGACACAGGACCCGGATACATTTTTCTGGAAAAAATATCTCATGGTTTCATCAGGGCCTTTTGAAATAGGTGATTTGCGAACCCCTGTTGTGATTTCCCTTCTTTTTGTTTGGGGTTTTAACTGGCTGATTGTTTTTAAAGGAGTGCAGAAAGGGTTAGAGAGAGCTAATAAGATTTTTATGCCGCTTTTATTCATTCTTACCTCGGTAATTGTTTTCTGGAGTGTTTTTAGCCTTCCCGGAGCAATTGAGGGGATAAAAGTCTATCTTAGGCCGGATTTTTCCCGGCTTTCTGACATGAAAGTATGGGTGGATGCTTTCAGCCAGATCTTTTTTACCTTAAGCTTAGGGTTTGGCATTATGATTGCTTATGCTTCCTATTTGCCCCAGAAAAGCCAGATAGTAAGAGATTCAGTACTTATCTGCGTTATAAACTGTCTTTTCTCGGTTTTTGCCGGTTTTGGAGTTTTTGCGGTTTTAGGATATATGGCGCAAGCGACTGCCCAGCCCATAAGCCAGGTTGTCAAAGAGTCAATCAGCCTTGCTTTTGTGGTTTATCCAAAAGCAATAAGCCTGCTTCCTGCTTTTTCGAGGCAATTCGGCGTGGTTTTCTTCGGAATTCTTGTGATTGCAGGGCTTTCTTCGGCAATATCAATAATCGAGGCGTTTACTTCTTCTTTGGTTGATAAATTTCATTATCCCAGAAAACTCGTTGTTTCTGTTTTATCGGTGTTGGGTTTCTTAGGCAGTATAATATTCGCAACTCAAGCGGGATTGCACTGGCTGGATATTACCGACCATTTCTTAACCAACTACGGATTAGTTTTTGCCGCCATATGTGAATGTTTTATTTTAGGCTGGGTTTATAAGGCCAGCCGTCTGCGTGCGCATATTAATCATTACAGCATTTGGCCGATTCAAGAATGGTGGGATGTTTCAATAAAAGTAATATGCCCTTTAGTGTTGGGGTTTCTTTTTGTGTCATCGTTAAAAAGTGAGGTTTCAGCCTCTTATGGAGGTTATCCTTGGACAGCGATAATTTTAATCGGAAGAGACTGGCTTCTTTACACTCTGTTTGCGGCAATTATCGTAAGCCAACACCCTTGGAAAATTGAACCAGAAGAATGAGAAGAAAAGTATACTATTTACTATGTTTTTTTATTTGGGCAGTTATATTTCTTTTTACCATTACCCCCAAGGGCCCGGGGGTAGTTGAAAGAAAAGTCCGGGCATTAGAGTCTATCGGTGAAAGTATCATAAGCACAGCGCCCTTAAAAGAGTATGAAATTTCTTTCAGTGTTTTGGATTTAAGAAATCCGCAAGTTCAAATCTCTTTTAATTCCTGCAGGAAATTTCCCGCAGCAAGCCTTATAAAAGTGCCGATACTGGCAGCTGCCTTAAATGCGGTAGACGAAAAAAAAGTTACATTCTCGCAGAAGATAATAATAGACAAAAATGATTTAACCGGCGGATCGGGAGTTCTTAAGAATCTTAAGCAACCGCAGGAGTTCTCTTTTAAGGAACTTCTGGAATTGATGATTACAAAGAGCGACAATACCGCAACCAATAAAGTTATAAGCATTTTGGGTTATAAATATTTAAATGATACTTTTAGAAAGATTGGGCTAAAAGATACCGTTATCGTGCGTAAAATGATGGATTTTAAAAGGCGTAAATACGGAATTGAAAATTATACAAGTGCGTCAGACATGGCATCTGTTTTCAGAAAAATTTATAACCAGCGCCTTATTAACAAGGAATTTTCACAAATTGCTTTGTCATTTCTAAAAAAACAGAAAGTAAACGACCGCCTGCCTCTCTACCTGCCAAAAAATGTAAACATAGCCCACAAAACCGGGCTTGAGAAGGAAGTCGTTCATGATGCCGGTATAATTTTTACCCGAAACGGAGATTATTTTATCTGCGTACTAACTCATGGGGTGAAGGATTACAGCCAAGCAAAGAAATTCATTGCCAAAATCGCCTTATTAATTTATAATTTCTATGATAATTTTGAATAATTAGTTAATAAATCATATTATGTTTGTTGTTGGAAACTTTCTCTTAGCCGCCGGTAAAGTTTTAGGAATTGTATTAAATGTTTGTTTCTGGCTTATACTTGTAAGAGCTCTTATAAGCTGGGTTAATCCCGACCCTTTTAACCCAATTGTTAATTTTCTTAATAAAGCTACCGAGCCTATGCTTGCACCTATACGTAAAATAATCCCTTGGCGCTTTAGGCTGGGAATAGATATTTCACCGATCATAGCTTTATTATGTATTGTTTTCTTGCAGATATTCTTAGTAAATACGTTAATTGATTTAGGTTTAAAATTGCGATAAATCTTTATCCCCGCGCTTAAAATCAATCCGGCAGACAAATGAGAATTAAATCATGGCAATAATATCAGCAATCATTCCCACAATTTTAATCGTCGTAATCTTCTTTTTTGTCGTAAGAGTTGCAAGTTTAGAGGTTAATTAAGTCTAAATCTTAACAGGCAGTCCCTGTTTTAGAGCAAAAGGAGTGAGAGCCATGAGAGTTTCAGACCATTTAAAAGAAGATTTCTGTATCATGGATTTACAGGCACAGGATAAAGAGGCCGCAATAAGAGAAATAGCCGGTAATTTGCGCGCCAGCGGGAAAATAGTTGATGGGGACAATTTTATTAAGGCTGTGATTGAAAGGGAAGGGCTCGGCTCAACCGGTATAGGCCATAATGTAGCTATTCCTCATGCGCGCACAGATACGGTTAAGGGTTTTGTAATAGGCTTTGGTAGGTCTAAAAAAGGCATAGAGTTTAATGCTCTTGACGGGCAGCCCGTAACCCTTATTTTTCTTATGGGCGCAGACCTAAGGGAGCTGAATTTTTATTTACGGGTCCTTGCTGAACTGTCAAAACTTTTAATGAGCAATTCTTTTAGAAGCGAACTCATGGAAGCCCAGGCTCCTCAAGAAATTATTAAAATAATACGTAAGTTCGAGAAAAGCTAAGTTATTCAATGATATTGCCAAAAGTTTTATTTTTATAGAACCTAATTAATTAATGGGGGAGGCGATGAATATTAAAGTGAAAGACGTCATGCATACCGGTGCGATAAAAAAAGTAATGCGTTCTACCACCTTGCGTGAACTTCTTATGATGTTTAAGAGTTTTCACACCGATCCTTTGATTCCTGTAGTAAACGGCAATGATGCTTTAATCGGCATTGTTTATCCGGAAAATCTTCTTGATATACTCCGCCCGCAGCACTCAAAATTGTTTCGCAATATTCCCTTTGTTGAGGTTGATAAGGATTCTTTTGATCTTGAACCTTCCCCTTTGATCGGGCAGTTGATAATCGTAGATGACATTATGGATTTGCACTTTATCTCAATCGGTGCTGACGAAACAGCTGATAAAGCGTATAAACTTATAAGAATGCATAAAAAGGATAGATTGGCCGTTGTAGATTCAAATCGAAAGTTTGTGGGTATTGTGGGAATATTCGATATCATCTGGAGGATGTTTAAGGAAAAAGGCATCGTTGAATAAAAATTTAAGGAATCTGTTATGCCGGTGGCTATACTGGAAAATCCTATTTTAAGCTTAGGGGTGCTGTTTCTTGTTTGTTTCTTTTTTACTCCCCTTATGCGAAAATTGCGCATACCAACAATTACAATATATGTACTTGTGGGTATGATTTTCTCGCGCTTGATCTCTTCACAGCTTTTTGCGGCTTCAGACTTCTTCTCTAATTTGGTTCTGGGAATCATTGCATTCAGCCTTGGAGAAAGCCTTTCTGGAAAAACTTTCAGCCAGGTGGGCAGGATTGTAACCAGTATATCTATATTTGCTTCTGTTGTCCCGTGCATTCTTGTAACTTTAGCTTTCTGGCTTATTTTTAATATTCCTTTTTATATTGCTTTAGTTTTAGGTGCTATAGCCTCTGCTACGGCTCCTGCGGCGACGGTAGCAATAACCCAGGAGTATAAAAGTAGAGGCGAGTTTACCGATACTCTTTTGGGAATAGTCGCCGTAGACGATGCCTGGGCATTGATGTTGTTCGGTTTAGCCTTGTCTTTAGCAAATTCTTTCGCAAACAACAATAGTTTAGTTTCCGGATTTCTTATTGGTTCAACCAGGGCTTTGATTGAGATAGTTTGTTCTTTGCTCATCGGTATAACGATTGCCGTATTGTTTGATAGATTTTCTAGCCTTATAAATAGTGCCAAAGACCGGCTTATTTATACTCTGGGTTTTTTGTTTCTTACCGTAGGAGTTGCCATAACCGCGCACTTTTCCGTTCTTTTATCCTGCATGTTTTTTGGGGCAGTTTTAGCCAATACCCACCGTACGAGTTTTGAGTTCTTTGATTCGGTAAGGGAAATAGACGTCCCGCTTTATCTTATTTTCTTTGTTCTTGCCGGAGCACACCTTAATTTTGAGATATTAATTAAATCATTTAGTTTGATGATGGCATTTGTTGTTTTTAGAGTTATCGGAAAAATCATAGGCTCTTTTTTTGGGGCAAAGTTTATCGGTGCTTCTTATTTTGTTTCTAAATATATGGGGCTTGCTTTATTGCCTCAGGCAGGCGTGGCTTTAGGGTGTGCCCTTGTTGCCAAACACACACTTAATAACTACTGGGGTGATTGGATTTTAAACATAACAATTGCCGCGACAATTGTTTTCGAGCTGGTAGGGCCATGGATAACCAAATATGCCTTGGTTAAGGCCGGTGAAATAACTGAATAATAAAAATGAATTTATCAAAAGAATCGATATTAGCATTAGTCCTTGCAGGCGGTAAGGGAGAAAGGCTGCATCCGTTGACTCTCGAAAGAACAAAACCTTCAGTTCCTTTCGGAGGCAAGTACCGCATTGTTGATTTTGCCCTAAGCAATTTTGTTAATTCCGGCATATATTCTATATATGTTTTAGTTCAGTATAAGTCTCAGTCTTTAATCGAGCATATACGCACTACATGGCAAAGAGAAGGGGTTTCTTCTCGCCATTTTATTACTGTTGTGCCTCCGCAGATGCGCCGCGAAGACATAAGAGAGTGGTATCGGGGCACAGCTGATTCAGTCTATCAGAATATAAATTTGATTTATGATTTCAAGCCGCAGTTTGTTGCGATTTTCGGGGGAGACCATATCTACCGTATGGACATAGGGCAAATGATAGATTTCCATATAAAAAATAAGGCTCACGCAACTGTTTCTGTAACCCCTGTTAAAAGCGAAGAAGCAGTTAATTTTGGTATTGTTAATACAGATAGCAGCCGCCGCATCAATGCCTTTAAAGAAAAACCTCACCTTTCGGATGCAAAAACCGTGCTTGCTTCAATGGGTAATTATATTTTTAACGCAGATATAATTATTGAAGCTCTCGAAGATGTGGCCTCTAAGACCACAACCCATGATTTTGGCAAGGATATTATCCCGTATCTTGTTAGGAAAAAGGCAAGAGTATTCGCATACGATTTCTCAACAAACAGGATCCCGTCTTTAAAAAAGCATGAAGAACTTTCTTATTGGCGGGACGTAGGAACAATCCAGAGCTACTGGCAGGCAAACATGGATATTTTGGGAGTTGAGCCGAGGCTGGATTTGGATAACCGTATGTGGCCGATATACGCATCGCACCCTGATGTCCCTTGTGCTTACAGCCTTGATTCGCTAATCGATAATTCCTTGATTGGAGCCGGATCAAAGATTTACCGTTCGCGGATTAAGAATTCTATTTTAGGAAGAGGAGTATGCGTTAACAATGGCTGCTGCATCGAAAATTCTATAATTATGGATTACACTGTAATCGGCAAGAATTCTCAAATTAAAAAGACAATCATCGACAGGTTCAACGCAATACCGCGGGCTTCTAAAATAGGGCATGATAAAAAGATAGATCGCCGGAAATATTTCCTAGATGATTCAGGTATAACTGTAGTAAAGAGAGGCTCTCGTAAATCTTACGATTACTGAACCTGCCTAATACTTACCACGAATTCCCTTAACGAGCCTTATTTTCGTTTTGCTTTTTAACTAATGGGTGATATAATCAACAGAGAATTATCCTCCATAAATAATACTTTTTGAAAAATAAATAATATGATAGTAAATACCGAGCTCATAAGCCAGGTGGAAAGCCTTGCAAAAGACAAGCAATATCCCAGAATAAAGAGCCTGCTTCCTTCTCACCCCGAAGACATTGCCTATCTTATCAGTCAACTTTCTTCGCCCCCTCTCAGGCTATTGATATTCAGGCTTGTTTCTTACGAAAAAGCAGTTGATGTATTCGAGTATTTATCAACAGAAGAAGAGGAAGAGATGCTTAAGTCTTTAAGCAGCCAAGAGATACAGGATATATTGAACGAAATGTCTCCTGATGACAGAACTGAGCTGTTTGAAGAGATGCCCGCGGAGATTGTTAAACGTTTTATCAATCTGCTTTCGCCCCAGGAGCGAAAAATTGCCCTGGAAATTCTTAATTACCCTCCTAATTCCGTAGGAAGGCTTATCACTCCTGATTTTGTCCAGCTTTATGAAACACAAACAGTGGCAGAGGCACTATCAAGAATAAGGAAAGTCGGTTTACAAAAAGAGACTATTTATCACTGTTATGTGCTTGATAACGAAAAACGCCTTAGAGGTATTGTATCTTTAAAGAAAATAGTACTTTCAGATTTAGAAATAAAGCTGTCAGAAATTATGTTTAAAGATGTTGTAAAAGTTAATGTATATGTTGACAAAGAGGAAGCGGCAGATATCTTTAAGCGCTATGACGTTATAGCTCTTCCGGTAGTAGATCATACAGAAAAATTACTGGGAATTGTTACCTTTGACGATCTTGTCGATGTTTTGGAAGATGCGGCTACCGAAGATTTTGAGAAGATTGCTGCGGTGTTACCCGTTGATAAACCTTATATGGAAGCCGGGTTTTTCGAACTGGTTTGGAAAAGGAGTTTTTGGTTAATAGTTTTAACCGTTCTTGAATCGGCTTCAAGCGTTGTGCTTCAGAATTTCGGCCATATAATCAGCCGTTGGGTTGCTTTAACCTTCTTTCTGCCTATTCTTATAGCAACGGGAGGCAACGCCGGCATGCAGTCAGCGATGATGGTCGTAAGAGGCCTTGCTACGGGCGATATAGGCGTCAAGGATTTTACTAAAATTGTACTTAGGGAGTCTTTGCTGGGCCTTCTAATAGGAAGCATTCTTGCCGTTGTCGGCGTGATAAGAGTATTATTACAGCAGGATAACTGGCTTCTCAGTGTTTCGGTAGGTATTGCCATGGGCGTTACTATTACATTTTCCGCCATATTCGGAGCCACTCTTCCTCTGATTTTTAGAAAATTGAAGCTTGATCCCGCACTTATGAGCGGCCCGCTGATTACTACCATTGTTGATGTTGGCGGCATATTCATATATTTTAAAATCGCAACCTTGATTCTGGGAATAGGATGATTACCAAAACAAGGCCACAAACCAAAGACCAAAGACCAAAGGCCAATAAATTAATTTGTCATTTGTCATTTGCTATTTGCCATTTGCCTGCGAGATATGATATAGGGAAAGTCTTGTATCTTGTGTTTTTGGCCTTGGGCATTTTAGCCTCCGGATGTGCTTCTGTTTCACAACATAAAACCGTCCCTGGAATCGTAACTAAAGAATACATCAAAGTTCAGGATTTTTGTAATAAGCACGGTTTCCAATACAACTATGATACTTTAGACGATACAGTAAGGATTTTTTCTTCCGATAAAGAAATCAGGATTATCCTTGATTCTCCTTTTGTGTACTTTAACGGCAATATTTTCTGCCTTAAAGATTCTCCCGAATACAGAAAAGGTGTCATAGTAATTCCTAATGAAGTAGAGAAAATAATTTCCGCCCCGCAAGAGATGATCGTAAAGCCTTCATTAGCGGTTAAGAAAATAGTCATTGATCCCGGCCACGGCGGAAAAGACCCGGGAGCAATATCTCGAAGCGGGATTTACGAGAAGACAATAAATCTTTTTGTATCAAAATATCTTGAGAAAGAGCTTGGAAAAAGAGGCTTCACTGTAATTTTAACCCGGAAAACAGATATATTTCTTAGTTTGCAAGAACGCGTGGATATTGCCAAAAAGTACAATGCTGATTTATTTCTAAGCGTACATGCCAATTCTAACAGATCTCATGAAATAAACGGTATTGAGGTTTATTATTTGAATCCTTCTGGGCATGAGAGCAAAAAGCTCAGCAAGGCCAATCCGGGCTCAAAGACAAATTGGGCAGAAATACTTTCGGAGGGCACTAAATCAATTTTTAAGGATATGTGTTTGACTAAAAATCAAACCCTTTCGGTTGAGCTGGCCCATCAGATTTATTATACATTTAAGGATTTAGGTTTTAAAATAAAACCTCCTAAAAAGGCCAAATATTATGTTTTAAAAAATGCCGTTGTTCCCTCAATTCTTCTTGAGATCGGCTATTTGAGCAATAAATATGAAGAGAAGATATTGAGGAAATCGCATTACCAAAAGCAGATTGCTGAAGCGGTAGCTATGGGGGTAACCAGCCTTTATAATCGTTACACAGCCATCGGTGAAAAAGCCGCAGGTTCGGGTAAGAGCCGTTAGGAGGGGTAAAACTATGAACATTAAATTAAAGCCCATAGGTATTTTTGATTCCGGAATAGGCGGCCTTACTGTTGTAAGAGAAGCCCTTGAGGTTTTCCCCAATGAAAATATTATTTATTTTGGCGACACCGCACGCGTTCCTTACGGGAGTAAATCAAAATCAACTATCATAAAATTCAGCACTGAAAATATTTTATTTCTCCTTAAAAAGAAAGTAAAACTGGTTATTGTTGCTTGCAATACTTCTTCATCCTTGGCGGCCGAACACTTAAGGTCAATTTTTCGGATACCAATTATCGGCGTAGTTGAAGCCGGGGTTGCCATGGCGCTTAAAGCAACTAAAAATAAGAAAATCGCAGTTGTGGGAACGGTTTCAACAATAAAAAGTAAAAGCTACGAGAAAGAACTTCTTAAGAAAGACAGTTCAGTTAAACTTTATTCAAAAAGCTGCCCTCTTTTTGTTCCTTTTGTCGAGGAGGGAATTTTAAGCGGCCCGCTTATAGATAGTGTGGTTGAGCATTATTTAAAAAGTTTTAAAGGTAAAGCAATAGACACAATTATTTTGGGCTGCACCCACTACCCGCTTATAAATAAGGCAATATCTAAGTATTTGAAAGGCAAGGCCGTAATCGATTCAGCCCGGGCGGTAGCCTTGTATTCTAAGCAGGTTCTTGCAGGAAACAACCTTCTTAACCCGCAAAAGCGAAAAGGCAGTATTGAGATTTATGTTACCGATGAACCGGTAGGTTTTGACTCTTTTGCCGGTAAGTTTCTTAAGAAAAAATTAAAAAAACCAAAAGTGGTTACGGTGTAGAATTCCATGTACAGGTTAAAAGTAATATCTCAATTTAATGCTGCTCATAATTTGCGCGGTTATAAGGGTAAATGTGAATCTTTACACGGGCATAATTGGAAAGTAGAGGTTTTTGTTGTTTCGGATAAGCTGGATAGTTTGGGAATGGTAATTGACTTCAAGGATCTTAAGAAAGAGGTGAATAGAATTTTAGACGATTTAGACCACAAATACCTTAACGAAATGGAATATTTTAAACAATTCAATCCAAGTTCCGAGAATATCGCACGATATATATATACTTGTTTGGAAGGCGCTCTCAATAAAGATATCTGTAAATTAGAGGAGATAAGAGTGTGGGAGACCGACACCTCTTGCGCTTCTTATTTAGGTTAGCAGGTTTTGGCAAAGAAAGAACCATCAAGCATCAATAAAAAAGGTATCATTCTTTTATCGGGAGGCGTAGATTCGGCTGTTTGTCTATATATTGCAAGAAGCCGCGGCTTCAGCCTTACCGCTCTTATTTTCGATTATGGCCAGAGGCACAAAAAAGAGATCGGTTTTGCGAGAAAAATCGCTTCCATTAATAAAATTAATTACCATATTGTAAGTTTTGCCATGCCTTGGACGCGTTCAAGCCTTACGCAAGAAAAGATAGGCGTTGGCTTAGACCGCGACCTTAAGAAAAAAGAAATTCCCTTAACTTACGTTTCCGCCAGGAATACCATCTTTTTAAGTTTCGCTTTTTCTTTGTCAGAGGCTATCGGTGCAAAGAGCATTTTTATCGGAGCGCACACCCAGGATTATTCGGGATATCCCGACTGCCGACGGGAGTTCTTGATGAGTTTTAAAAAGGCCGCAAATCTAGGTTTAAGCAAAAAGGGTATTGATATAAAGGCGCCATTAATAAATAAGTCTAAGAAGGAGATAATAAGAACAGGTTTAAGTTTGGGTGTTCCGTTTCAGTATACCTGGTCGTGTTATCAGGGCGGTAAGTTTGCCTGCGGGCGCTGTGACAGCTGCCGCTTTAGAATTAATGCGTTTAATGAGTTAGGGCTGCGCGACCCAGTTTTATCGAAGTAACGAGGATTCAATAAAATCTACAGGCTCTACATGAAATACATGTTAAAATAAATTAATGAAAGCAAAAATATCTGAAATATTTAAAAGCGTCCAGGGGGAAGGAATTTATCAGGGGCAGCCCCAAGTTTTTGTGCGTTTTTACGGGTGCAACCTAAGCTGTGCATTTTGCGACACTAAGTTTTATCGTTATGATGAATTGACTCTTGATGAGGCGCTGAATCAAGTTTTTTCTCATGGTTGGTGCGAGTGTGTTTCTCTTACCGGGGGCGAACCGCTTTTACAGGTTGAGTTTCTAAAAGAATTAATACCGCTGTTAAAAAAGAACGGGGCATGTGTTTATCTTGAGACAAACGGCACTCTCTATGGAAATTTAGAGAAAATAATCGAGAGCGTCGACATAATAGCTATGGATTTTAAGCTGGAATCTTCTACTTTAGAAAGAAATTTTAGCGATGAGCACAAAAAATTCTTAGAGACAGCTCTTAAAAAGGAAGTATTCGTAAAAGCTGTTATTGGCAGGAAAACAAATGCCGATGACATTGCAAGAGCTCTTAAGATAGTCAATAGTTTATCTAAAGAAACATGGTTTATTTTTCAGCCTGAAAATCCTTTTGAAGAGCTGTTAACAAAGAAAATCATTTTCTTAGAAAATAGCTTAAAAAGTATCCATAAAAACATTGTAACTATACCCCAGATGCATAAAAAACTCGGAATACGCTAACAAATTATATATGAGTATTGATTATAAGATTATATCCAGGGAAATTGATAAACTGGTTGAAACTGCCAGTTTTTCTTTAAGGCCTGATGTAGCCGCCCTTCTTAAAAATGCCTACAGCAAAGAGCCTAATTTAAGGGCAAAAAAGGCTCTCGGATGGATAATTGATAATTCAAAAGAGGCTAAAAATAATCATATTGCGCTTTGTCAGGATACGGGGTTTCCTGTATTGTTTATCGATGCAGGAAAAGACGCCATCATAAACCAGCGATTAATTTCGGCGCTTACATCTTCAGTCGCGAAAGCTTATCAAAAGCTTTATCTTAGGCCGTCTATTGTGCACCCGCTTGCAAGGAAAAATCCTTCATATAAAGGGGTAACGTATCATATTGATTTTTCTTCCCGTATCAAAGGCTTTAAAATCACTTTGTTTCCCAAGGGGTTCGGGTCTGAAAATAAATCCCGGCTTAAAATGTTTAGCCCCACAGCAAGTTTGGATGCGATTGAAGATTTTGTTGTTGATAGCGTAAGCAAGGCAGGGCCTGAAAGTTGCCCCCCTTTTGTTGTAGGGGTAGGTATTGGCGGGACATCTGATTCGGCCCTCCTTTTGGCTAAGAAATCTCTTCTTGGCAGGCTGAATAAAGAAAATTCCGATAAAGTATTGAATAAAATGGAGCAACGCCTTTTGAAACGTATTAATGCCCTTAAAATAGGCCCTATGGGGCTGGGGGGTAAGTGCAGCGCCTTGGCGGTAAAAATAAAGACTGCGCCTACACATATCGCCGGTTTGCCCGCGGCCGTTAATATCAGCTGTCATGCTTTGCGCAGTGCTTCTTTAAGTTTAAATTTTAAGGCAGGCGGTTTGGTAAATACAGGTGCTAAATGATTAGGAAACTTAATGAACCTTTTACAAAAGATAAGATTGAAAATTTAAATACCGGAGATGATATTTTTCTAACAGGCTTGCTGTACACATCCCGGGATCAGGCACATAAGAGGATTGTTGATTTCTATTATAAAGCAAGAAAGCCGCCTTTTAACGTTAGAGGTAAGATTTTATATTATTGCGGGCCTGCCGCAACCCCTAAGGGTAAACCCGTTGGTTCCTGCGGCCCTACTACTTCTTCGCGAATGGACCCTTTTGTTGAGCCGCTTCTTAAGAAAGGGCTTTTAGGCATGATAGGAAAAGGCAGAAGGAGTAAACAGGTAAGAGAGCTTATGCGCAAATACCATGCTGTTTACTTTATTGCCCCGGCCGGGTGCGGAGCGCTCCTTGCCGGCAAAGTTACTTCTAAGAAACTGGTTTGTTTCAAAGATTTGGGGCCGGAGGCTGTTTATGAACTTAAAGTTGAGGATTTTCCTTTAATCGTCGCCATAGACTCAAAAGGGAAAAGCATCCTCGATGATCTATAAAACATATCATAAAAGGGGGGTATTTTGATGAAACGTTTTGATAAAAGAGAGCCCGGCCATTTAAGGAAAATAAACATCGAACGCCGCTATATAAAGTATGCCGAAGGTTCGTGTTTTATCTGTATGGGCGACACAAAAGTGGTATGTACAGCGAGTGTTGAGAAAAATGTCCCTGTATTTTTGCGTAATTCCGGCCAGGGGTGGATTACTGCCGAATACGGGATGCTTCCGCGTTCGGCCCAGAATAGAATCCAGCGCGATAGAATTTCCGGCCGCCGCATGGAAATACAACGGCTTATCGGAAGGTCTTTAAGAAGTGTCGTAAAACTATCCGCCCTCGGCGAGAGAACCATATGGATTGACTGTGATGTGATCCAGGCTGACGGAGGAACCAGGACAGCAGCGATTACAGGCGGATTTATCGCGCTTGTAGACTGTATCTATGAATTAACCAGAGAAGGGGCGATAAGTCAAATGTGTATTACGGATTATCTTGGAGCAATAAGCGTGGGTGTAGTTAAGGGAGTTTCCATACTTGACCTTTCTTATGCCGAAGATTCAAAGGCCGACGTTGACATGAATGTTGTTATGAAAGGCATGGGGGAATTCATTGAAGTCCAGGGCACCGGCGAGAACAGTTCTTTTTCCCGCGATGAACTGGGCAGCCTTCTTGATTTGGCTAAAACAGGCATTGATGAAATTATCGATATTGAGCGAAACCTGTTTAAAGATATCCTTGTTAATATTTAGAGGGAATGAGGTTAATAATTGCGACAAAGAATGAAGGTAAGCTGAGAGAGGTTAAGAAAATTATTGGTAAATTAAATATCCCGGTTGTTTCGGTAGAGAGCCTTAAAGAAAAGATATCTATACGCGAGAACGGAAAAACATTTCTTGAGAATGCAAAAAAGAAAGCTCTTGCGGTTTCAGCAAGGTATGTGGATGATTTAGTCGTTTCAGACGATTCCGGCCTTTGTGTTGATTTTCTTCATGGCGCCCCCGGTGTATTGTCTAAGCGTTTTTCGGGAAGAAACGCAACTGATGCAGGGAATAACACAAAGCTTTTAAGAAAGCTTAAAAATGCAGCCGGGCGTAAGCGAAAGGCTCAATATTACTGCGCTGTTGCTTTGGCTAAGAATAAGCGTATAATAAAAACCTTTAACGGCCGACTTAACGGTTTTATAAGTTCTGTCCCAAAAGGGATAAAGGGTTTTGGTTACGACCCGGTATTTTATCTGCCTGAATTGAGGAAAACAGCTGCCCAGATTCCGTTAAAGGAGAAAAACAGTATCAGCCACAGGTTCAAAGCTTTTAAAAAGCTAAAGAGTTACTTGATTAAGCACGAAAATATTTGAATTTAAGCGCCAAGACATTATAATGGTTATGGATGATGCCGCACTATTTAAGGCGGGGTTAACTAATATAAGGTTAATTTGTTGGTAGGCAAGATGTCTTTTATTGAAAGAATAAGAGAAGATATTAATACGGTTTTTAGAGAAGATCCTGCCGCAAGAAGCTTGCTTGAGGTTCTTTTTTGTTATCCCGGCCTTCATGCTGTCTGGATGCATAGATTTGCTCATCGTCTCTGGAATAAAAAGCTGAGACTGTTTGCAAGATACGTATCTCATTTAAGCCGTTTTTTTACCGGTATCGAAATTCATCCGGGAGCTAAAATAGGCAGGCGTTTTTTCATTGATCACGGTATGGGTGTTGTCATAGGCGAAACAACTGAAATTGGAGACGATGTTTTAGTTTATCAGGGTGTTGTTTTGGGCGGTGTGTCGCATGAGAAAGTGAAGCGCCATCCTACCCTTGGCAGCGGTGTTGTTGTGGGGGCAGGAGCAGTGCTTCTTGGGCCGATAGTTGTCGGAGACAGGGCGCGCGTAGGAGCAGGATCGGTAGTAATCGGAGATGTTCCTTCTAATTCTACGGTTGTTGGGGTTCCCGGCAGGGCAATTGTCCAGAAAGTTCCCAAAAAGAAAGTTAGCGGGGTAGAGCTCGATCATAACAATTTACCGGACCCGATCATTGAAGTTTTGCACCGCCTTGAAAAACGCATTGAAAACTTAGAAAAGGAATAAAAATTATGAAAGTTTTAGTTACCGGGGCAGCGGGGTTTATAGGTTCAAACGTAGTAAGGGTTCTTGAAAGTAAAGGGGCTAAGGTTATTGCTTTTGATGATTTTTCCCATGCCAGCTATAAGAATTTATATAAAACTAAAGCCGATGTTGTATGCGGCGACATCCTTGACGAGAGTATTTTTAATAAACTTTCTAAGCCGGATGCGGTTATTCACGAAGCAGCAATTACCGATACTACGCTTAAAGATGACAGGAAGATGGTAATGGTTAATTTTCAGGGTTTTAAAAATGTTTTAGATTTCTGCTTACGCAATAAAATAAAATTAGTCTATGCTTCAAGCGCCGGAGTTTACGGTAACAGCCCTTCTCTCATGAGAGAAACTCAAGAGCCTGCCCCCCATAATACATACGGATATTCGAAGGTTCTTTGTGATAGAGAAGTATTTAAGTTTTATTCAAGGAAAAACACATCTTTGATTGCAGGCCTGCGTTATTTTAATGTGTACGGCCCCGATGAAGGCCACAAAGGGCTTTCTGCCAGCATGATTTATCAGCTCTATCTTCAAATGAAGCAGGGTAAGAGGCCGAGGGTATTTAAGCATGGCCAGCAGAAGAGGGATTTTATATACGTAAAAGATGTTGCGCGCATTACGGTTGCTGTTTTAGGGCTGAAAAAAAGTGCAATTTTAAATGTAGGGACCGGTAAGGCAAGAAGTTTTAACGAAATCATTGCGATTTTAAATAAAAATCTAAATAAAAATTTAAAACCTGATTATTTTGATAATCCATATTCGTCCGTGTATCAGAATTATACCCAGGCAGATATCAGTTCCCTAAAAAAATTAAATCTAACCCCGGAATTCACCTTAGAAAAAGGAATTCAAGATTACATCAATAACCACTTATTGAAATAAAACAGTATAAAAATAAATAAAAATTAATCTGTGTAATCTGTATTTAATCTTTGTAATCAGAAACTTTCCCGGTCAAATGACTTTGCAAGAAATTAGTTATATTTTAAGCTAAGCGTTGTTGCTAAGAAGGAAAGTTTCAAAAATATCTTTACAACTTTATACAATCAGGGTATAATTCACTCCATTTTGTAAATTACTGGTATTTTATTAATAAAAGAGATACACTTATATTATGGCGAAGAAATTAACTTTAGGGGTACCAAAAGGAAGCCTTCAGGAAAAAACGCTTGAGTTGTTCCGGATGGCAGGGTTTAATATTTACGTAAATCCCCGTTCGTATTTTCCTTCAATTGATGATCCCGAAATCAAGGTAGTTTTAGTCCGCGCGCAGGAGATGTCCCGTTATGTTGAAGAAGGGGTTCTTGACTGCGGGATTACGGGTGAAGATTGGATTTTGGAGAATAATTCTGATGTCTTAAGGATTGCAGAGCTTATGTATGCAAAGAGAACCTTAAATTCTGTGCGCTGGGTTGTGGCCGTTAAGAATGACTCAAAAATAAAAAATATTAAAGATTTAGAGGGCCGGCGCATTGCAACAGAGCTTACTGGTTACACTAAACGCTTTTTTAAGAAAAATAAAATTAATGTGGAAGTGGAATTCAGCTGGGGGGCTACTGAAGTTAAGGTAAAAAGCGGGCTTGTCGACGCTATAGTTGACCTTACCGAAACAGGCGACAGCCTTCGAGCTAATGGGTTAAAAGAGATAGCTGTTCTTTGCACTTCAACTACGAAATTTATCTCTAATAAATCTTCTTACGGTGATTCCTGGAAGAAGAAGAAAATGGAGCATGTATTACTGCTTTTGCAGGGTGCCCTTGAGGCCAGGGGTAAGGTAGGCCTTAAATTAAATGTAAGAGAAAAAGATTTAAAAGATGTATTAGAGATGCTTCCGGCATTGAAAAAACCGACAATTTCTTCTCTCTCGCTTAAGGGCTGGGTCGCTTGCGAAGTTGTTATTGAAGAGAAAGAGGCCAGAGAAATACTGCCTCTTCTTAAAGATAAGGGTGCCCAGGGGATAATCGAGTACCCTTTGAATAAAGTCATCTACTAAAGTAAACGCAAAAATCAATCCTTCGACTGTCGCTCAGGATTGACCCTGAGTATAATCGAAGGGTCAAAATTACATATTAAAAATAAAAATTTTGCATTTTAATATTTCCATTTTGATTTAGGAGAAAAGCATGCCTTGTGGAAAAAAACGCAAATTAAAAAAAGTAAAACGACACTGGTTTAAAAAAAGAAGGAAACAGCAGCGTCATAAGTCAAGATAATCATCAATGAAAAATATATTGCTGATTGCAATATTTTTATCGGGGCAGGCATCTGTAATAGCTGGGAGCGATAATAAAATCGTCCGCCTTTACGGAAACTATATAAAAAGCCTTGTATATATTGAAGAAGAAAGGTACGAAAAAGGGTTATTGGAACTAAGAAGCGCTAAGCAGTTAGACCCTGATTCCGTACACATCCGCCTGAAAATTGCCTCTCTTTTGCTTCGCCTCGGCGATATCGACAGCGCAGAAAAAGAACTTAAAGAGGCGAAGAAAATCGATGCCGACGGCACAGATGTTTCTTTAGCGTTAATTTTTCTGTATTCCTATGTAAAAAAAGATAAAGAATTAGAGGCTGAATACGAAGAATTCTTAAAAAAAATCTACCAGAAGAAGCCTGAAGACTTAAAGGCTTCCCAGCAGCTGGCCCAGTTTTATTTTTACAAGAAGAACTACCAGGAAGCTTTTCTGATTTACAAGCAAATAGTTGAAAATAACCCGGATAACATTGAGGGGATGTTCTGGCTTGGGTATTTGTATGAAGAGTTTGGAGAGCGCCAGAAAGCAATAAGCATGTGGAAAAAAGCCCTGGAAAAAGATTCTACTCATGCCGCTGTTCTTAATTCTTTAGGGTATATATATGCCCAAGAGGGAATAAATCTTGATGAGGCAAAGCGCATGATAGAGCTGTCCCTTGAGAAAGAACCCGATAACGGCGCATACCTTGACAGCTTAGGCTGGGTTTATTTTAAGAAAGGTGATTACAAAAAAGCGGAGGAATATTTAAGGAAAGCCATATTAATTCTTAATGACCCGGTAATTTACGAGCACCTGGGCGATTTATATGCTGCTATCGATGATACTGAAGAGGCACTTAAATATTATAACGACGGCCTTTTAGAGTTTCCTGATTCCAGAGAGCTTAAACAAAAAAGGGATAAGTATGCCAGATAAAATACGTCAACTTGAAAAAGTAGCTAATGATATGCGCAAGCTTATAATTAAGATGATCGCGGAGGCTAATAGCGGCCATCCGGGCGGTTCACTTTCATGCGTTGAGATTATTGCCTGTCTTTATTTTGATGTTATGAGAAAGGATCCGGATAATCCCGCATGGGAAGACCGTGACAGGTTTCATCTTTCAAAGGGGCATTGCTGCCCCACGCTTTATGCGGCACTGGCATTAAACGATTATTTTCCTCAAGAGCACTTATGGACGCTGCGGAAATTAGGTTCATTGCTGCAGGGGCATCCTGACAAGAGAACCCCCGGCATTGAAGTTGCCAGCGGTTCTCTTGGCCAGGGGTTATCCGTAGCTTTAGGCATGGCTTTGGCCGGCAAACTCGATAAAAAAGACTGGCGGGTATATTGCCTTATGGGTGACGGAGAAATACAGGAAGGAAATATCTGGGAGGCGGCGATGGCCGCAGCACATTTTAAGCTTAATAACCTTTGTGGAATTGTAGATTGCAATCATTTTCAGATTGACGGAAGAACTGATGAGATAATGAACATAGAGCCCATCGAAAAAAAATGGGAATCTTTCGGTTGGAATGTTATCGAATGCGATGGCCACAGCATAAAGGAATTACTTTATGCTTTTAAGGATGTCGAATCCGTAAACGATAAGCCGTCAGTTATAATCGCAGATACCGTTAAAGGGAAAGGCGTTTCGTTCATGGAGCATGTTGTTGATTTTCACGGCAGGGCTCCTTCGGCCGAGGAGAGAGATATAGCCCTTAAGGAGTTAAAGGAAGAGAAATAATGGAAGAGCTATACGCACGGGATATATACGGCAAAACTTTAGTTGAGATAGGCAAAAAAGATAAACGTGTGGTTGTGCTTGATGCTGACCTTTCCGGTTCAACACGCACTTCCCTTTTTAGCAGAGAGTTTCCCGACAGGTTTTTTAACTTTGGAGTAGCTGAGCAGAATATGATGGCTGCAGCCTGTGGCCTTGCCAGTTGTGGAAAGATAGTTTTTGTTTCGACTTTTGCAATGTTTGCCGTGGGAAGAGCTTTTGACCAAATACGCAATACTGTTTGTTACAACGGTTTTAATGTAAAAATAGTTGCAACCCACGGCGGCATAACTGTTGGCGAAGACGGATCGTCGCATCAGGCGATTGAAGACATTAATTGCGTAAGGGCAGTGCCTAATATTAAAATAATTATCCCTTGTGACGGGCAGGAGACACATTCTGCTGTTATTGCCGCATACGAACAAGAAGGCCCGTTCTATATGCGTTTAGGAAGAAATAAAGTTTTAACTGTTGAAAATAAAAAAGATTTTGTTTTTGGTAAAGGGTATATAATCGAGCAGGGTAAAGATATAGCTATAATCGCCAATGGTATTGAAGTCGGCGAATCACTGGATGCAGCCGCTTTATTAAAGGAAAAAGGAATATCGGCAACCGTGGCCAATATTCATACAATAAAGCCTATAGATGAGGAATTAATTGTGCGGTTAGCTAAATCGCACAAGGCCTTGCTTGTCTGCGAGGAGCATCAGGTAACAGGAGGCCTTTACTCGGCTGTATGCGAAGTTGCCTGCCGCATTCATCCTGTGCTAATAGGTTCGATTGGTATAAATAATAGTTACGGCCAGTCCGGGAAACCTCAGGAGCTGATGGAATTATATGGCCTCACCTCTCATCATATCGCAAAAGTCGCTCAAAAACTTATGCGGCAGCGTAATTAATTTAAGAAGTCCTGCCAAAATAAACCTCTACCTAAATATCTTAGGGCGCTATCGGAATGGCTACCATCGCATCGAAAGTATTATTGAGCGGGTATCTTTGTGTGATGAGCTCAAAATCGAAGTTTCAAAAAGCCCTCAAATTAATATTAATTCAAACATAAAATCTCTCGGTAACAGCAGCAACCTTTGCTATAAAGCTGCAATCCTTTTTAAGAAGAAGTTTTCAATTAAAAGCGGCGTAAATATTTATCTTAAGAAGCGCATACCTGTGGGGGCCGGATTGGGGGGAGGGTCCTCTAACGCCGCTTCGACACTTATTGGCATGTCAGAGTTATTTAGCATAAGGCCACCTGTCAGGGAATTATTCAAAATCGGCTCAACCCTTGGCAGCGATGTTAATTTTTTCCTTGCAGAGGCATCTTTTGCTTATGTTTACGGCCGCGGCGATAAGATTTTGCCGTTTGAGGCAAAGGCTCTTAAGCATTACATAGCCTGGCCGGGAGTTTTTCTCTCAACCGCCCGCGTATACAAAAATTATAGAGCGAAATTGACAATGATTTACAGCAATGCTAAAATGTTAATATATGCCCTTAAAAGAGGGGATGCAGAAATTGTTGAAAAAATAGCATTTAATTCCCTTGAGAATAAAGCTCTTTCTTTATGTAAAGAGCTTAGAAAAGTAAAAGAGTATTGCAGCAAGATTGGTATTTTGTCACGGGTAACCGGCAGCGGAAGTGCTCTCTACAGCTTGAATGCCGGCAAACTTACAGATAAAGACAAGCGTGCGTTACAGGGTAAAGGTTTAGTTTTCTCGGTTCGCACCTTTTAGCTGATAGATATTTCATAATGGGCCGAGCAGCAGCGAGGCGTATCTTAGAAGGAGGTTAATTCTATGGATATCACAGAAGTAAGAATTTCTCTTCGGGACAACGAGGGTAAACGGCTTAAGGCGTACGTTACGGTCACATTTGATAATTCTTTTGTCGTAAGAAACATTAAGGTGGTTGAAGGTAATAATGGTTTATTTGTTGCTATGCCGGCAAAGAAGCTGAAGCAGTTTTGCCCGCGCTGCGGCAAGAAAGTAGATGTGGGAAGCCGCTTCTGTTCAAGCTGCGGCGTTCAGCTTCCCATTCCTCCAAAAGATATGAGCGCAAACAGGCAGGCTACGCACCAGGATTTAGCCCATCCTATAAATCAGGAATTCCGCGACTATCTTCAAAGCAAAGTTCTTGATGCGTACCATAAAGAGAAAGAATCGGCTAAGAACGAAGCGGTAGATTCCGGCACTCAGGAAAAAGTTTAAATAGATTTTTAGTTACCTAAGATAAATAGAGTCAAAAAAGCACACCGTAGCCGAATACTTAATTGTCTTACCATATATTTATGTGATTAGATTTTCATTAAAAAATATCATGCCTTGCCCGGTAGTGTAAATGGCAACACAACAGATTTTGGTTCTGTCTTTCCAGGTTCAAGTCCTGGCCGGGCAGCCACTTTTTTCCGAAGGAAAAGAGTGGCCCTGAGCGAGAGAGCCCGAAGGGCGAACGAGTCGAAGGGCTTTACATTTTTTTTGTCTCAGTTACTCTCTCTTCCCGCCATCCGCCATCTAAGCCCCCAATCGCATTATTTTAGGCTGCAGATTTTGAATGCGAAAACGAAGCCTCATTGGCAAAGCTTATGCGGTATTTTACTTTTCGTTTAGGGCATAAGAATTTACCTTACCATTCTAATCTCGAAAACTAAATAAAATAAAAATAAATAAAATATTGACAAACGATAAAATATTTGGTATTAAGTAAGTATATGGCTATATAGCTATATGGGTATATTCCTATACATCAATATAGGGTGAAAATAATGGCGCTGACACTTAAAATATTAAAGCAAGTTCTAAAAGGTTTCGGTGATGACAGCAGGCTTAGAATAATTAACCTCTTAAGCCATAAGGAGCTTACAGTCAATGAAATCTGTGCGGTGCTGGAGATGAACCAGCCGTCTGTTTCCAAGAACCTTGTGAAGTTACGCATGCTTAAAATAGTAAATGACCGAAGAGACGGTAATTTTATCTATTACAGCCATAACGATGATCCTGAGATAACAATGCTTACACGGTTTCTTGTTTCGAATTTTAAAAATTTAGGGCAATTTGTCGAGGATAAAAAAAAGTTTGATGAGTTAAGTTTGTAAACTTTAAGTTTGCAAACTTGTTTTTATTTTTCACTTAGCAGCTTTTCGGTTATAAAGTGTAAAAAGGAGGTGTTTTGTGGGGAGCAAGAAAATTGAGTGCCCGGCATGTGAAGAGAAGTTTGATCTCGATGAAGACATTAAGGTGGGAGAAACTACTTATTGCCCCGGCTGTTACGCTGATTTAAAAATTATAAAACTTGAGCCTCCTATGGCAGAGGAAGAGGTGAGTTCTTCGGATAGCGGTGATTATTTTGATGATTAGAGAGAGGGAGGAAAATATGAGAAAATATATTTATTTCACATTGATGTTTCTTGTTATTTCTTTTGCTTTTGGCGGGTTTGTTTTTGCCCAGAATGATTGGGATGAGTCTCAAACAGCAGGGAGCCAGATAATAATGGTTGAGGGAGAAATAACCGAGATTGCGCAGGACGCAAGCTTCATCGTCGTTAGAGACGGCGTTAAAAGCGTAAAGCTTAATACTGAAAAAGAGTTCATTGAAGAAGCGTATATGGAGGTTGGCGATAAGCTGAAGGTATACGCAGAACAAACCGAGAACGGGCTTAGGCTTGTGGATTACGAATACGTTGATGATAGTTATACGGGCAAGGAAGCGGAAAATCAGATTGATTCGGAAAATATCCCATCTGATTATTAGTTTGTTTTTTTAATAACAAAATAATTGTTTTTCAAAAACAATACCAGTATAGGGAAGGAAATTAAACATGTGCACAAAAACTCTTTTTCATTTAGTTTTAATTGAAGGGGTATTTTTGTAGCCGGAGGAGGAAGATGAGTAATTCCCAAAAACAGAATGATACGTTAAAGGAAGTTTCTGGGGAGAACCTTGATTCTGATGTTTGCCCGGACGATTGGCCTGACGCGTGTAAGAATTCGATCAAAAGTATAAACCATCTTTCGAAGTTAATTTATTTAGACGAAAAAGATAAGCAGATTTTAAGCAGCGTATCAGAAATTTACCACATGCGGGTTCCGCAGTATTATTTTTCATTAATTGAAGATCCTTGCGACCCGCATGATCCCATAAGAAGGCAGTGTATTCCCGCCGCCGAAGAGATTCAGGAAGAAATTGATGAAGACATTGATCCTTTAGGAGAGGAGAAAACTTCCCCTACCCCTTATTTGGTTCACCGTTATCCTGACCGCGCGCTTCTTTTGGTTACCGGCAGGTGTTTTATGTATTGCCGCCATTGCACGCGTAAGAGGTTATGGAGAGATAAAACCGCAGACGTTTCTAAAGAAGAAATTGATAAAGCTTTGTGTTATTTAAGAAATCATCACCGGATAAGAGAGGTTATCGTTTCCGGCGGAGATCCCTTGACCTTGGCTACAGATCAGCTCAACTACATACTTTCTTCGATTTCACGGATAAAAAATATTGAAGCTGTTCGTATAGGCACAAGAGCTCCCGTAGTCCTGCCTCAGCGCATCGACAGCGAGTTATGCAGGATGCTTGCGGCTTACGATAATCTTTGGGTCAACGTGCAGTTTAACCACCCCAGAGAGGTTACCCCTCAGTCGTCTATGGCCTGCCGTAAATTGCAAAGATGCGGGATTCCTGTCAACAACCAGTCAGTATTATTAAAAGGCATAAACGACAGTCCTGAGGTAATGATTGAATTGTGTCATAAACTGCAGAATATACGTGTCAGGCCTTACTATTTATTTCAGTGCGACCCTGTTGTGGGAACCGCGCATTTTCGCACATCTGTGTTTAAGGGGGTAGAGATAATGAATAGGATGCGCGGATATACCAGCGGTATGTGTGTGCCCACTTTTGTGGTGGACGGTATAGACGGTAAAGGAAAGGTTCCTCTTGCTCCCAATTACCTTATTTCAACTAAAGAAGAAGGGGTGGTTTTGCGGAATTATAAAGATGAAGTGTTTTTTTACGGCAACCCGCAGGAAAAGTTAGAAGCCGGCTCTTTCAGCAACCGCGTGCGCACCATAGGCATAACATTCAATTTGAAGAAAGATAACAGCGAGGGCGACGAGGAAGAAGAATACGATGAAATTCAAACCGTTGAAAGCATTAAAATGGAAATAGAGAGATTGGGCTTTGACGTAAAACTGTTTGAACAGGATAGCGCGCTTTTGGATAACCTTAGCCGTCAGAAACCGGATTTTGTTCTTAACATAGCCGAAGGCATAGGTAACAGCAGGGCCAGGGAAAGCCAGGTTCCCGGAATTCTAGAGAGTATGGGGATACCTTACTCCGGCTCTGATCCTGTATCTTTAGGAATTACTCTGGATAAATACCTTAGCAGCAGAATTCTTAAATTGGCGGGAATTCCCGTGCCTGATGCGTTTATGGTGCAGGAGATCTCCGAAATCACGCGTTTAAAGAATATTTTTAACCAGGATAATCTTTTTATCGTCAAGCCGCGCTGGGAAGGTTCTTCCAAGGGTATATTTCTAAATTCTTTGGTAAGTAATTTCAGCGATTTATATGAGAGAGTCAAGAATATATGCGTTAACTACAAACAGCCGGCTCTCGTTGAAGAATTTATGGAAAAAGACGAGATTACCGCGGCTGTTTGCGGTAATGACAGCCCGAGGCTTTTGGGAATGATGAAAATCGTTCCCAAAGACGAAACCAAAACGCCTTTTCTCTACTCGCTGGAAACCAAGCGGCAGTGGCAGGATAAGGTCAGCTATCAGCCGCAGTCGTCAGTTTCTTTAAATATTCAGAAGCTGGTTAAGAAATATGCCTTAGCGGCTTACCGAATCCTGGAGTTGAAAGATTTCGCCCGCATAGATTTCAGGTTAGATAAAGAAAGTGTGCCTAGAATAATTGACGTTAATCCATTGCCCGGCCTTTCACCCCGCTACAGTGATTTACCTATATTATACAGGTTAAAAGGCAAGGCTTATTCTGAGCTGATAAAGGCGCTTTTAAAGGAATCGTTTCAAAGGTGTGGCCTGAATTGGCAATAGGCCTGCATTAATCAGGGTTACACTTGCAGTAATAAATAAGCGGTATTATGCCCGGCCGGTAGCCGGCTGTACCGCAGTTTCTCTAACAAACCGATAACTCACAGACAGCCTGGGCCGAAGTATATGCACAAAGAAAATAAAACAATAGCGGTCGCTTGCGCTTTCCAGAAAGGCGCGCCCAAAGATGCCTTGGGGGCTGATTACTGTATGCGTTCGGTAAAAGAGGCACTTTTAAGCAAAGGGTTTCAAGCAGGCGAGTTTTATATAAATAAAGAAGATTTTGATAATATTTCTTTGTTTAAAAACAAGCTTAAGGATCTTGAATGTAATTGTGTATTTAATCTGTTTGAAGGGTTTTTTGATGATTCTCAAAAGGAAATTGAATTCGCTAAACTTTTAGAGGAAATGGAAATGCCTTTTACCGGCAATTCCTCAGAGACTTTAAAAATTTGCCTTAACAAGGCAATGAGCCGTCAGGTGTTCCACAAAAATAATTTGTCTGTCCCTAAAGGGGTATTTATCCACAGCGAGTGTGGCCTGGAAGAAATGCCATTTGAGCCGCCTTTTTTCATAAAGCCCTGCTTTGAAGATGCCAGTGTGGGCATAGAAAAAGATGCTTTGGTAAGAGACAAGGGTTGTTTGCTTGAAATAACAAGAAAAAAACTTGAAAAATTCCCCCGTGGGCTGCTCATCGAAGAATTTATTTACGGCAAAGAGTATAATGTGGGATTTCTGGGAAACTACCCTTATGAATTGTTAGGGGTATCTTTGATTGATTACAACAAGTACCCGGAAATTCTGCCTTTTTTAACACATTCATCTAAATGGGACGAGGATTCTTCAGCCTACAAGGAACTTATTCCGGTTTACGATGCTAAGATAGACGAGGCTATTAATGAAGAAATAATTGATATTGCAAGGCAGGCAGGAAAGCTTCTGGGATGCCGCGGGTATTTCCGTGTAGATTTACGTGAAAAAGACTCTAAGCTCTACATATTGGATGTTAACCCTAATCCAGACATAAATCGCGACAGCGGGCTCACCCGTCAAGCCTATCTTAAAGATTATTCTTACAGCGATTTCATAGAAAATATTTTAACTCAAGCTCAAAAGACGAAAGCATTAATCCATGGCTGATTTTGGAAACAATGTTTATTTTAAGATAGCCCAGAGTACAGGGGTTTTTACCGCAGAGGAACTTGTAGTCCTGAAAGGAATGCTTGCGGAATGTCAAAGTAATCAAGAATTAAATTATATTCTTATCGACGAGGCGGATAAGGAAATTGTAAAAGGCTTTATAATTTTTGGCAGAACTCCCCTTACGGAATTTTGCTGGGATTTTTATTGGCTCGCGGTAAGCAGCAATTTCCAGGGTAAAGGCACTGGAAAGAAGCTTTTGGAGAAAGCCGAGGATTTTATTCTGCGCAAAAACAAACAGGCGGTTATCCGCGTGGAAACTTCAGCGAGAAAAGAATATGCTCACGCCCGTAATTTGTACGTTCGCCGGGGTTTTAAAGAAGCGGGAAGAATTCATGGCTTTTATTCCATAAAAGATGACCTGGTAATTTTTTACAAGGAGTTTGGTTAGGCAGATTGCGCCGCAGCGCCGGCTTCCCTTACGAGATGGCCGTTTTAGAAACATGGTAGGAATTATTGATTGATATGAGGGTAATCGATTTCGCTTTAGGATGGCCGGTTGAAGGCGATAATGATTTTTTTATAAATGTCCTTAAAGCTGAGTGCAGGGCAAGAAGATTGAGCTTTGCCGTAATTTACGAAAGCGCCCTGGGCAAGCTAACTTCTCTTATAACGAAAGATAAAGTTAAAATATCCTTTTTTCTCGATATGGCTTCCGAAACTTTTAACCCAAAAGATTCTTTTACTAAATTCATTTACTGCCTTAAGGATTCAGAGACGAAAGTGGTAGCAGACCCTGATTATGTTAAGTTTTCAGCGGATAAATCCATAACTCATTTTAACTTAGCCCGTGCAAAAATTTCCGTTCCTTTCACGGTTATTATCCGAAACTGGGAGCCGACGCGGCGCTTGACAAAAGATGAAAAAAAAGGCTTAGGGTTTCCTTTTGTTGTGAAACCTGCCTTAGGCTACGGCCAGAAGGGTGTCAAGATAATTAAGCAAAAGTTTTGCCTTAAGGAAATAGCAGAAGCCCGCCAGTTTAACCCCGGAGATAATTTTCTCCTGCAGGAATTTATCGAACCGCCGCTTTTAAACGGAACAATGGGGTGGTTCAGGGTATTTTATCTGTTTGGCGAGATTTTCCCATGCTGGTGGAATGCAAAAACAAATGTTTTCCGCCAGGTTACTTTAAGGGAGTACGAAGCTTACAAGTTAGCCCCGATGGCGCGGATAGCAACAGAAATCGCAAAGATTACGGGAATAGAATGGTTTTCCTGTGAGATTGCCATAAACGAAAAAACAAGAAAGTGCGTGGTTATCGATTACATGAATGACCAGTGCGCTGTCTATCCCCAGTCTCAGCATAAAGACGGTATCCCCGATGATTTGATTGTGCTTATTTGCCGAAGAATGGTTCAAAAAGCATGGGAATACATAAAAGGTAATTTTGTTCTTCCTTGCCGTGCGGTATGGTTTCCCAGTGTGAAATTGAAAGATGAGGATTCATAGTTTTTCCCCTGTTTCATTAATGCCTTAAGATTTGAATAATTATCAGGTTTTTGTTATTTTGTTTATTAAATAAAGACATCCTGTAACGAGAAAATACGAGAAGGATGTCTTGATTAGAAATAGCCTTGATGGCTTAATCTCTGTAATCTATTAATAATCGTTGTAATCAGGTATAATTCAGATATTACTTGTTGTGATTATACCAGAGGAGAAATATGAGTAAATTCGAGTTTATGGGGTGTATAGAAATAAAAGAACTCCTGGGAAAAAGAGCCGACGATGAACAGGAGCTCTTAGAACTTATAGAAGAGGCTCCTTATGATTCTATCTATTACCACACCCACAGCTATTTCTTGAGGCATTTCTACATCGCCGGTTCTTATCCTAATGATTTCGCCACATGGGCGGTCATTCAAGTTAGAGACAGAGTTTTAGGCGAGAAACTGGCTGTGATTACGCCTTCGGGAGATAAGGATATTGAAGATATACGTTATGAATTGGTTGATATAATTGACGGCCATTTATCGGAATTAAAAACAGTGCCTTCGGTCGTATCCGGGTACCCGTTTTATTTTATGCAGTCTAAAATCATTGAAATTCCAACAGGTAAAACCGCCGAAAATCTCGGTGAATTTGTGGAAATTTTAAAAACAATCGATGCCAGTGCGATTTACAATCATGTATATGAGGCCCGCCTGCGGGATAAAAAAGGGCGCAGTGATTTTTCTCACTGGATAGACGAAGTATTGGGGATGAACGAATTATCCAGAAAGATTGAGAAGATAGACAGTTATATGTACAGCCTGGAAGGCCTGCGCAGGCAGTTGGTAAATTTGTGCAGCCGTGAGGAAGGAAGATGAATCATTCTAACAGCATAACTCTTGAGTCCTACCGCAATATCGCCCCCGAAGGAACTGTAGATTTGATTTATAATTTGGCAAAACGCCTGCTGGGAAAATCAATTCTTCATGTAAATTCCACACGGTCCGGAGGCGGTGTTGCTGAGATGCTGCACAGGCTGATTCCCTTGTTCAACGATCTGGGAATAAATGCCCGCTGGGAAGTTATGGAAGGAACGCAGTTGTTTTATCAAACAACAAAAAGTTTTCACAACGCGCTCCAGGGCCAAACACAGAGCATAACAGAAGAGATGCTCAAAGAATATAAGAAAGTAAACCAGAAGAATGCGCGAAAGTTGAACCTTGAATCTGACTTAGCGGTTATACACGACCCTCAGCCGGCCGCCTTTATTTACAAGAAACCCAGCAGTGCAAAATGGTTATGGCGCTGCCATATCGATATATCTAAGCCCCAGCGTAAAGTATGGAGTTTCCTTAAAGATTACGTTTCAAAATATGACGGGGCGATATTTTCCTTGCCGAGTTTTGCTCAAAGGTTATCTATTCCCCAATTTCTTTTATACCCTTCAATTGACCCTTTAAGCGATAAAAACAAGGAGTTGTCTAAAGAAGAAATCAATGCGGTTATGGATAAATATAATATTCCCAGGGATAAACCGATGATCCTGCAGGTTTCCCGATTTGACCGGTTTAAAGACCCCTTAGGCGTTATCCGGGCATATCAACTGGCCAGGAAATATAATGATTGCTGTTTAGTTCTTGCCGGCGGAAGCGCTGCTGATGACCCTGAAGGGTTACAGGTATTGCAGGAGGTTAAAGAAGCCAGAGGCAGAGACGAGGATATATTTGTACTCGATTTGCCTCCTGACGCTAATTTGGAAATTAACGCATTACAGAGGGCGGCAACGGTAGTTGTTCAGAAATCGATAAAAGAAGGATTCGGCCTTACGGTTGCTGAAGGTATGTGGAAAGGCAAGCCGGTTATAGGAGGGGCTGTTGGGGGAATAACTATTCAGATTATATACGGCGATACAGGGTTTGCCGTAAATTCCATAGAAGGCTGTGCTTACAGAATAAGGTATTTACTTAACAATCCCGAAATGTTAGTTAAAATGGGAGAAAGAGCAAAAGAATATACCCGCAGGAATTTTCTAATTACACGGCATCTTTGCGATTATCTTGCCTTGATGGTTCATATACTTAACGTCTAAGCCCGCCTTTGGTAAATTATAGTAATATTAACAAGTTCACAACGGCCTTACATTTTCCATCATATTCTTTTCTTGACTTAAATACATAATTATGTAAAATTATGAAGCAATGTCTAAATTCACCGCAATAGTTCTGGCTGCAGGAAAAGGCGTTAGAATGGGTTCGCCCTTGCCTAAAGTTCTTCAGGATTTAAACGGCAAGCCCCTAATCCATTACGTTTTAAGAGAGGTCGTTGTTTTAAAGAAATATATATCCCAGATTATAGTTGTAGTTGGGTATAAAGGTAAAGAAGTCCAGAATTATATAAGCGGCAATTTCAATGGTATAAATTGCGTCTATCAAGAAAACTTAAACGGCACTGCCGGAGCTTTAAAGTGCACAGAGCCTAAAGTGCAAAATCAGAATGTGCTCGTTATCTGCGGCGATGCTCCTTTGATAACTAAAAAAACATTAGCTTTGTTTTTATCTTCCAGTTTAAAGAGCAAGAGCCCTTGTTCGATAGTCACTGCCTATATTTACGAGAGAAATGACCTTGGCAAAGTCATAAGAGATACCAGGGGAAATATATGTGCGATTCGTGAGCAATTGGATTTAGGCCGTGGCAATAGTTTAAACGAGATAAATAGCGGCATATACGCATTTCAAAAAAAGATTCTTTTTAAAGCTTTAAAAAACGTTCCAAGGAATAAAAGGAAGGGCGAGTTCTATTTAACCGATGTTATTGAAATTCTTTATAAATCTAAGAATTTTATTAAAAGTTTTATTTTGAAAGAAAGCGATGAAATTCTTGGAATCAACATTCCTTTAGATCTTATACGCGCACGTAAGATAATGCGTATGAGGGTGTTAGAAGCGTTAGCTGTAAAAGGGGTAAACATTATAGATTGTGACTCTACCTTTATAGATGAGGGCGTAAAGGTCGGGCAAGGCACAACAATTTTCCCCTTTACCTTTATTGAAAAGAATGCTATAATTGGCAGCAATTGTTTTTTAGGTCCCTTTATCCACATTCGGGGAAAAACCCGCATTAAGGACAACACCCGTATAGGTAATTTTACAGAAATAAACCGTTCCATGGTATCTTGCGGCGTCACCATGAAGCATTTTGGATATCTTGGAGATGTTACGGTGGGTGAGGGAGTTAATATAGGTGCCGGATGTGTGGTTGCCAATTATGACGGCAAGAGGAAGAATAAGAGTTCGATCGAAGAAGGGGCTTTTATCGGTTCCGATACTGTAATTGTTGCTCCTGTTAAAATTGGAAAAGGCGCCCTAACGGGAGCCGGAAGTATTGTTACTAAAAACGTTAAGCCAAACACTATTGTAGCAGGAGTCCCTGCCCGCCCATTGAAAAAAAGAATAATAACAAATATTGTTTAAAGGTTATTTTTTAGAATTTGTTGAATGTAAGATGAGTAGGAGTCATCATGGATAAGCTAGCGGTTTTCAGCGGAAACGCAAACAAGAAACTGGCACGCAGGATAATAAAACAGCTGAATATAAAAGAAACCATGGCACGCATTTCCCGTTTTAGTGACGGTGAAATAAAAGTGGAGATAGGTGAGAATGTCCGCGGTAAAGATGTTTTTGTAATTCAATCTATTTGTCCTCCGGTAAATGAAAATTTGATGGAGTTTTTAGTTATTATAGATGCCTTAAAAAGAGCTTCAGCTCAGAGGATAACAGCGGTAATACCTTATTTTGCCTATGCCCGCCAGGACAGAAAAGATCAACCAAGAGTTCCTATTACAGCAAAGCTCGTTGCAAACCTTTTAACTGTTGCCGGTGCAAACAGGGTGTTAACGCTTGATTTACATGCAGGCCAGGTTCAGGGGTTTTTCGATATTCCCCTTGATCATCTATATGCCATTAATGTTTTCCAGGAATATTTCGGCCGGTCCAAGATGAATAATCTTGTGATTGTATCGCCTGATGTGGGAGGGATAAAAATGGCCCGTGCGTATGCTAAGCGCTTCAGGGCCGGCTTAGCGATTGTTGATAAAAGAAGAAACAACCCTGAATCTACCGAGGTCATGCATATTTTAGGAGAAGTCAAGGGTAAGAATGTAATAATCGTCGATGATATCATTGCAACGGGCAGTTCTTTGATCGAGGCGGCAAGAGCTTTGAAGAAATCAGGAGCCAGGAAGATTTGTGCTGCCATAACCCACGGCATATTAACAAATAATGCGGTTGATAGAATTTCCAATTCCGACATCGATTTTCTGATAATTTCAGACTCCATACCTTTAAGTTCCAAAAGACACAGTAAAAAGATTAAGGTTGTATCGGTAGATAAATTATTCGCTGAGGCGATAAAAAGAATTCACTTTGAGCAGTCAATAAGCGTTCTTTTTGATTCAGTGCACAGGTAAAAATAATTCTAAATTCAATGCTTGTCAAATTATGATAAGCGTTGGTCTAGAAATGTAATCGAATGAGAGGTAAAGATAATGGAAAGAATTGGAATCAGCGTTAAAGTAAGAGAAAAGACGGGTAAGGGTATTGCCAGGAGGATCAGGGTTTCCCGGAGCATTCCGGCTATAATTTATGGCGATGGCCTCAATTTGCCGATTGAATTATCCGCCCAGGCCATTAAGGCTTTGCAGTCTATTCATTTTTCTGAGAGCACAATCGTAGATGTTGCCGTAGTTGATGCCTCCGGAGATGAAAAGGACAAGTTTGCTGTTGTGATTAAAGATATCCAGCATGACCCTTTAAGTGATCAGGTTATACACCTTGATTTTATGAAAGTTTCGCTCGATGAAGTTATACGGGTGAATGTTCCTCTTATTTTAAAAGGAGAGCCTAAGGGTGTTAAAGAAGGAGCTGTTTGCGAGCAGATTATGAGGGATGTTGAAGTAGAAGGGCTTCCTTTGGATATTCCTGAAAAAATCGAGGTTGATATTACGCATCTTGAGCAAGGGCATTCTTTGCATATGCGCGACATTAAAGTGCCGGATAAGATTAAAGTGATAACACAGCCTGAGAAAACTATCGCAACCCTTTTAATTAAGAAAGAAGAGGAAGAGGCCGCTCCCGAAGAAGAAATGCAAGCGGCGGAACCGGAAGTTATTAAAGAGAAGAAAGAAGAAGAGCCAAAAGCAAAAGAAAAGCAGGGCTGATCTCTGTAAAAGATCCATTCGCCTAAATTAGCGTACACAATGAAACTAATTTTTGGCTTAGGCAATCCAGGTCGTTCTTATGCTAAAAACCGCCATAATATCGGCTATAGAGTTTTAGATAAGCTGTCTGAAAGGTTAGGGTTTAGGTTTAAAAGAAATCTCTTATGCCGTGCCCGGATGGCCCGGGTAAAAATTGCCGATCAGGATGTTTTGTTTGTTAAGCCGGCAACATACATGAATAAATCCGGAATATGCGCCCGCAGAGTTATAAAATCTTTCTCTGTCCCCCTAAAAGATTCCTTGTTTGTGTATGATGATATTGATCTGCCTAAAGGGGCATTGCGCTTTAGAGAGAGCGGTTCCAGCGCAGGGCACAGAGGCATTGCTTCGGTTATAAATGCATTCCAAACTGAACAGTTAAACAGGCTGCGATTGGGAATAGGTAGAAACGGTTCCCAGGACGCAGCGGACTATGTTTTATCTGATTTTATAAAAGAGGAAGAAGAAAACATCTCAGAAGTTATCGATAAGGCTTTAGCAGCATGTTTAGATTGGATAAAGTTTGGAAATGTCTATGTGATAAAAAATTGTAATAAACGTTAAAAAGGAGATTAAACAATGCGGCGGATGTATGAAAGTATGTTGATTATAAGGGTTGATTTAGAGCCGGCGGTTAAAGATGAAATCTGCAATAAGATTACCGGCAAAATTGAAGCTCTTGAGGGTAAGATCTTTAATTCCAAGGCTTGGGCTAAGGAGAGAAGTCTTTGTTTCCCCATAAGGAGCAAAGACGCTCAAAAGACAAAGTGTTTTAAAGGGCATTACCAGTTAATAACATTTGCCTTAGACACCGAGAAACTGCCCGATTTAAAAGAAGTAATACGCTTAGAAGAGCGTATTATAAGAAGTATAATATTCAGAAAAGAAGGGGCTGCTGAGGTTCTTGATACACCAGTTGAAATTGCATAAAGAACAATAAAGATTTTTATCCAAGAATCAAAAGGGAACTTGTTAACTTCACAAGTTTTTCGGCAATATATTTAAATTGATGCTCAAAGGAGGTTTTAGGGAATGGTAAGCATGAATAAAGTATTTCTTGTAGGAAACTTAACTAAGGACCCTGAATTAAGGTATATCCCCCAGGGAACTGCGGTTGCAACGGTCAGGATCGCTGTAAACACCCCTTTTAAAGATAAGAACGACCAACAGCAGAAAGATACTTGTTTCATAAATGTAATTGCTTGGGGGAAGATGGCTGAGGTTTGCAACCAATATTTACAGAAAGGGGGTCAGGTTTTGGTGGAAGGCCGGCTCCAGTCACGTTCATGGCAGAATAACGAAGGCAAAACCCGCAGCACAATAGAAGTTAGAGCGGCAAGGATTCAATTTATGCCTCGAGCGGTAAAAGAGCCAGCAGAGGAGTTTGATTTAGGCGAGCGTCCCGAGGAAGTGCTGACTCTTGAAACAGACAGCGCACAAGATCGAGGAGAGGCGGTTTAAGATGATTGATAAAAAATTAGGAACAAATAAATTCAAAAAAAGCTGTGTATTCTGCAAGAAGGATTTAGCGACTGATTATAAAGATGTAGATCTTCTTTCGCGCTATCTTTCCGCTAAGGGGAAGGTTCTTTCTAGAAGAATAAGCGGAAATTGCGCAAAACATCAGAGAAAGTTGATGAGAGAAATTAAACGAGCCCGTTTTTTAAGCATGTTGCCTTACATAGGGCCCAGATCGCATTAACTTTTCAGCAAGCTTTAAAGCATAGAGTCTCGGACATACCTGGGGGTTATGCTTTTTCTTGTAATACGAGGTGCAGTTATGAAAGTAATAGTAATCAAGGAAGACGTAAAAATCGGAAAATTTGCCCAGACCGTTGAAGTAAAGGACGGTTATGCTCGGAATTTTCTTATTCCCCACGGCATTGCATTAGCGGCGACAAAAGAGAATATTAAAAAGCTTGATCAAATACGCAGGCAAAAACGTAAGAGTGAAGATGGCTTGAAACAGGAGTGTTTTGAATTAAAACATGAAATTGAAAAGATATCCTTGACGGTTACTGCCGAGGCCAAAGAGGACGAAGAGATTTACGGTTCTTTGCAGGAAGCCCAGATTCTAAAACTCTTAAGAGATGAGGGTATCGAATTAGGTAAAGGCAAGATGGATTTAAAGGAGCCCATTCGCAAATTAGGCGTCTATAATATAAGAGTTCAATTGCATCCAGAAGTTGAAGCTTCCTTGCGCGTATGGGTAGTGAAGAAGTAATGAGCACGACCGTATCCTCCCATAAACAGGGATTGGATAAACTGCCTCCTCAGAATATTGAAGCCGAGATGGCTACTTTAGGGAGTATGATCCTTGATGAGGACAGCATACCCGAGGTGCTTGAGTTTATCGGGCAGGATTTTTTTTATAAAGAAGAGCACAGGAATATTTTTGAAAGTATAGTTAACCTTTTCGACAACCGCAAGAAAGTTGACATACTTACCGTATCTGAAGAACTGTCAAAAAGGAAGCTGCTTGAAAAGGCAGGCGGAGCCGCATATCTTACTACCTTGGCTGATTTTGTTCCTACATCTGCTAATGCTCCCCATTATGCCCGTATCGTTAAAGAGAAATATATTTTACGTACCCTTGTAAGCAATGCCACCCGCATTGTTTCATTAGTGTATAAAGGCGAGGAAGACGTGGTTAGTATTCTTGATAAATCGGAGAAGTTGATCTTTGAGATCAGCGACCGAAGGGTAGAGGGAAGCTATGTCCATATAAAAGATATAATCAAAGACGGAATCGAGCTGATCGAGTCTCTTTACCATAAAAAATCTCATGTAACCGGTATACCTGTGGGATTTCGTGATTTTGATATAAAGACGGCAGGTTTACAAAAAGGCGATTTGATTATTGTCGCCGGCAGGCCTTCTATGGGAAAGAGTGCCTTTATAATTTCTATAGCCGAACACGTTGCAGTTGAAGAAAATATACCGGTTGCAATATTCAGTTTAGAGATGTCAAAAGAACAATTGATGCAAAGGTTTCTTTGTTCTCAGGCTAGAGTCGATATACATAAGCTCAGGACGGGATTTCTGGCCCCTTCAGAATGGCCGCTGTTAACAAGTGCAGCGGGCCGTCTTTCGGAGTCGCCCATTTACATAGATGACTCGCCGGCTATGAATGTCTTTGAGCTTAGAGCAAAGGCCCGGCGCCTTAAGGCTCATAGGAACATACAACTTCTCTTGGTTGACTATCTACAGCTGCTGCGGGGTGCCAGCCGCAGTGAAAGCCGGCAGCAGGAAATATCGGAAATTTCCCAGAGGCTAAAATCTCTTGCAAAGGAATTGAACATTCCTGTTATTGCTGTAAGCCAGCTTTCACGCGCAGTTGAATCCAGAGAAGGCCACAGGCCTAAGCTTTCAGATTTACGTGAGTCAGGTGCTATTGAACAAGATGCAGATTTAGTTGTTCTTCTTTTCCGTGAAGAGTATTACAATCCTAACGATCAGAACAAAGGTATTGCCGAAGCAATTATTGCCAAGCAGCGCAACGGCCCCGTAGGCACAGTTCAACTTACCTTCTTAAAGGAGTATATGAAATTCGGGGACTTGTCCAGGCAGTCAGAGGATTGACTTATACAGTGATTAAGGTTAAAATAGTTACCATGAAAAGAATATTATTTATTTCATTGTTAGCGTTATTAATTTTACCTTCAGCTTTTTCTGAAAGTACAATATGTCGTATTGCTTTTGATGGCAACCGTATCATAAGCGACGCTACAGTCCTTTCTAAAATAAAAATTCGTGCCGGACAGGCGTATAATGACAATATTGTAAATGAAGACATAAAATCTCTTATTGCGACAGGTTTTTTTGAGGATGTTGAGGTTGAACGTGATTTTGTACCTGAGGGGGCGGTAATAAAATTCAAGCTCCGTGAGAAACCGCTGCTTAAGAAGGTTACTATAGAAGGAGCGCGCCGCATAAGAAGGCAGAAGATAGAAAAGGAGATAAGCCTTAAAGACGGTTCGTTTGTGGATGATTATGCTTTGAGTGATGCCGCTAATAAAATCCGTGATCTTTACAGAGACAAAGGGTTTACCCAAGCAAGTGTTTCCCATAGCATGATTGTTTTAGACAGCCAAAAGAATGAAGTAGAGGTTAAATTTATTATTGAGGAAAGAGCTGTTTTAAAGGTCCGTGGTGTTGATATTGCAGGAATCAACAGTATATCACCGAGGCGCATAAAACGCCTTATGAAGGTAAAGAAGAAATGGCTTTTTAATAGGGGGGTTTTTAACGAAAGCAGCCTTAGCGACGATGTAAAGCGCATTACCGATTTCTATCGACAAAAAGGGTTTGCTGATGTAAAAGTGAATACAGATATCCGTTATGATGAAAAGGGGGTATTCGTAACTGTAAAGATTAACGAAGGTGAAGTTTACCATATAGGTTCGATTATTATTGAAGGTAACCGCGATATTGAACTTGATGAGTTAATAAGCGAGATCCAGCTTAAGGAAGGGGATATCTTTAGCCACGACAGCGTATATCAAGTTTCTTCTAAGCTGCGGGAAATTTATTTCAACAGGGGATACATCTTTTCTGCGGTAGACCCGATAAGTTCTTTTAATGAAGAGACCAATAAGGTTGATGTGGCCTATAAGATTGTTGAGAATAATGTTGCTCATATCGCCAGGGTAAATATAACCGGTAACGCAAGGACTAAAGATGAAGTTATACGCAGAGAGCTCCGCGTGTATCCTAATGAGCGCTTTGACGGTGCGAAAGTTAAAAAGAGCAAAGAAAGGCTCGATAACCTTGATTTTTTCGAAGAGGTAAGAATTGGTGCCGGGCCGAGTTCTGAACCTGACTGGGTAGATTTAAATATCGATGTTAAGGAAGCAAGGACCGGCCACTTTAGTTTTGGCGGCGGGTATAGTTCAGTTGATGAGCTTGTTGGTTTTGTAGAAGTAAGGCAGCGTAATTTCGACTATAAAAATTTATCTACCTTTACGGGTGCGGGACAGGACTTAAGTGCTTATTTTAGTATGGGTACGGTGACCCAGCAGCTCCAGTTAAGTTTTACTAACCCCTGGATTTTTGACAGGCCTATTTCTTTTGGTTTCGATGCGTATAAAAAAGGCCACCAGCGCGAAGAAGATGTTGGCTATGGCTATGAGAAAGATATAAGAGGGGGCGTGTTGCGTTTAGGCAGAGAGTTTAGCGATAGATTAAAAGGCGGGATCGGCTATAGGCTCGAAACTGTTACTATAGGAGATGTTATTGATACGGCAAGTGATGAACTAAAGAGCGAAGTCGGAAGAAATGATTTAAGCAGCTTAGAGACAAATTTAGCTTTTGATACCCGTGATAATGTATTTTCACCTACAAAAGGTATTTATTTCTACAATTTTCTTAAATTTACAGGCGGCCCATTGGCAGGAGACAAAGATTACTTCAAATATATAGCCAGATTAAGCCATTATATCCTAGCCGTTAACCAATCAGTGTTAGAATTTAGAGTGAGAGGAGGAATCGCTGACCCCTTCTCAAGTACTGAAAAAATCCCTATTTATGACAGGTTTTTTGCCGGAGGCGCCGATACCATTAGAGGATACAATGAGAGAAAAGTCGGCCCCATTGATCCAGTGACAGAAGACCCCATAGGAGGAGAAGCTCTTTTTGTCGGGAACATCGAGTTTACATACCCGGTGGCTGATTTTGTAAAAGCGGCGGTATTCTTTGATACCGGTAACGTATGGAAAGATAAGAGTGATTTTTTTCAAGGCGGTTTTAAATCAAGTATAGGTTTGGGCTTAAGGGTTAAAACACCGGTTGGCCCCGTAAGCATTGATTACGGATGGCCGTTGAATACTGAGCCCGGCGAAGAGGAAAAGGGAGGCAAATTGCATTTTAGTGTAAGCAGAGGTTTCTAGCGTAATTAGAATTCCTGCTTTTATGTTTTAAATTATCATTTAGCATGTGCCAACAGAGAAAAGGAGGAGCGGTATGAGAAAAAGAGTTGCATCATTTATTTTGATTTCCGGTTTACTGTTTTTGTTTTTGTCAGTGTCATTCGCAGAGGATTTAAAAATCGTAATCGTTGATTTCCTTGAAGTTTTTAATGAATACGAGAAGACAAAACAGTATGATCAGGATTTAGAGAAGAAAAAAAGCGCCAGAGAAAAAGAACTGGAAGCAAAAAGAGAAGAAATAGAAAATATGCAGAATAAGTTAAGCCTGCTTAAAGAAAATGAACAGGAAAAAGAGAAAGCAAATATAGCCGAAGCCGTTAAATCGTTTAAAGATATGCAAAGAGAAATGCTCGTTGATTTACAAAAAGAAAGAGATGAGAAAATGAAGTTGATAGTTTCGGACATCGAAAAGACAATTGGTGATTACGCTAAGAAAAATGAATACGATCTTGTTGTTAGCAAGAATGCCGTTTTATACTCAAAAGAAACAATGGATATAACTTCTAAGATTTTAAATATTGTGAACAGCAAACATGATAAAATCAGTAAAACTACAATAGAGAAGAAAACAAAGAAAAAGTAGTTTTACTGATAGATGTGTCTCAAGGCAGATTTGACCCTTAATTTAGATAAAATAATTCTGTCTTTATTTGAGAAGGAAGCTTAAAGGCCGTGAAGTTAATATTAGGTGAAATCGCTAAGCTGGTTAACGGGGAATTATTCGGTGAAGCAAATATTGTTATTACCGGGATTTCAGGTATTAACGAAGCAAAGAAAGGGGATATTACTTTCTTAGCAAATTCTAAATATGCTTCGTTGATGCAAATAACGAAAGCCGCGGCAATAATAGTTTCTCGTGACGTTGATTATTTTGATAAACCTATTATTAAAACGGACGATCCTTCTTTGGCTTTTACTAAAGTTGTTAATATTGTTGCCCCAAATAACATAAAGCATCCTAAGGGGATTCACCCAACGGCTATAATATCCGATAAGGCTAAGATCGCTGACGGTGTTTCAATCGGTGCTTACACTATTATAGAGGAAAGCTCGACAATCGGCAGCGGTACTGTGATTTACGGAGGCTGCTTTATCGGGCATCATGTTAATATCGGTAAGGGCTGCCTTATCTATCCCCATGTTTCTATCAGAGAGCGGATAGATATCGGAAATAGAGTAATCATCCATTCAGGTGCGGTTATAGGAAGCGACGGGTTTGGTTTTGCTGCTGTTAAGGGAGCTCAGGAAAAAATACCTCAAATAGGCACTGTGTCAATTGAGGATGATGTTGAAATTGGAGCCAACGTCACCATAGACAGGGCAAGATTTGACAAGACAGTAATAGGCAAAGGAACAAAAATAGATAATCTTGTTCAAATAGCGCACAATGTCGTAGTGGGAGAAAACTGTATAATTGTTGCTCAAACAGGTGTTTCGGGAAGCACTGTTTTAGGTAAGGGCGTAATTCTGGCCGGCCAATCGGGCGTTGCTGGCCATATTACCATAGGCGATGGGGCAATAGTAGCCGCCCGGGCAGGGGTTACAAAATCAGTGCCTTCTAAATTTAAAGTTTCAGGCTTTCCGGCAAAGCCGCATAGTGTTGCTAAAAGGGTAAATGCCTGTGTGCAGAGGCTGCCTGAGGCATACAAGCGCATTCATCAACTTGAAGAAAAAATAAAAATGCTTGAGAAGCAAGTTAAAGGAGATAGCCTAAATGGAGATGCAAAGGACAATTAAGAAAAAAATAAAATTTGAGGGGATTGGGCTCCATACAGGTTTAAAAACTAAATTGGAAATCCTGCCTTCTTTCTGCAACAGCGGTGTTATTTTCTCAAGGAAAGATATTCCTTCAACTTTAATTAAGGCTGATTTTAATTCCGTGCTGGATTCGGGAAGGTACCCCCGGCGCACCTCTGTAGGAGCTAACGGCGTTTACGTCCACACCATCGAACATCTTATGGCGGCTTTTAACCTTTTGCGTATCGATAACGTTGAAGTTAATCTTTGGGGCGAGGAAATCCCTGGTTTAGACGGAAGCGCTAAGGGGTTTATCGAAGAGATGAGAAAAGCCGGGATTGTAGAACAAGGAACTCCGCGGAATTATTTATCCACAAAGGAACCCTTATGGGTTGAGGAAGGCCAGTCAAGTATAGTTATTCTGCCTTACCCCCATTTACGTGTGTCTTATTCTTTAAAATACGATGACCCTCTTGTCGGTTCAAGTTATCTGGATATAACGCTTAACGGTGAAATTAAGGATAATATTTATGAAGCGCGGACTTTTTGTCTCGAAGATGAAGTTAAGACGCTGATGGATATGGGGTTAGGTAAAGGTGCTAATTACGAGAATACCCTCGTTGTTTCTGAGGGAGGGGTAATCGAGAACGAATTAAGGTTTCCTGATGAATTCGTCAAACATAAAGTTCTAGATTTAATCGGCGACCTTTATCTCGCAGGGCCGCTTAAGGGCCATGTTATTGCCGTAAAAAGCGGCCACTCACTAAATATAAAACTGCTGACAAAATTACGCAAACATCAGCAAGAATTAAGGCGCGGCGGTGTCGGTTCTCAAGAATCTTTTGTGCCCAAAGACAATGAGCTTAGTATTGAGGAAATCATGAAGATTCTGCCTCACCGTTATCCGTTTCTTTTGGTCGATAAGATTGTGCATCTTGAAAAGGGCGAAAAAGCCATAGGTATCAAGAACGTTACTTTTAACGAACATTTCTTTCAGGGGCATTTTCCCAGCCGTCCGGTTATGCCGGGTGTGCTCATTATTGAAGCCATGGCTCAAATAGGAGGAGTGCTTATGCTTGCCTGCGAGGAGCATAGGGGAAAACTTGCCTATTTTATGGCTGCCAACCATGTAAAATTCAGGAAAACAGTTTCTCCCGGCGACCAGCTTTTTATAGAAGTAATCAAAGGAAAAATAAGAAGTAGAACAGGCTCTGTCATCGCAAAAGCCCGCGTGCACGGGAAAGTCGTTGCCGAAGGCGAACTCATGTTTGCATTGGTCGACTCTTAGGACGCTGATATACGCTGAAAGCGGATTTACGCTGATTAGATTTCAGCGTAAATCAGTGCCGATATCAGCGTAATTCAGCGTAAAATAAGAAATACAATGAGTGCAAATATCGATTCAAGGGCTATCATAAACCCTAAGGCTCAAATAGGTAATGATGTCACAATCGGCCCCTATGCCGTAATCGCCGAGCACGTAAAAATAGGAAATTCATGTGTTATTGACTCTTTTGCCCAGGTGCTTGGATATACCGAAATAGGTAAGTCTTGTCATATTTTTCCCTATGCCGTTGTTGGTAATATTCCTCAGGATGCCAAATATAAGGGGGAGAGAAGTTTTCTTATAATAGGGGCCAATAATCGTATCCGCGAATTCGTAACCATTAATCCCGGCACAGAAAAGGACTCAAAAACCGTCATAGGCGACGATAACCTTATTATGGCATATTCGCATGTAGCTCATGATTGTATAATAGGCAATGATAACATCTTGGCAAACGGCGCAACGTTAGCAGGCTATGTAGATGTTGGAAACAGGGTTGTCATTGGAGGGTTAGTTGCTGTGCATCAATTCTGCCGGCTGGGTAATTTTTCCATTGTCGGAGGCTGTTCTAAGGTAGTTCAGGATATTCCGCCTTATTCTATGTGTGACGGCCACCCCGCTAAAGTCTGCGGCCTTAACTTAACCGGTTTAAAAAGAGCCGGCGTCCTGGCAGGTACCATAAAGGCTGTCAAAGAGGCTTACAAGACGCTCTTTTTTGACGAACATTCCTTAGGGGTTGCCAAAGAGATCGTTAGAAACAACTCACCTTCAATAAATGAGATTCAATATTTACTGAATTTCATTTCTTCATCTAAAAGAGGCATAAGTAAAACTCAAAAGCATAATAATGCAATTAGCGTATGAAGCTTGGTATTTTAGCCGGTAACCGCCTTCTTCCCATACTTCTTGCAAAGAATATTAAAGAAAAAGATAGCAGTTTCGAGTTAGTCGCTGTATGTTTTAAGGGGGAAACTTCAAAGGCCATTGTGCGTTATGTAGACAGGGTGCGCTGGGTAAGCCCTGCTAATTTAGGCCAGCTGCGTCAGGCTATATGCGTTGAATCTTTAAACAAGTGGATAATGGCGGGCCAGGTTAACCCTTTAAGGATTTTTAACCCTAAATCCTTTGATGAGGAACTTAGTTCCCTGGTTAATACAATTTCGGATTTTCGCCCCCACAATATATTTAGTGAAATTATCCGTTATCTTGAGCGCGACGGTGTTAAGTTCCTGGATTCTACTCTTTATATGAGAGAATTTCTGGCTGAAGGAGGAGTCTTAAATAATGCGGAGATAGATGATAAGATATCTAAAGATATTGATTTTGGAGCCAGCTTAATAAGCCGTTTTGTTGAATTAGATGTAGGCCAAACCATTGTAATAAAAGAGAAAACAGCTGTTGCCCTTGAGGGCTTAGAGGGGACAGACAGAACTATCAAGAGGGCTTTTAAAATAGCCGGCTGCGGATTAACTGTGTTAAAATTTGCAAAGCATAATCAGGATGTACGTTTTGACGTGCCTGTTGTCGGCATGGCGACTTTAAATTTACTGAGAAAAATCAAAGCAAAGGCTATTGTGTTAGAGAAAGATAAGGTAATAATCCTGCAAAAAGATGAGTTTCTCTCAAGCGCCAGAAAATGGGGAATCGCTGTTGTGGGAAGGGAAAGGGTGTGAACTTTCCGGTGTTTTTTACGTGAGTCGGGGTGACTTATGAAAATCTTCGATTTTCATAAGTCACCTGCTCATTGGAGGTTTTATCATGGAGGAGAAAGAGATCGGAGTCGTGGCTCATTATTTCAGTAAGATTTGCGTAGGTATTATCCAGCTAAGCGATGTGTTGAAGATTGGCGATACAATTCATGTAAAAGGCGCTCATGACGATTTCAGCCAAATTATTGATTCCATACAGGTTGAGCATGAAAGCGTTAGCGAAGCAAAAAAAGGCGATGCGGCAGGGATAAAAGTGGCCCAGAAGGTGCATCCCAACGATAAAGTGTTTAAAATCATCGAATAGCTTTCTTAAATGACCTATGCGCCCTTATATCATTTCTTGCTTAGCCGCTTTCTTAATGCCTTATTTTATCTATGCCCAGGATTGCTTATTTGAAAATATGTTTGATTCTGCCGCATGTTTAGTTGACGGCATGCAGTATGAAAAAGCCAAAGAAATTTCCAAAGCCAAGCTTAAAGATTACAATGACGATGATGGATTGCTGTTTCTTTCAAAGATTTTTTATCTTTCTTCTGATTTAAATTCTGCCCGCATTGCTCTTGAGCGCATTAAAGACAAGGATTGGCTTACTTATTTTTATTTTGGATTGATTTTTGAAGATACCGGCGACCTTTCATCAGCCGTAAGCAATTATGAAAAGTCTCTGAATTTAAAGCATAACAGCCCCGCAATGTACCGTTTAGCAAAAATATACTTTGCCAAGCGGGATTACAAATCAGCTTCAACTTATTTTAGCCTCCTTATCAGCCTTGACCCCAGCTGGCGCCTTGCATATTATTACTTAGGAGAGTGTTATTTAAAATTATCTAATTATACGGAAGCCTATAAATACCTTGCAAAAGCGCTTAATTTCTATCCTGATAAAGAATCGATTAAAGAGAAAATATCAAAGGTAAAAGAAAAGTTAGGGCTGTCTTTCTTTGAAAAACGAGAAATTGAGGAACAAAACAGGCGAAGCAAGGCAAAGCTTAAGAGCTACAGAAAGAAAACCGATATTGCTTTGGTTCGCGTTGGAATTGCCGAGAAACTAAAAGAATTCACTTTTCGCTCCGGAGGCGATTTTATTGTCTCCGGTAAAAAAAACCGCATATTGGCCAGAGCCAATGTTTTCTACACTTTTGTTTTTAAGGATGAAAAATGCCTGTTTTACGACGGCAAAGAAAATAAACTTCAGGGAACCTTTGAGTTTCCGGTTGAAATATCTCCGGTTCCCTCAACCAACCGCTTAGATAATAATCAATTTAAAGAATATTTGCCCTTTTACGTTCTCGATTTGACATACGGAGAAGGTTCATTCTGGCATAAGAAAATTGACAGAATTCTGCGCGGTAACCTAAAACTTATCGCTAAAGGCAAATCTATGACTCTTTTAAATGTATTAAGCATTGAAGAATATCTCTATGGTGTTGTTCCCGCTGAAATATCGAGCAATTCGCCCCACGAGGCATTAAAGGCGCAGGCTATAGCCGCGCGCACAATCGCCCTGCGCAGGTATAACAGCCATAAAAAAGACGGCTTTGACCTTTGTGCTGATGTTCATTGTCAAGTATACCATGGTATGTCAGTTGAATCAAAATCAGCAAACAGAGCGGTAGACGAAACCGCGGATCAGATTCTCGTTTATGAGGGAAGACCCATTGAGGCATTTTATCATTCAAACTGCGGCGGGTGCTTAAGGAGCGATACTTTTGGCGACATCCCGTACTTAGAGGATAAATTTGATTCAACCGAAAGCAATTTCGAACCGTCTCCTTATAATAAAGAGCTATGGTTTATGAGGCCGCAGCAAGCATATTGCGATACAACGGCCGGCGATAAATTCCGCTGGCAGAGGATTTATGATGCGGAAGATTTCTTTTTTGCATTTGGTTATTCATTAAATGAGCTTAAGGCCATAGTTTCCGCTAAAAACGGTAATTGTTTTCATAATGGAAAAGTCGAAATCATTAAATCCGGCCAAAATATATTTCTTAACAGCGATTATAAAATGCGTAATTATTTTGATCAGTTAAAAAGCAGCTCTTTTAATGTTGAGCTAAAAAGAAATTTAAATAACGAACCTGAGTTTCTTTTTTTCTGGGGCGCGGGTTTCGGCCACGCCAGCGGCCTTTGTCAGGAAGGTGCAATCGGTATGGCAAAGGAAGGGTTTAATTACAGGCAAATATTAAAGCATTATTATCCCGGGGCAAGCATAAAGAAAGGATACCGGCAATGAAAATAACTATAACCTGGTTTTTAATTTGTCTTTTTGGTTTTCTTTGTTCGGTATGTATGGCTGATATGATTTACTTGAAAAACGGCCGCAATATTGAAGGTAAAATCATTAAAGAAGACAGCCAGCGGATAACTATAGACGTAGGCATCGGAAAGATGTCTTTAGAAAGAGAAGATATTGAGCGCATTGAGCGCTACGGGCATGCTGACCAGACGCTTCTAAATGATAAATGGGGCAAGTTATACTATGACCACCCTGATTTTGTGCCCGAAAGGTTGAAAGATATTCTGGATGCATTTAATGACCTTAAAAAGGCAAGGGCTGATGCCCGTCGTGCCCGTGACGATAGAGATACTACCGTTAAGAAAATAGATAAATTAAATATTGAAATCCATGAGATCAATATTAAATTAAGCAGCATAAGCAATGGCCTATCTGAAGCAGATCCCAAAAAGAACGTCAACCATTACAATTCTTTAGTAAAAGAGCACAACAGCCTTATTGCCAACATTAAACTTATCCAGGATGAAACAGCTGAGTTGAAGAAACAACTCAGCGAGCTTGAGGGTGCGGTTTCCGGATATGTAGATAAAGCCCAGGCTTTTAAGGCAATGCTTATAGAAAGGAGAAGCCATCTTTCAGCCAGCTTAAGCAGCCAGGAGAAGTTTTTCTTTAGTGAAATGGAGAGTTCGCTTTCTATGGTGGATGATGACTTTACCAAATATGAGGTAGGTTACAGCAATACCTCCGGCGGTATAGTCGTAAATGCCTTGTTGGACCGCTCGGTAAGGGCAAATTTTTTAGTCGATACCGGCGCAACCCACACAACCATATCATCTGATATTGCAAGGCGCCTTGGCAGAAGCCCGGAAAAAGATACGGCTTATTTTTTTGCAACCGTTGCAGACGGAAGAAAAGCAAAGGCTTACCCTCTAATACTTGAAAGTTTAAGAGTAGGAGGCGTTGAGATGCAAAACGTCGAGGCCGCAGTTTTAGAGGGCCAGGAGTCTCTCGGCGTAGATGGTCTTTTAGGGATGAATTTCTTAGGTAATTTTGTAATGGAAATAGATTCAAAGAGCAATAAATTGATTTTGAAAGAGTTTAATCCATAAATTAAACCCCAGACCTTAATTGTGCTATTCACGCGCTATGTTTACAGATTATTAGTTAAATCCGAAATCCTAATATCGAAACAAATTTATCAATAAAACAGAATTATTACCCGTTTAGGATTTCGTATTTCGATATTGTTTCGAATTTCGTATTTCGAGATTCGAATTTACCTTGTTAATGTTTAAAGAGGGTGAGGAGTTTGGGGGTAAAGATGATTAAGCCGATTATGATTGAAGCGATTGAGGCAACCAATACGGCGGCAGATGAGATATCTTTTAATACTTTTACATGGGGGTCGTCTTGAGGCTTGATTATATCAAGGATATTTTCAACCAGAGTATTAATTACTTCGCAAATTATAACACTTGTTATAACGACTAAGATAATTAGAATTTCTTTACTGTCACAGCCTAATAAAATTCCCGCCGCAAGCACAAAAATCCCAAGAATAAATATCAAGCGGGCATTACGCTCAGTTTTAAGCATTACCCTGAGACCGCAGAGCGCGCCTGCTAAGCTTTCCTTCATATTTTTATGTTGCCATACCTTCTTCATATTTGCTTGAGAATATAACTTTCTATATCTTTACTTGATTTGAATCTATCTCCTAAGGCTTCCCACATTTTCTTATTTTCCATACATAGATAAACAGGTGTCTTTGTATCGTGTTCACGTATCCATTTTACCATATTTTCATAGATTTCTCTTCTTAAAAATTCAGGATACCTTAGTTTTTTATCCTTTCCGATAAAGAGCTCACCGTAAAAAATATTACTTTCGGGCAATCTCTTTTCAACAGCACTTTTAAGATTCCTGTGCGAGCGCAGTGTGCCTAAGCTTATCCAGCTAAAAGGAGCCGATACTGAGTTGTATAACTGTTCAAGCATATTTTTATATAAAGCCTTCCAGTTTTCTGAGTGGATAATCGGGTCAAAGTGAAAGGCTATTCTGAAACCTTTTTTTTGCACTGTCTTTGCCGCATTTAGCCGCTCTTTTAAAGACGGAGCGCCGCGCTCTTCTTTATCAGATGTATCTTTGGGGTTAAGGGACCAGGATATAACAATATTTTTAGACGCTTCAATTGAGAGAATATTTTCTATTTGTGTGCTTTTGGTTTTAAGCTCAAATAATAAATTTTTATCCTTAAAGTAAGGCACGAGCTTCTTTGAGTATCCGGTTAAATGGTCAAGCGCAAGAGAATCGCAGAATTCACCTGTTCCTATACGGATAGGTTTTTTTATTTTCTTTAGGAATGCGTCAAACTTTTCAAAGAAATCTTCAACATTTGCAGGGAGAATTATGCCGGGAAAATTAGAATATTGCTGCAGAAAGCAATACGAACAGTCATAGGGGCAGCCGAAACTTAAGTTAAATATCCAGTATCCGCAAGGCAGGTGGCCTTTTGTGCAGGGGCAGGGTTTTATAAAATCCCATTTTTCTTTTACAATGAAAACAATAGGTTTTTTAAGATCTGATAGCTTAAATTTATTTTTCTTAAGATATTCACTTTGATAATCAAGCTCGCTAATAGGAATTTTAGGAAACTTGCCTTTGATTTGCGAGGCAAATTTGCTACTCGCTACTTCCTTTTCTATGAATATATGGAGGGGTTTAAAATCATTTTTAACCTGATAATTATCGGTTAATGGGCTTTGGATAGGATTTAGGAAGATTTTTTCAGTGTCAATTATCTCCCTAGAAGAAGTAAGGGGAAAGCGCTTTTTTACCAGCGAGTTTTTAATACCGTAAAATATGTTTCCCCCGGTGTACTTATGGAGTTGGGCGGATTGGTCTAAGTAATTAACTATTTCATCAAGCGAGACATTCTCCCTTCGCATTATTTCAAAAATCAGCCGCTCGATATCTTTTAATTGATTCTTATTAGGCCTGAAATGAAATTTAGTTTCAAGAATCTGCCTGATATTTTCTAACATATTAGATTAATGGTCGATTTTCGTACTTTGAATTTACCTTAGAAGTAAGTTCCCGGTAGTAGTTGGCTTCGGAAGTTTTGCCGCGTTTTTCTGCGCCATGGATATATATTTGGCATTTTTTCTTAAGCTCAAGAGCTGCTATTTCATGGTTTTTGCGTGATAACTTGCCGCTTTCAATGATCTTTTTAAGCGCATATATCCGGAATCTATCCATTGCCTCGTATTTCTTAGACTGCTGGTCAAAGTGGCCGCCTTCTTTTATGGTCAGGCTTTTATTGATAAGATAAAATGGATATTTTGCAGCAGTTCTCAGCCAGAAATCGTAATCTTCGCAGGCAGGCATGGTTTCGTCAAATAAACCAATATCTTTAAATATGCTTTTATGAACCGCGGAAGTCGAAATACCTATACAACAAATCGTAACAGCATTATTAAACACCCAGCCGGTTGGTTTTTTGTGGTATATTTTCTGGCCCAAAATCTTTCCGTTACGGTACCATATTTCTTCAGTATGAAATATTTTATATTCAGGGTGTTTTTCAATATATTCTTTTGCAATTTCAAGTTTTCTTTGAACGAATCGGTCATCTGAATCTAAGAAACATATGAATTCACCCCTTGCTTCTTTTACGCCGTTGTTTCGCGAAGATGAAACTCCCCTGTGGGGTTGGTGAATATAACGAATCCTTTTGTCTGGAAAAGAGGAGATGGTGTTTTTTGTTTCATCAGAAGAGCCGTCGTCAACAATAATAAGCTCGAAATCATCGAAACTTTGGGAAAGCACTGATTGAGCGGCAATTTTTAAGAACCCCGCCCGGTTATAGGTTGGAATAATAACAGAGAAGAAAGGCCTGTCCATAGCGGTTTCTATTATAAAATATAAAATAATATTGGCAAGAATTATAAACACTGCAGGGGCAATTCGTGAATTTCCTCTGTCCGCTACAAAAACCAATCATATTCACGGAATTTTAATTATTAACAACATTGATATTAATTATCGGACAGCCGCAAGGGCCGGTCCTACAATATCCGATATTATTGGTTCGTTTAAATCAAAAACATCAGTTGAATATCTAAAATATATAAAACATTAGGTCAAATCCGCCAATATATCATAAATAACCCCTCCGGCCACGCCTATCCCACACTTCCTTTTGTACAATTTCCTATATTATATGTAATACAAAATAACCGGCCCTCTTATATAAAAGACGTATAAGAAACCCAAATTCTTTCAAATATTTTGCCTTTTTATTGCATTTTCCTCAAAAAAGTGCTATTTTCTATGTAGGGCCTCAGAAAATATGGTATACGTATATTAATCGTTATCTTTAAAAAATAATAAATAATTGGGCGGCTGCTATGTCAAAAAGTTGTTACAAATAGTGCGATTCGTTGTTGGTTGATATAACGGGGTTAACAATCACCAAAGGAAAATAGAAAAGAAATAATCACACAAAGACACAGAGCCACAAAGAATAAGACTAGAAAAGAATATCGATAGTTAAAACCTTTGTGATCTTTGTGCCTCAGTGTGAGAATAAGAAAATAATAAAAAGATAACCTCTTCATCCAGCCGACCCTACTTCGCCCTTTCAGGGCTTCGTAGGAGCGGCTGATGCAGGGGTTATAGGCAAAAATGTTTTAAAAAAAATAGATAATAATGACTATAAATGGTATAATTAATCCATGATTGCGGAAAAAGATAAAGAAACAATTCGGAAAATATCGGAAAAATACCATATAAAACGGGTATTATTATTTGGATCAAGTTTGGATGCAGCCAAAGAAAGCCGTGATATTGATATTGCTATAGAAGGAATTGACCCCGGTGATTTCTTTGATTATTATGGTGAGTTATTGCTAAAATTATCTAAACCAATAGATGTAATTGATCTTTCTGAAGCATCAAAGTTTGTAACTTTAGTCAAAAAAGAGGGTATCGCAATCTATGGCTAATTATAAAGAGCGGATTGAAGCAGAGTATGAGGCGATTGAAAAAACACTTTCTACCCTGCCTGAAAGGCCACTTTTAGAGTTATCTGAATTAGAGCTCGCCGGGATAGCAACTTTATTAAATAACTTTTATAATGGCTTGGAGAATATAATAAGACAGATTTTTCAGAAACAATTAATTGAACTTTCTGACGGTCCTGCTTGGCACCAAAATCTTATTATTCTTGCATTGCAGAAAAATATAATTTCTGAAAGCTTGGCGAATGATATCAAGAAATACTTAAGTTTCAGACATTTTGCCGCCCATGGTTATGCTTTTAACTTAAGCCCCGAAAGATTAGAAAAACTCACAAATAATATCCGCGAAGTATTTAATAATTTTAAGGTAGAAATAAATAGAATTATTGTCTAGTAGACGGACAATCCTCGCCGCTTCTGCTTCGTCCCTCCGAAGCTTTAGCGAAGGAGGACTTCGCAGCGATGAATTTGCTCGGATTGCCGCAGGGTTCTTGAATAAGTGATGAAAAAGGTATTGTTACTAATTTATTCTGCAATTTTTCTTTCTTTCTTTGCCTGGCCTCAGGAGGAATTTGATTTCGAACCTTATTCTCTGGATAAGTATTATGAGGAGGAGGTTGAGCGCTTAGAGGAAGATGAGGGCGTTGAGGTTTCTGATGATGAAAAGGCAGCTTTAGAGGCGGAAAATCAGGACGAACCTGTATCAAATGAGTCATCGAACTATGATCCCTATACCGGCCAATGGAGTTATGAAAATAACACATCATCAAACAGTTACAACCCTGTAACAGGCGAATGGGAAGAATCTGAAGCAGGCAAGGATTTGAAGTATGACCCTTTAACCGAAGATTGGTCGTATGATGAGCCGGCAAGCGGGTTAAGGTATAATCCTTACACTGATACGTGGGAGTGAGTAGTAACTTTCTCTTTTAAGATCTCTCGCTTCGCTCGAGATCAATTCGGACTTATGACCTATGTTCGCTATCGCTCCATAAGTCATGTCCTCATTGAAGGAGGTTGGTATGGGTATTGCTACGTTTTCCATTTGTGCTATTATTTTTATATTTTTCTTAGGTATCAGGATTGTAAGGCCTACGCATCGCGGTTTGATTGAGACTCTTGGAAAATATAACAACTTTGCAAATCCCGGTTTTCACTGGATTATTCCTATTATTCAGAGAATGTTTATGGTAAATGTTACAGAGCAGATGATTGATGCCCAGCCGCAGGAGATAATTACTTTTGACAATTTAAACGCCCGCGTAGATGCCCAGGTATATTTTAAAGTTAAGAACGATGAAGAAAACGTAAAAAACAGCCAGTATAATGTTAATGATTACCAGTATCAGATTGTAAATTTAGCAAGAACCACCCTTAGAAATATAATCGGAACTCTTACCTTAAAATCAGCTAACAGCGAAAGAGGAAAAATTAATAACGGGCTTCATGAAACCTTAAGGGAGGAGACAGGCAACTGGGGTATTGAGATTGTGCGCACTGAGCTTAAAGAAATCGATCCGCCAAAAGACGTTCAGGACACAATGAATAAGGTTGTTAAAGCCGAGAATGAGAAAATTTCCGCAATCGACTTTGCAACAGCAAGAGAAACCGTAGCTGACGGCGAAAAGCGGGCAAAAATAAAAGAAGCCGAAGGTGTTAAACGGGCAAAGATACTTCAGGCAGAAGGAGATTCTGAGGCAATAAAATTAGTGAATGAAGCCGCAGAGAAATATTTTGTAGGTAACGCTCAAGTTTTAAGGAAGCTTCAGGCAGTTGAAAATGCCTTAAGGGATAACGCAAAAGTAGTAATTCCTACAAATGCGGAATTGGTAAATGTTATCGGTGAATTAGCGGGGATATTGCCGCTTAAAAGAAAAGAAGATTAATCATTATGGCGAATATTACAAAGAAAATAGTTATTGATGCCCCTTTAGAGGGAGTATTTTCCTATGCATCGCAGTGGCAGAACTGGGTTGATTTTTTTGAGGGTGCCGGCAGTTTTGAACCCACAACGAAAGTTACCCGCGGCAATGGGGCCAGGTATGCCTACAAGGCAAAAATGATAGGGTTAAAGGTGGCCGCCGAGCTCGAGATTAAAGATTTTATTGAGAATAAAGGCTGGTGTGCCCTTGGAACAAAAGGAGTATCTAACCGGATAAATTGGGAGTTTGCAAAGGACAATAACACAACAGAAATTACCTACACTCTTGAATATAAAGTCCCGATCCCCATTCTGGGTGCATTACTTGACCGGTTATTTATAAAGAAGCAATGGGAGGGGATAATTGAGAGGTCGCTTTCTAATTTAAAGGCGCGCTTTTAAAGCTAATACGCCTTTTGATTGTTTTATTTGATTTCGGCGCCGTAATCTATACGGCTGCTGTAGTAGTCATTGAAATCAGGAACAATATAGAACAATTTAATGTCTTTGCCTTTAACTTTCTTTAACGCATGTCCTTTTAGGTTTTCGCTGTATTTAAGGTAGCTTTCCCGGCTTGAGTATACACTCTCTAAATTACCGGCGCATTCACATCTTAAATTTTTCCTTACAATAGATAGAATTTTATTAAAGTTACCCATAGTATTATGGTATAGTTCTATCTCAATTTCTTTTGCCTTTTTAGGGATGAGTCCAAAGCTGTAATCTAAATCCGAAACAAAAGGGATAAAAGGTCCTAAGTGAAGGCGTAAATCAATACCCGCTCTCAGTATATCTTCAATCGCCTTAATCCGCTCCAAAACTGCGGGTGATTTCTTTTCAAAAAGTCTCAGGGTATCTCCAGGAAACGGCGAAAGGGTAAAGTAAATCTTATTTTTTTTATTCTTCGAAATCAAAGAAAGGCAGCGGGTTATGTAATGAGATTTAGTCAGAATAGTGTAAGGAATCGAATACTCGTTTAGTATGTTTAGAACTTTTTCAGTTACTTTGTATTTAAGCTCGGCTTCCTGGAAGCACTCTGTAACCGAGCCTAAGAGCACCCGTTTGGGCCGAGTATACCTTAATTCTCTTTGTAGAATTTGAGGCGAGTTTTCCTTGACCCCTAATCTGCCGCGGTCATAGCCGTTTTTTATGTTTTTATTTTCGCGGGAATAACAATAGAGGCATTTAAAGCCGCAGCCGCGGTAGGGGTTTATGACATAATCGGCAATACTTATCTGGGTCGGGCAGAGAACTTTTTGTGTTTGGATGAGTTTAATTTCCATATAGGCGTTATCCGTAAATCAGATTGTTGATAAAACTTTTTGTATACTTGATTTTATTGTCTTCGGCTGCGCTTAAGAATTTTTGAATTCTTTGTTTTGCTTCGGGAGCAGGAAAGCTAAGATGGGGAAAATTGCCTAAATAGTCCACAAAAGGATTAGCCTGGGCAATTTTGGGTATAATTTGGCGATTCCCTATAATAAAATTAAGTGTTTCTTTAAAATCTTTATCTTCTTCTTTAGGATATCCAAAAATTAAGCTTACTTCGAAATGTAAGCCTTCCTTGGTTAGGATTTTAAAGAAATCTAAAGCCGCATCTGTTGTAAAACCTTTATTCATAAGGGAAAGCATCCGGTCCGAGCCGCTTTCAAGGCCTATAAAAATATTGTAGCAGCCGCTTAGCTTAAGCTTCCTTGCAAGAGACCGCGGAAAATCTTCTTTGATTCTCATTTGCGCTTCCCATTTGATACCGATATTTTTTCTAATAATAAGGGCAGAAAAATCATTCAGCCACCGGTCGTTATAGTTAAGTTGTGAATCACAGAAGATAAAGCGGTTAATTGAATATTTCTTCTGTAGATATGATATTTGGTCTACCGTATATTGAGCAGAGTGCTGTCGGAATTTACGATATAGTTTTCGCTCAGAACAAAAAACACATTTGTGAGTGCATCCGCGCGAGGAAAGAACAGGTAAAGCCGGCGAATATGCCTTAAGGTTTAAGGGTGAAAAGTCAAGAAAGCCGAGGGTATCGAGATCGTCAATTTCGAAGAAGCGGTAAACATTTTTAATCTTTTTATCCGTCAATATTTTTAAAAGAGAAATTTCTCCTTCGCCTATTACCCATGAGTAATCAGGCAGGAGTTCTTTGCGGCGCTCAAGAAAGAAGGTATGCGGGCCGCCCATAACAATTTTTTTCTCGGGAAATTTGTCTTTTATGCGGCGGGCCAGCTCGAAAGAAAATGCCCGGTTTCTTTTAGTCAGCGTAAAGCCAATGACCGGGAAATCATTTAAGGTTTTATAAATATTCTCGAGCAGGTAAGGGAAAGTCTTTTCAGTAAGAGGAAAAAGATTTTTTTCTAAGTTTTCATTAAGGCAGAGCCACTCTTTTTGTGCAGGGGCAAATAATTGAAAAACAGCAGTATTTAAATCAAGGATTCTTACCCCGGCACCATTATTTTTCAAATATTTGTTAAGATATAGAAGAGAAAGAGGAGGCGTTTTAACCCATCCCGGCGGACAATTAATAATATAGACTGAATTTCCCATTTGCGTATAATAATAAAAACGAGCTGTGCCGATATAATTATAACATAACAGGAATTTTTTCATATGAGCGGTTTGTATATCCACATTCCCTTTTGCCGCAGTAAATGCCCGTATTGTGATTTTTACAGTGTTGGCTATGAATATAACTTGGCATCCCGCTATATCAGGGCAATATCAAAGCAAATAAAAGAATTACACGTAAGCCCCGAAACAATTTATATAGGAGGAGGAACGCCTACGGTATTGCCTTTAATTACTTTAAAAATTCTTTTTAACAAATTAAAAGTTTTTATAAACAAAGCAGACGAAATTACGGTTGAGGCTAATCCTGAGAGCATTGATGGGGATAAGCTTAAATATTTTCTCGATTCCGGAGTAAACAGAATCAGCATAGGAGTCCAGTCTTTTAATCAAAGAAAGCTTACAAGGTTGGGCCGTCCCCACAGCGGCCGGCAAGCCCGTGATTCAGTTTTTTATGCAAGAAAAAAAGGTTTTATGAACATAAGCATAGATTTGATTTTCGGCGTTGAGGCAGAGAATTTAAATATCTGGAAAGATGATTTAAAGATATCAGTTGATTTGCCCATTGAGCATATATCAGCATATTCGTTAGCCTATGAAAGAGGGGCACAGTTAAGCCGTGCAGCAGCGGCTAAGAAAGTAATCCCGCTTGATGATAAGAAAACTGCAGATATGTATAAATTAACCCTTTCTTATTTGCCCGCTAAAGGATTTACCCAATACGAGGTCTCTAATTTTTCTAAGAGAGGGTATGCCTGCCGCCATAACTTAAACTGCTGGGAAAATAATCCCTATACGGGCCTCGGGGCATCAGCAGTTTCATATGCATGCGGGGTTAGAGAAAGAAATGTTTCAAAGTTAGAACAGTATATTAATATGGCTAAAAAAGGAATTAAGCCTGTTGAGTCAAGCGAGCGGCTTTCTGCTTTAAAAAGAGCTAAGGAAACAGCAGCCTTAAAAATACGCACAAAAGAAGGCATTGATTTCAGAAAGTTTAAAGATAAAACCGGTTTTGACATTCTTAAAATAAGGGGTCTTGAATTGAGTCAACTTGCAGGCCGGAAATTATGCCGTTGGCGTTTTAAAAACGGTAAGAAAATAGGCATATTCCCAACCCGCCGGGGGTTCTTATTCTGCGACACGCTTTCGTCAAGCATGCTCTGACTTCCATCACCAATTTTTATATTCAGTTATCACCATAGCCTGATTTAAGTGTAGATTTTTTCTCATAGGATGGTATAATTGTTTGGCTGGATAGAAGGAGTTTCAGATGAAAATCAGTGCAAAAAGGCTTAAAAACATCGCATCGCGTTTTAAATCAAAGAATATCCTTGTTGTCGGAGATGTTATTTTAGACCACTACATTTTCGGCAGTGTTAACAGGATTTCTCCTGAGGCGCCTGTGCCTGTTGTATGGGCTAACGGCGAGAATTTCGTTTGCGGAGGCTCGGCTAATGTTGGTTTAAACCTTATTTCTTTAGGGGCAAATGCCAGCTTATGCGGTGTGCTCGGCAATGACCACTTCGGCGGAGTTCTTCTTAATTTGGCAAAAAGCAGGAAAATAGCCACTGGTCTGCTTATTAAAGACAGCCGCAGGCCGACTACTTTAAAAACACGAATTATAGCTAACCATCAGCAAGTTGTAAGGCTTGACTGGGAATCAGTAGAATACCTGGAGTTAAAAACAAATAGTAAAATTTACAACAGGGTGCTTAAAAGCATCAACAGTTTTGATGCCGTAATTATCGAGGACTACGGCAAAGGCGTGATAAATCCCTCATTGGTTGATAAATTAGTTCAACTTTGCAAAAAAAAGAATAAAATTATTACAGTAGACCCTAAAGAGGATCATTTTGATTATTACCGCGATGTCACTGCGCTTACCCCGAATCTCAAAGAGGCTGAAGCCGCAGCAAGCTTTAAAGTCCGCGGTAAAGAGCAGATTGCTTTGCTCGGCGATATTATAAAAGATAAATTGAACCCGAAAGCCCTGCTTATTACATTAGGCGAAGGCGGCATGATGCTTTTTGAAGGTAAGAGGCGCCACCATATTCCAACGGCGGCACTTGAGGTATTTGACGTAAGCGGAGCAGGGGATACTGTGATAGCGGCTTTTACACTTGCTCTTTGCTGCGGTGCTGCATTTTATGAAGCGGCTGTAATTGCTAATTTTTGCGCCGGCATAGTTGTAGGAAAATCTGGCACTGCCACGGCTTCTCAAAGGGAACTGAAAAAGAAAATATCCGAATGAATGTAATAGGCGTTATTCCTGCCCGCTATGAGTCAACCAGGTGTGCGCATAAGCTTGTAAGAGAGGTTTTTGGTAAGCCTCTTATTCAGTGGACATGGGAGAATGCTAAGTGTGCCCATCTTCTTGATAAGTTGATTATCGCAACCGACAGCCCGGTTATCGCCGGTTTAGCAAAAGAGTTTAATACTGAAGCTGTTTTAACTTCTGTTGAGCACCCATCGGGGACAGACAGGATTGCAGAGGCTGTTAGGGATATTGAAGCCAAGATTGTTATAAACATCCAGGCCGATGAGCCCCTGGTGCATCCTTCTGTGATTAATTCTGTTGCGCAAGTGCTGCTTGATAATCCGCAACTTGTGATGGCAACGGCTATCAAGAAAATAGATGACCCTCGGCAGATGCGTGACCCGAATGTTGTAAAAGTTATAGCCGACAGAGACGGATATGCTATGTATTTTTCGCGCTTTCCCATCCCTTATTACCGTAACAGCCAGGCAAACAAATTACATTACAAACATATAGGAGTATATGGATATACTAAAGACTTCCTCTTTACTTTTAAGAATCTTTTGCCGTCACCCTTAGAAAAAGCCGAAAAACTTGAGCAGTTGAGAGCCATTGAAGCGGGATATAAGATAAAGCTTACCGAAACTCAATTCGAATCCTGGGGTGTTGACTCGGATGATGACTTTGACAAAATAGAACAATTGCTCAAGGAAAGAAAATATGTTTAAGAGCCTTACAGGATATTCAGAAATTATCTGGTTTAAACAATATGTTACTTTATAAAAATAAATTTTTATTTATTGCCGGGCCTTGCGTAATTGAAAGCCGAAATCTTACCTTAGATATCGCTCTGCGGCTCAAGGAGATTTGCTCAAATCTAGACGTTTTGTTTATTTTCAAGGCTAGTTTCGATAAGGCTAACCGCACATCTGTTTCTTCTTTCAGGGGCCCCGGCCTCAGTCAAGGAATTAGAATTTTAGAGATTGTTAAAAAGAAAGTAAAAGTTCCCGTTGTCAGCGATGTCCATTGCCCGCACCAGGTTAAAGACGTCAAAGACGTGCTTGATGTAATTCAGATTCCTGCTTTTTTGTGCCGCCAGACCGATCTTCTTCTTGCGGCAGGGCGTTCCGGCAAGGTTGTTAATATCAAGAAAGGCCAGTTCCTTTCGCCTTCTGATATGCGCTATGCAGTTAAGAAAGTCGAGTCAACGGGAAATAAGGCAATCTTCATTACGGAGCGGGGGACTTGTTTTGGATACAATAATCTTGTAGTCGATTTTAGGTCTTTTTTATTCTTAAAGGAGATGGGGTATCCGGTAATTTTTGATGTTACCCATTCATTACAGCGGCCTTCTTTAAAGAGGGGAGTTTCCGGCGGCGACATAAAATATGCGCCTGATATGGCTTTGGCAGCTTTAGGCTGCGGGGTAAACGGTATTTTCATGGAAGTCCATCCTGACCCTAAACGAGCCCTCTCCGATAAATTTACGTCATTTCCCTTGAGTAAACTTAAAAGTCTGCTTAAGAGAATAGTCAGAGCCAGAGAATTTCTAAGCACAGTTTAATATAGTTTTTATTTTGTAAATCTAATAATCTAAAAATATTATGAAAACGGAGGTCATAGAGTTGAGAAAATATAAAGAGAAAGATATTTTAATTTGGGCCCGTGATGTATTAGACATTGAAGCCCAGGGGATACTTGACGCCAAGAAGAATTTAAGCGTTGGTTTTATAATGGCCGTAAGTACCATGGCAGTTTGTCAGGGCAGGATTGTTGTAACAGGCATGGGCAAAGCCGGCATCATCGGACAGAAATTTTCAGCAACGCTGTCATCAACCGGGACTTCAAGCTTCTGGCTTCATGCCGCAGAAGCCGTGCACGGAGACTTAGGAAGAATCCGTGAGGATGATGTTGTTGTTGTTATCTCTTACAGCGGGGAAACCGAAGAGATAAAGAATTTAATACCTTTTATTGAAAAAATAGGCGCAAAAATAATCGCTGTGACAGGCAACGTTAAATCGCACCTTGCGCGTTATGCGGATAATGTTATCAATGTTACCGTTGATAAAGAAGCATGCGCCCTGGGGCTGGCGCCTACAACTTCAACAACGGTAATGCTTGCTTTATGCGATGCAATAGCGGTTGTCCTTATGAAAATAAAAGGTTTTAAGGAGAAAGATTTTGCTTTTTTCCATCCCCGTGGTTCGCTGGGAAGAAAGTTACTTCTTACCGTTAAAGATATTATGCGAAAAGGCAAACTTAACCCGGTAGTAAAAGAGAACACATTAATAAAAGATGTTCTTTTAAAGATAACCTCTTTGCATGCCGGGGCGGCGGTTGTTATAAATGCAAAAGGCAGGCTTATAGGAATTTTTACCGACGGAGATTTGCGCAGAAATCTGGAAACACACCCGCATATTTTAAAAGAAAAGGTAAAGAATATAATGACAAAGAACCCAATTGTAGTCAGAGAAAGCGACCTTGCCACGGGAGCTTTAAAAGTTCTCGAGAAAAGAAAAATTGACGAGGTTCCCGTTGTAGATGATAAATACCGCCCTGTGGGTATGATTGATGTCCAGGATTTAATCGTTGCAGGAATCGTATAAGCCCGGTTCAGTATATACAGCTGCTATTTCTATGGCAAAAAAGATATTAGATAAATTATTCGGCAGAGTTAAACTTTTGATCCTTGATGTCGACGGTGTCTTGACAAAAGGAGAAATCATATATGATGATACAGGCAGAGAGCTTAAAATTTTTAATGTTAAAGACGGCCTGGGCATATTTCTTCTAAAATTTGCGGGGGTTAAAACAATATTGCTTACGGCTAAAGATGGAGCGGTTGTCCGTAAACGGGCAAAGGATATGAGAGTCGAACAGGTAATCGCAGGTGTGCTTCCAAAAGAAAAAGCTATTTCAGGTATTCTAAAACGCTACAGCGTTGCCACGGATGAAATTTGTTTTGTAGGCGATGACCTTATTGATATAGGCATGATGCAGAAAGTCGGCTTGCCTGTCGCGGTAAACGATGCTCCCTTGGCGGTTAAAAAGCACGCCGTTTATATTACCAAAAATAAGGGCGGTTGCGGAGCGGTTAGGGAAGTGATTGATAAAATAATATCTTACAGAAAATTAGGTAATAAAATCAATGCTTTCTTAAAGAACCCAACACTTTTGTAATTTTTCTTTGACTTTTATGGTATATTTGTTATATTACGATGTTTTTGGTATAATGATTACAATATATGAATATATATAAAACAACCCTATTAGCTTTGATGTATATTTCCTGTATTAGCTATCCGCTATACCCGCAGGAGAAAATCAAGGATTTTTATCTTTCTAACCTTAACGAGCAAGGTTCTTGCGATTGGGAAGTTAAGGGCGATGAGGCTTTGATCAGCAATGAGCACGTCGACATAAAGGAAATGGATGCCAAATATTATACCGAAAAAGACACAATCAAAGTCACCTCCAAGAAAGCTAAATTAAATAAAGAAAATATGGATGTTCATCTCCAAGACGATGTCCAGATCGAAAACGCAGAAGGAATGACTTTGATTACCGATTCTTTAGACTGGAAGCAAAAGAATAATTCTATCGCAACTGAGGATCCGGTAGAAATCAACAATGATTCAATGTATATAAAAGCCAAAGGTATGCAGGCTGATACAGCCCTTAAAAATGTTGATTTCAAAGAAGATATTGAAGTTAGAGTTCCCGATAAAGAGAATAAGGACTTTACGACAATCACCTGTAAGGGGCCGTTAGAGATAGAATATTCAACAGGCACGGCTGTATTTTATAAAGATGTAATTGTTGAAAACGAACAAGCTACTCTTTTTTCCGATAAGACCACTATGTTTTTCGACACTCAGCTTAAAAAAATAATAAAAATAGTTTCAGAGGGCAACGTTAAGATAGTCAAAGACGAAAACGTGACATTCTCCGAGAAGGCTACTTATTGGAATGAGCAGGAGAGAATTGTTTTGGAAGGAAGACCCCGCCTTATTTATTTCTCAAAAAAAGGCGAAAAGGCCGGCCGGCCGTAGATTATTATACGTAAGACCCCGTATTCAAAACTTAAGATCCCATACTTTTGACAAGCTTATTTATGTTTTGAATTTTGAGCTTTGTCTTGCGTATGGAGATAGGAGCCTTTAAAAGATGAGATTACTTGAAGTACATAATTTAGCAAAATCGTATAACGGCAGGGCAGTAGTTAAAGGGGTTTCTATTGCGGTTCGAAGAGGAGAGATCGTTGGATTGCTTGGGCCTAACGGAGCCGGAAAAACAACCAGTTTCTATATGATCGTAGGTATAGTTGCCCCCGATGCGGGCCGGATTCTTTTTGATAATCAGGATTTGACGCGTTTGCCTATTCATGTGCGGGCTAGATACGGAGTGGGGTATCTTTCACAGGAGCCTTCTGTATTCAGGAAGCTGACCGTTGAGGAAAATATAATGGCGGTGCTGGAGACTCTTAATCTGACAAGAATAGAAAGGCTTAAACGTTTGGATGAACTGTTGCGGGAATTGAAAATCGCACATTTACGAAAGAATAAAGCATATACTTTAAGCGGCGGGGAGACGCGGAGGCTTGAGATAACGCGTGCATTGGTGACTAACCCGTCTTTTTTGCTTTTAGATGAACCATTTTCCGGTATTGACCCTATCGTTGTTAAAGAGGCAAAAGAGATAATTTCTGATTTAAGGGATAAAGGAATCGGTGTGCTTGTCACAGATCATAATGTCCGGGAAACCCTCTCTATTACCGACCGGGCTTACCTTATTGCCGATGGCAGCATTTTGATTTCAGGAACTTCTAATGATTTGATAAATAATCCCAAGGCTAAAGAGATTTACCTGGGTAAAGATTTTAGAATGTAAATGAGGCCATGACTTATGAAAATCTCTGATTTTCATAAATCTTCTGCTCATTGAGGAGAAAGCATGAAAGTCGAAGTTACAAAGTTAGACAAGTTAAAAAGAAAGGTAAAAATATTCACAGACGGAGAGGATTTTGGCAAGATGAAAACCGAGATTTATCTCGAAATAGGCAAGCAGTTAAAAGTGCCGGGATTCAGGCCGGGAACCGCCCCTTTAGAGGTTTTAACGAAACATCATGCGAAGCTGCTCAAGGAAGAATACTTAAAAAAGGCATTGCCTTATTACTATAGCTTTGGTTTAAAAGAGAAGAATATTTTTCCTGCAAGTTTACCGCATATTTTTGATATTGAACTGGATGATAAGAGCCTTACTTTTTGTGCTGAATTTGAGGCAAAACCGGAGATAGAAATGAGCGGCAATGATTACAAAGGAATTAAGATTAAAGATACCGATACCGATGTTAAAGAGGACGAAATAGAAAAAGCCCGCGAGTCTTTGAAGGATAATATTAAGAAAATATACGATAAAGAACCTGATGATTTGTCTTTAGCTAAATGGTCAGGATATTCTAATGCTGAAAAGCTAAAAGAGGCTCTTAAGGCTGAATTGCACCTTGAGAAATTGCGCCAGCGCCGTCAAAATATTGAAGTTCAAATCAGCAGGCATCTCTTGGACAATGTTAAAGTAGATGTACCTGGTTCAGAAATTAAAAGGAGAAGTGAAGAGCTTCTTAACAGCAAAATTTATGAGTTGAAGAACAACGGTGTTTCGGATGAAGATATCAATAAGTATAGAGATGATTTAAAAGAAAAATTACAATCGGTGGCAGAGCATGAAGTTAAACTTTCTTATATTTTAGAGGCTATAGCTAAAAAAGAAAATATAAATGCAGAGAATAATCTTGGCCATACGGCGCTTGGTTTTATTCTAAGCTGTGCAAAGTATGAGTAGTGTGTTTGTGCGGTTTTTTTGCAAAAGGGATAAGTTGAATTTTTTTGAGAAAATTTAGGAGGTGTAGCAATGAATAATCAGTATGTTCCAATTGTTGTTGAGCAAAGCGGGAGAGTTGAACGCGCATATGATATTTATTCAAGGTTATTAAAAGACAGAATTATTTTTGTAGGGACTTCCATCGATGATTCAATTGCTAACGTTGTCATAGCGCAAATGTTATTTTTACAGATGGAAGATATGAATAAGGATATTAATCTCTATATTAATACGCCCGGAGGCGCAATAACCGCAGGTTTAGCGATATACGATACTATGCAATTTGTAAAGTGCGAGGTTGCGACTTATTGCGTAGGCCAGGCTGCTTCATTGGGTGCGCTTTTGCTTTGTGCCGGTGCCAACGGGAAAAGGTTTACCCTTCCAAATTCACGTATTATGGTGCATCAGCCATGGGGCGGCGTTCAAGGCACCGCCGAAGATATTTCAATACAGACGAAGGAAATCTTGCGTTTACGTGAGAAGGTAAATGAGATTTTATCAAAACATACAGGAAAAACTGTAGATAAAATTAAAGAAGATACCGACAGGGATTATTTTATGACTTCCCATGAGGCGAAAGATTACGGTATTGTTGATGAAGTAATCATCCCGACAAAAACATCCGGCAAAAAATGAAAGTAAAATAAACCGAAGCTACCCGCCCCTTTAAGTTTTAAGAAATTTTGGGTACTTTCTTAAAGGCTAACATTAAACCAGGAGGAAGGCAGTGTATAAAAGATTAATTACTATTTCGGCAGCATTATTTTTCCTGACCACTGTTGCATTTTCTCATTCTTTTACGGTTGTCTATACGGGTAATACGCACGCATCTTTATATCCCTGCGGAGAGTGTCCCGCAACCGTCGGCGGCGGTGTTGAAAGAAGGTCTCATGCCGTAAAAGATATTTTAGCCAAAGAAAAGAATGTGCTTTTAGTCGACAGCGGTAACTTTACAGCCGGAGGAATTTTTGATAATGAAAGTGTTAACCCTAACCTTGATAAGGCACGCAGCCTCATTAATTATGAGGCAATGAACGAGATGAAATATGATGCCGCAGGTATTGCTGAAGCAGAATACAATTTTGGAGAAGAGTTTCTTAAAAGTAACGCTAAGGCCTCCGGGATTAATCTTGTGTGTGCCAATATAGCCGGGCCGCATATATTGCCCTACCTTATTAAAGAGTTTGAGGGTTTTAAGGTCGGGATAACAGCTCTGGCTTCAGAGGCTGTTTATAAAAAATCCGGCATTGAAGTCGCTGATTACCTGGAGTCGTTGAAATCGGTAATTGAAGGAATCAGCAAAGATGTTGAGGCCATTGTCCTTTTATCTTCCCTTGGAAGCAGTGACAATGAGCGTATCGCAAAAGAATTCCCGCAAGTTTCACTTATCGTAACATCCGGTTTAAATCTTTACACAGCGCCTCATATAATGGTTCAAAATACACCCATTGTTACACCCTCGCAGAAAGGCCGGGCTGTCAGAATGGTTAAAATGGAAGTTAAAGAAAAGAAGTTAGAAAAATGGGCTTATGACGAAAAGCGATTAGGCCTCGATGCAGGTATCGACCTTGAGCTTTCCAGAAAAGTACCGACTTGTTTTAAAGACAGCGATTGTACAAAGAAAGACAATATGGCGGTGCGTTGTCAAGAACCGGGAACCCAAAAGGCAAAGTGCGCTTATTATGAGGCCGAACTTATAGAGGCAACGGCTATAACCGATAAAAATTGTCCGTTGTGCTCCATTGATTATACCTTGGATAGATTTAGAGAAAACTTTCTGGGTATTGATTTCTCCGTTATTGATTATCGTTTGGAAGAGGCAAGGGAATTGATTTCTACGCATAACGTAAAGACATTGCCGTGTTTTATTCTGTCGAAAAAAATTGAAAAAGAGAAGATGTTTCCTGAGACTTCGGAGTTTTTGGAGAAAAGTAAAGATAAATATTTGGCCACAAGAGAGATTTCCGGAGTTTTTCTTTATCTTGAAAGAAAAGAGCAGCCCAAAAAAATAGATTTTTTTCTTGATTTTTACGAGAAAAACGCCTTGGGTATTTTTAACGAACTTGCTAAATTTGCAGAAAAGAATCCAATTGATTTAGAAATACATTTCGTTATGCCCGGTGAAAAAGTATCCGGTTACCCGCAAGAGGAGATAAAAGTGGCTTTAGCCGTTAAAAAGGCTTACCCTAAAAAATTCCTGGACTATATTTCAGGCCGCCTTGTGAATATACAATCAGTTTCCTGGGTAGACACTGTCGAGGACAGCGGTATTGATTATAAGAAAATTAAGAAAGAGATTAAAAAGGACCAGGTTTTTAAAGATTTTACATCGAGCCAGAAAATAGCAAAAGAGCTGGGTGTAAACCAGGGAAATGTAATATTAATAAAAAACAATAGAATATTTAAGGTTTTTGCTATTGACCAGAGCGAGCTCGCCGGCTTCTTTTTAGAAAAAAGAAATTAAAGAAATGAATACAGTTGTTGTAGGATTGCAATGGGGAGATGAGGGTAAGGGTAAAATAATTGATTACCTTTGCCGGGATAAAGATATTATAGTCCGTTTCCAAGGCGGCAATAATGCCGGCCACACTGTTTTTATAAACGGAAACAAATTTGTCTTTCATCTTATACCCTCGGGAATTTTACATAAGAATAAGGTCTGTGCCATAGGAAGCGGAGTTGTTGTTGACCCTAAGGTTTTAATCCAGGAAATAAAATCTTTGCGTCGTGAAGGTATATTCGCATCGCCCGATAATTTTAAGATTTCCTCTCTGTCTCATATTATTATGCCTTATCACCGTATTATGGATTCCTTGAGGGAAAAGAAGCGGATTCAGAGAATAGGCACAACAAAAAGAGGAATCGGCCCCGCTTATGTAGATAGGGTTGCCCGCTGCGGTATTCGCATGGTAGATTTGATTAATCCGCGTGTTTTCTCTATGAAGTTAAAGGAAAATTTACAGGAGAAGAATCCGCTGTTTACTAAGGTGTATAACCATAAAGCTTTTGACTTTAAAGAAATCTATGATGAATACCGAAGGTATGCCGCCATGCTAAAGCCCTATGTGTGCGATCTTGTAGATTATTTCTGGAAGAATAAGAAAAAGAATTTTCTTTTTGAAGGGGCTCAGGGGACCTTTTTGGATGTTGATTTCGGAACCGTACCTTTTGTTACTTCTTCTTCGACTGTTGCATCTAATGCTTCTCTTGGGTCGGGGTGTTCTTTTATAAAGATTGATGAGGTAATAGGCGTGGCCAAGGCTTATACAACAAGAGTGGGAGAGGGCCCTTTTCCAACCGAGATAAAAGGGGCTTTAGGTGATTATTTCCAGAAGCAGGGCAATGAATTCGGAGCTACAACCGGAAGGCCGCGAAGGTGCGGCTGGCTTGATGTGCCGCTTCTAAAAAGATCTTTAATCTTAAATAATATAAGTAAAGTTATAATTACCAAACTCGATATTCTTGACGGGTTAAATGAAATTAAAGTATGCGCCGGGTATAAATTAAAAGGCAAGGTTTTAAAGGATTTTCCTAATGGATTGTCAAATGTTTTGCCGGTTTATAAGGTTATGAAGGGCTGGAGTAAAGGTACCCATAATTTAAGGCGTTATGAAAGCCTTCCTTGTCAGGCAAAGCATTATATAAGGATGATAGAGAACTTCTTAGGTTGCCGTGTTGGACATATTTCCGTAGGCAAGATGAGGGATGATATTATAAAGAGATAGGAGGAATAAATGAATACAGCAGCTGTGCTTGGGCTTGTTTTCTTGGGATCAATGGTTGCAATCTGTTTCGCTCTATTTCTCATCTGGCGTTTGTTTAAGCTTTCCGAAGGTACCGAATCAATGAAACGCATTTCTTCGTATATTCAAGAGGGAGCTTTAAGCTATCTCAAACAGCAATATAAAATAGTTTCTATTTTCTTTGCCGTAGTTTTCTTAATTCTTGTTTGGATGGCTTTTTTTATGAATGTTCTTTCAAAGTTCGTTCCTTTCGCTTTTTTTACGGGCGGCCTTTGGTCGGGCCTGTGCGGATTTATCGGTATGTATGTTGCAACCAGGTCAAATGCCCGAACCGCTTTCGCAGCTAAAGACAGTTTAAACAAGGGTTTAAGAGCAGCCTTTAGCGGCGGCTGCGTTATGGGCCTTATGGTTGTTGGATTGGGGCTTTTAGATTTAGTTTTATGGTTTGCTATCCTTAAATTGTGTTATGCTAATGGCATTTGGGTAAGAGGAATGGATGAGATGACTGCAATAACCCAGACTATGCTTTGTTTCGGGATGGGTGCCTCAAGCTATGCGCTTTTTGCCCGTGTCGGAGGAGGAATATATACTAAAGCAGCCGATGTTGGAGCGGATTTGGTTGGTAAAGTTGAGGCTGGTATTCCTGAGGACGACCCCCGTAATCCTGCGGTTATTGCCGATCTGGTAGGAGATAACGTAGGAGATGTCGCGGGAATGGGGGCAGATTTGTATGAGTCTTACGTAGGCTCTATAGTTGCGACAATGGCATTGGCAGTTACGGCAAATCTTCATTTTAAGGGTGTGGCGTTGCCCATGCTGGTTGCCGCGGCAGGTGTCTTAGCTTCAATAATTGGCTTTTTTTCGGTCCGCTCTAAAAGTGAAAAACAGAGGGATTTGATAAATGCTCTAAGAAAAGGGGTATTTACAACAGCCATTTTAGTGGTTATAGCATCAGCCGTCATAGTAAGGATGTTTATGGGAGGGGCGTATTGGGGTTTCTGGTGGTCTATTGTTTGCGGGCTTGTGGCGGGAGTTCTTTTGGGATTATCTACGGAATATTACACGTCTTCGTCATTCTCCCCGGTGCGTAAACTTTCGGAAAGTTCAAAAACAGGGCCGGCGACAATTATCATAAGCGGAATGTCTCTGGGCATGATGTCTACCGCGCTGCCGGTGCTTCTTATTTGTGCGGCAGTGTTTTTTAGTTTCATGTTTGCGGGAGGTTTTAGCAATCCCGAACAGGGGCTTTACGGAATCGGTATTGCTGCTGTCGGGCTTCTTTCAACCCTTGGTATTACTTTGGCATCTGATGCCTACGGGCCGATTGCCGATAATGCAGGAGGGATAGCCGAGATGTCTGATTTGCCAAAAGAGGTAAGAAACAGGACAGATCAGTTAGATGCCTTAGGCAACACTACTGCTGCAACCGGTAAAGGTTTTGCAATAGGAAGTGCCGCCTTAACAGCACTGGCTCTTATAGTGGCGTATAAGGAGCGTGTTGAGATATTTGGTAAACCTTTGATTCTTTCTTTGCTCGATGTTAAGCTTATAATCGGTTTATTTTTAGGTGCAGTTATGCCTTTTATTTTTTGCGCATTAACATTAAGTTCCGTTGGCAAGGCTGCGGAACTTATTGTGGAGGAAGTAAGAAGGCAGTTTGCCCAGATAAAGGGTTTGCTTGAAGGAGAAGCAAAAGCAGATTATTCCACTTGCGTAAAAATTACTACGCAGTCGGCACAGAGAAAAATGATTTTACCGGCTTTGCTTGCAATTATTTCTCCTATTGCCGTAGGGCTGCTTTTTGGGCCTGAGGCTGTGGCAGGATTTCTTGTAGGCTCTCTTATTTGCGGTTTTGTTCTTGCAGTTATGATGGCAAATTCCGGAGGAGCATGGGATAATGCTAAAAAGTATATAGAGCAGGGTAACCTCGGGGGTAAAGGTTCTTTAGCTCATAAAGCGTCAATCGTAGGAGATACTGTTGGCGACCCTTTTAAAGATACAGCCGGCCCGTCTCTTAATATCCTTCTTAAGTTAATGGCCATGGTTTCTATTGTCTTTAGCCAGTTTATCTTAACGTATTCTATTTTTAAATAGTTAATTTCAGGAAAGAGGCGTTGAGTTCTATTTGCGAAAATAAATATCAAGAATACTTCAAAGAACAAGAAAAGAAGCGGGAGTCTTTTTGCGTTCGCTGCGGAGGCTGCTGCGGTTCTTTTGATGATCCCTGCCTGCATTTAAAGAAAGACATCCGAAATCAATATCGCTGTGAGATATATTCTAAAAGGTTCGGTTTGCGCAAAACAATTAACGGAGAGAAATTCTATTGCGTACCCCTTAGAGAAATAATCAACAGTTATTGGGAAAATGATTATCTTTGCGCGTATAAGAAAAGTAAGAAATATTCATGGATGGCATCCGGGAAACAATTAAGTCAGTAAAAAAGCAAGTTGCTCTCTACATTCTTCCTTCTGTAACCGTGATTTCCAGGCAAAATGATCCTTATAGAGTTCTTGTGTCATGCATGCTTAGCTTAAGGACCAAGGACGAAGTAACAATGCTGGCTGCCGATAAGCTTTTTAAAGCTGCCGGTTCCATAAATAATATGGTTCGTTTATCTTGCGGCCGTATTGAGAAATTAATATATCCGGTAGGGTTTTACCGCACAAAAGCCCGGGCCATACTAAAAACAAACAAGAAAATTCTGGATTATTATGGAGGAAAAGTACCCTGTAATATTGAGAAATTACTTTCTTTAAGCGGCGTAGGAAGAAAAACGGCAAATCTTGTTATGGGCTTGGCCTGCAATATTCCTGCGATATGCGTTGATACCCATGTTCACCGTATGTCTAACCGGTTAGGCTGGGTGAATTCAAAGAGGCCTGATGAAACCGAGGAACAATTAAAAAAGGTTGTGCCAAAGAAATATTGGATAAGTCTAAATACTATTTTTGTTTCCTTCGGCAGAAATATCTGCAAGCCGGTTTCTCCCCATTGCAGTGCGTGTTCAGTTTCTAAACATTGCAGGAAGATCGGCGTTAAACGCTCACGCTGAAAAAATTAAAAATGACGAATACCGAATACCGATTAAAAGGGGTTAACCTGGGCGGTTGGCTTCTCATGGAAGGCTATATTTTGGGAGGCAGGAATATTCCCGAGAGTGAGTTTAAGCGTGCCTTTGCCGGGTTAAACGGTAAAAAAGAATTAACCGTATTTGAGAAGATTTTCAGGGATAATTTCATACAGGAAGATGATATAAAAAATATAGCCAGCTTAGGGGCAAATGCAGTCAGGCTGCCTTTTAACTTCAGGTTAATCGAAAAAAAGCCCTATTGTTACATAGAAGAAGGATTTTTGTATATTGAAAGAATTTTACGCTGGGCTGACAAGTATAACATCGCGGTAGTTTTAGATTTGCATGCCGCCCCCGGGGCGCAAAATTGCGACTGGCACGCCGACTCAAGCGGAAAGGCTGATTTCTGGAATAAGAAAGCCTATAGAGACAGAACCGTAAGGCTTTGGCAAGAGATTGCCGCAAGGTTTAAAGATTCAAGTTCTCTGGCTGGCTACGATATTATAAATGAGCCGGTTCTTGGAAAAAGATCCGTAAATATTCTAAAAAATTTCTACTCTAAGGCAATAAAAGTAATCAGGGCGATTGACAAGAAGCATACAATTTTCTTAGAGGGTGATATCTGGGCCCAACGGATAGATTTCTTGAGAGATTTAATTTCAGATAACATATCTATAAGTGTGCATACCTACCAGCCATTAGAGTATGTATTCAATTTTACTCCGCAGAATAAGTTTCCCGGTGACATTAAGAAAGAAAAATGGAGTAAAGATAATATTTATAAGTATCTTGAGCCTTTTTGGAAGTTTTCAAAGGACAACAACGTAAGAATCTTAGTCGGAGAATTTGGCATCAACTGGCGCGGTGGTTTTTACGGTGAGGCCCAATGGCTTGATACAATTCTTAGCGCTTTTAAGGATTACGGTTTTGACTACACATATTGGACGTATAAGGCAATTGCTAACCATGTTTTTCCTGATGGAATTTACCAGTATGTGGATAACAGCTCTTATATAAGAAGGGAAGGCCCTGTTTACGGCTGGGAAAATTATATTGGTTTGTGGAAAAAAGAAAAAACAAAGATAAAAGATTTCTGGAATACTAAGAATTATACCTTGAATAAGAAAATTGCCGAAACTTTAAGCAGACACTTTAGAGATTAAGCGTCAGACATAAAACCTATTCTACTAATAGGGTCTTAATAAAAAGAAAAGGAGCAAAAATGATAGTGCCGGCATTGCTTACAAACAATGAAGGAAGTTTTAGGAGAATGGTTGATAAATGCGCGAGTTTTGCCGATTTCATTCAAATTGACATTATGGACGGCGAGTTCGTTCCTTCAAAGAGTGTCGGTAAAGAGGCAATAAAAAATATTAAGTTTCCTGTTCCCAGCGAAGCTCACCTTATGGTCAAAGACCCCCTTGGGTGGGTTGATTTATTTAAAAGTGCAGGAAGCAGGCGTATAATTTTCCATTTTGAGATTGGCGGCGGCCTTCTGCCCGTTATAGAAGGGATTAAACAAAAAGGGCTTGAGGTTGGTATTGCAATTAACCCCCCGACTGATATTTCTGAATTTGAATATTTAACCGATAAAGTTGATGTATTTCTTTTCCTATCGGTAAATCCCGGTTTTTACGGATCTGCTTTTATACCCGGTGTATTAGATAAAATCAGAGATTTCAAAAAGCGGTATCCTAAAAAAATTGTCGGAATCGACGGAGGAGTAAAACTTGATAACTTAAAGTCAATAGCCCAAACATGCGTAGACTACATATGTGTAGGCAGCGCTATTATGGCGCAGGATGCCCCCGCCGGCGCCTATTTGCAATTTAAAAAAATTGTAAGCCCGCAGCCTTAAGGCTAAAAGCTATGAATAAATACCTACGGTTGCTTCTTTTCATTTTTTTAATATCTGTGCCTATTTTCTTTTATAAGGCTTCTACCAACCAGCCTAAGCAAGAGAAGAAGACAATATCTGTGCGAACCATAAGTAAGATACCGGGGAAGATTACTCCTAAAGGTTCCGGGACAGAAAACGATATTAATAAACCGCAGGTAAGTAACGATGAAAATGACGCAAGAACAAAGATAGCTTTGATTTTTGATGATTTGGGCGAGAGTTTAAATGAGCTTAAAGATATATATTCTCTTGATATCCCTCTTACAATTTCAGTCATTCCCGGGTTAAAGTTTTCCCGTAACATAGCACATATCGGCATGCGTTCCGGATACACAGTTTTAATTCATTTGCCTTTTGAACCTAAACAAAGACAGTTAAAAAATAACAAGTTTAGATATATAAGCGGCTCGCTTAAAGAAAAGGAAGTTAAGTCTCTCTTAAGAAGTTATTTAAACCATATAAAGATTGCTAAGGGAGTCAATAACCATATGGGGTCAAAAGCCACAGAAAACCCTAAGCTTATGCGTATTGTTTTTGAAGAATTAAAAAAAAGGGATTTGATTTTTATCGATAGCAGGACTTCCCTTGATTCCGTAGCCTACAATATAGCCCAACAGATGGATGTGCGCTCTGCTTACAATGAAGGATTCATCGATTCTTTAAACGATCCAAGAAATATTTCTGAGCGCATTAAAGAATTGGTTAAGATTGCAAAGAATAAGGGAAGAATAATAGTTATCGCACATCCAAAGAAAAATACGATAGAGGTTCTACGGAAAGAAATACCCCAACTTAAAAGCGAGATTCACTTTATAACAATAGAAGAATACTTTAAATGAAAAACGTGCTTTTACATATATGCTGCGGGGTTTGTGCAATTTATTCCATAGAACAGCTTAAAGCTAAAGGATTTCAGGTTACGGGTTTTTTCTTTAATCCCAATATTTATCCTGAGAGTGAATATGAAAAGAGAAGGCAGGCCGCTAGATTGATAACGGATGAATCCGGAATCAGGTTAATAGAAGAAAATTATGATAATAATTTGTGGCAGGATATTTGCGGGAAATATAAAAGCGACAAAGAAGGTTCAAGGAGATGCTGTTTTTGTTATGAGTTTCGCCTTAAGAGAGCGTTTGAAGTAAGCAGGTTTGGTAATTATGATTATATTTGTACGACTTTAACTATAAGCCCTCATAAAAACTTTAAAAACATTATTGTAATCGGCAATCAGATAGCAGGAGATGTTTTTTTGCCCATAGATTTTAAAAAACATGATGGTTTCAAAAAGACAATCACAAAAGCCAAAGAGTTTGGCATTTATAGACAGAATTACTGCGGCTGTATCTATTCAAGACCAAAGAGAATGACAAATGACCAAATCCCAATGACAAATGGATAATACATTTACATTTGACATTTGTAATTTGACATTTGTAATCGGTCATTTACCAAAGACCTATGCGTGAGAAATATTATTCCTTCAACCATTACCTTAAAGAGAAGTTTGGCCAGAGAGTGCATCGCATAAGCATTGATGCCGGGTTTGATTGCCCTAATATCGACGGGACATTAAGCAAAGACGGGTGTTCCTATTGTAACAATAAAGGGTTTTCTGTGAACACGGGAAAATTAAAATCAATTGAGGATCAAATTGAGGAGGCTATTGCATTTTATCCTAAACGCTTTAAAGTGCAAAAATTTATTGCCTATTTTCAGCCTAACACCAATACATACGCTGACGTGGAAACTTTACGTGAGAAATACGATATAATAAAGAAATACCCGCAAATAATAGGTTTATTTATTTCAACCAGGCCGGATTGTGTTGACGATGAAAAGATAAAACTCCTTTCTTCTTATGCCAAGAAATACCTGGTATGGGTTGAATACGGATTACAAACAACCGATGACCGGTTGCTAATCGAAATTAACCGTAATCATACTTATGAAGATTTCTTATCCGCGCTTAATTTAACAAGGAGATACGGCATTAACGTAGCGGCCCATTTAATTTTTGGCTTGCCGGGGCAGAATCATGAAAAGATAATGGAGGATGCCAGGAGGCTTTCGAATCTCGATATTCAGGGTATAAAATTTCATATTCTTCATGTGCTAAAGAAAACTAAGTTAGAAGGCCGTTACAATAAAGGCGGCTTCAAACTGTTAAGTGAGGCCGAGTATGTAAGGCTAATTTGTGATTTTTTAGAGAGGCTGCCGTCAGATTTAGCGGTTTTAAGGCTGGTTTCAACGGCAAACCCCGATTATCTTATAGCGCCGAAATGGATAAACAATAAGCATGCTGTTATTGACGCGATTAATAGAGAATTTATAAGGCGAGGAACATGCCAGGGTTTTTGCAAAACCCGAGAACAAATGCAAAATACGTAGGGGCGGCCCTTGTGACCGAAGGCAACCCTGAGTATTCCTGAAGGGCGGCCGCCCGTGATAATTCTTGTCATGAAAATATTAGTAGTCCGAATCAATAAAGGGTCAATTTCGGTTGAAGGTAAGGTTGTTGCCTCAGTCGGTAAAGGTATAGCTCTCTTTGTCGGCATAGAAAAAGATGACACAAATGAGAAATTTATCTCAATTGCCGATAAGATAATTAATTTAAGAATTTTCGAGAATGATCAGGGAAAAATGTATTATTCTGTTAAAGATAAGAATTATCAAGTTTTAAGTATACCCAATTTTACCCTGTGCGCCAGCACTGAAAAAGGCAGGCGCCCTTCTTTTGAGCTTTCAAAAGATCCAGGCGAAGCAAAGAAAATGTTTGAAGATTTAAATTTGATTATCTCTTCAGCGGGTGTTAGCCTTGAGCCGGGCGTTTTTGGTGCTCATATGGATATTGACCTTGTGCTTGACGGCCCGGTCAACATAATTCTGAATTTTTAATTTTCGATATTTAATATTTAATTTTACTATGTATCCGGTATTATTCAAAATCGGCCCCATTTCAATATACACTTACGGAGTATTTGTCTGTTTAGGGGTAATTTCAGGATTTTTTGTTTCAGAGCGTTACGCGTTGAAATCAGCTATTGATAAGCAGACTTTTAGAGAGGTGGCTTTCTGGGTAATTGTTTCTTCGTTCGCGGGGGCAAGGCTTTTTTATTGTATAATAGAATTTCCCGCTTTTTTATCTGACCCCTTTGGGTTATTGCTGGGCAGGAGCGGTTTTGTATTCTATGGAGGGTTTATCTGTGGCTTTCTCTCGTTATATTTATTATCCAGGAAGTTCAAAATAAGCTACTCAAAGTTATTAGACGTATTTTCTCTTGGCCTTCCCCTGGGGCATTCCTTAGGCAGAATCGGTTGTTTTTTTTACGGGTGCTGCTACGGAAGGGTCACCGATTCTTTCTTTGGGGTTGTTTTCTCTCCCGAAAGCCCCGCAGGTTATTTAGGCCGGAAAATCATACCGACACAGCTTATATCTTCCTTTTTTCTTTTCATGATTTTTTTAACCTTGTTTTTTTTAAAACGTAAAAAGTTATTCACAGGCCGGCTATTTTTAACCTATGTTTTTCTTTACGGTTCTTTCAGGTTCGTTATTGAGTTTTTCCGGGCAGACCCCAGAGGAACAACTGGTCCCTTATCAACATCTCAGTTTATTGCAGTTATCGCTATATTTATAGGGATTTTTTTATGGTTTGATTGGAGGAAGAAATCTTTGTCTTGATTGTTATTTATATATATATATAATGGATTTCCAATATGATTAAAATAGCGTTAGCTCAAATTAATTTTATTGTTGGCGACTTAGAGGGAAATTCTTATAAAATAACGCAAACTATTGGTAAATCGCGCAAAAATGGAGTTGATATCGTTATTTTCCCTGAGCTCGCCCTTGTCGGTTATCCTCCCGAAGACCTTCTGCATAAGCCCCACTTTGTTGAGAAGAATTTATCCTGCCTTAACGCTATAGCTAAAGAATGCTCTGATATAGTTGCAATGATTGGTTTTGTTGATACTTATAAAGGGCGAATTTATAATGCCTGCGCTTTAATTCAGGATAGAAAAGTAGTGGATGTATACCGTAAAATAAACTTACCGAATTACGGCGTATTTGATGAAAAGCGGTATTTTTCTGCCGGAGACAGCCTTTCTTTTTACGAAATCGGCGCCTACAAGTTTGCGGTAAGCATCTGCGAAGATATCTGGTGTAATAATTTCGTAAGTGCGTTAAAAGGTAAAGATATTGATTTTGCCGTAAATATCTCAGCCTCTCCGTTTCATCTTGGTAAAACATTACAGAGAGAAAAAGCGTTGTCTAAGGCTGCGAAAGAAACAGGAGCATTCGTTTTCTATTGCAATCTAACAGGCGGCCAGGATGAACTTGTTTTTGACGGAACAAGTAAAGTGTACTCTCCGAAAGGTATTTTAGCTAAGCGGGCAAAAAGATTTACCGATGATTTTCTCACATTCAATTTAACAAAAAATAAAGAATATGAACTGTTTAAATGCAGAAAAATTCACGAAACCGAAGAGGCTTATCTGGCTTTAGAGCTCGGGCTTAAGGATTATGTCAGAAAGAACGGTTTTTCTAAAGTTGTCGTTGGGGTAAGCGGCGGTATAGACTCGGCGGTGGTTGCCGCACTTTCTGCTTTGGCTCTCGGGAAAAGTAACGTTTACGGCCTTATTATGCCTTCTCGTTACACATCTTCGGATACTTTTAATGACGCTAAAAAGATTTGTGGAAATATCGGCATAAAGTATAAAATAATTGATATTGAGGAAGCCTTTAAATCATTTATTAATTCTTTGAGGCTGGCTTTCGGCGGTAAAGTACGTGATATAACCGAAGAAAATCTTCAAGCCCGGATCAGAGGCAGTATCCTTATGGCTTTCTCGAATAATTTCGGTTATCTTGTGTTAAACACCGGAAACAAGAGTGAGGTTTCCTGCGGTTATTGCACGTTATATGGAGATATGGTTGGAGGATTCGGCCTCTTAAAGGATGTTCCTAAGACCTTAGTGTATAAACTTGCCCGTCATATGAATAAGGCTGCAGGCCGTAATATTATTCCGCTTTCTGTCATGCGCCGGGCACCTTCGGCAGAGCTTAAGCCAAACCAGAAAGACAGTGACAGCCTTCCCGAATACGGCTTGTTAGACCCTATCTTGAAGTTATATGTAGAAGACGATTGCTCTATAGATGATATTGTAAAAAAGGGATTTAAGAAAAACATGGTTTCGCGGGTTATTAAAATGGTTGATTCAAATGAATATAAAAGGCGTCAAGGCCCCATTGGAATAAAGATTACACCGCGTTCATTCGGAAAGGACAGAAGGATGCCGATCACCAACAAATTTTCCGTTTAGGTACGGACGCGATTCATCGCGTCCGCAAGAAAGGAGAAAAACATGAGCAAAATTAAGAAAGTAAAGGCAAGAGAGGTTCTTGATTCAAGAGGCAATCCCACAGTTGAGGTTGATGTTTTGCTTGCAGGAGGCGCATTCGGCCGCGCGATTGTCCCCTCAGGGGCTTCAACCGGTGAACATGAAGCTATTGAATTACGGGACGAAGATCCGAAGCGCTACTCGGGAAAAGGTGTCTTAAAGGCGGTAGATAATGTAAGCACGAAAATATTTGCCCGCATTAAAGGCATGGAATCTGATTTTCGAAAGATCGACAAAGTCCTTTTGGAGCTCGACGGAACGGTAAATAAGTCAAAATTAGGCGCCAATGCTATTTTGGGCGTATCAATGGCAGTTGCTAAAGCAGCGGCTAACGAGAGGAAAATATCACTTTATAAATACTTTGGTAAGTCAAAAGCGGTAATCCTTCCGGTTCCGCTTATGAATATTTTAAACGGCGGAATGCACGCAGATAATAATCTTGATATACAGGAATTTATGATTGTGCCTTCAGGGTTTAAGACTTTTAAGCGGGCGCTTCAAGCGGCAGCAGAGGTTTTTCACAGTTTAAAATCAATTCTTAAGAAAGATATGCTCTCGACTTCAGTGGGTGATGAAGGAGGTTTTGCTCCCAGCCTTAAGGCTAACGAGCAAGCGCTTGAGTTGATGCTCGATGCTATCACTAAAGCAGGCTATAAGCCCGGCAAAGAGGTTTCGTTTGCTCTTGATGTAGCAGCAAGTTCATTTTACAAGAAAAGTTCCTATATATTTGAAGGAAATCCCGTTAATTCTGATTATCTTATTAACTACTATGGCAAATTGTTAGATAAATACCCCATTGTGTCCATAGAGGATGGTTTGGATGAAAATGACTGGGGTGGATGGGCAAAGCTTACTAAGGAATTGGGTAAAAGGGCTCAGCTTGTAGGTGATGACCTTTTTGTTACTAATACCAAAATGTTAAAAAGAGGCATTTCAGAAGGAATTGCAAATTCAATACTTATTAAAGTAAACCAGATAGGAACACTTTCTGAAACCTTTGATGCTGTTAACACTGCTTTGAAGAATAAGTATACGGCTGTGATATCGCATCGTTCAGGCGAGACAGAGGATACGATAATTTCCCATTTAGCGGTTGCAACAGGCTGCGGCCAGATAAAAACCGGTTCATTGTCCCGAACCGACAGGATTGCCAAATACAATGAGCTTTTAAGAATCGAGGAGGAATTAGGGGCAAAGGCGTGTTATGATGGCAGGGCTCTTACCTACAAGGTTTATCAGATGGTTTAAAATAGCCGCTGTTTTAAGCGCAGTTATTGTTTTTGCCATGGTTGTCTATTTTCCTAACCTTTCCAAGCTAAAGCAGCTGAGGGCGGAAAATGCCAAGCTGGCAAAAGAACAGGATAATTTGCGAGTCAAGATAAACGAGCTGCGTGAAAATATTGAAGCGGTAAAAACCGACCCTTCTCTTTTTGAACAGCTTGCGCGTGACACCATAGGAGTCGCCAAAGAAGACGAAATAGTTATTGACATAGAGGAATAAATTGTTAGAATACGCAATACGAATTGTTGTTTGAAATTTCGCGGGGTGGAGCAGCCAGGTAGCTCGCAAGGCTCATAACCTTGAGGTCGTCAGTTCAACTCTGACCCCCGCAACCATTGTTTTAGTTTAGAAGGCCTTGGTTTTATAGCCAAGGCCTTATTTATTTGAAGCCCGCCCAAGCCCCTGCCCCTAACTTTTTTAGATTAAAACTTTCAACCTTCCCCCGGGCATAATTTCCTTATAATTAGCTTATATTTATAGTATAATATTAATTATGGTTTTAGAAAACTATGAAGTTTCAGTGGTTTTGCCCTGCTATAACGAGCAGGAGTCAATAGCAGCCTGTGTAGAGAAGATAAAAGGTGTTTTTGCCAAAGAAAATATACACGGAGAAATCATAGTAGTTGATAATAATTCAACCGATTCTTCAGCCCGTATTGCTAAGCAGTCAGGTGCTGAAATAGTTTTTCAGCCGATAAAGGGATACGGTGCCGCATATATCAAAGGTTTAGAAACGGCCCGCGCCCCTTTTATTATTATGGGTGATGCAGATAACACTTATGATTTTAATGATATTCCCAGGTTTTTAGAGAAGCTGCGTAGTGGCTATGGCCTTGTGATGGGCTCACGTTTTAAAGGTAAAATCCACAAGGGTGCAATGCCATGGGCTAACCGTTATATAGGCAATCCTATCCTTTCAGGGCTGTGCAGGTTGTTTTTCCGGACAAAACTTTCAGATATACACTGCGGAATGCGCGGATTTACAAAAGAGGCTTATCTTGTTATGAATCTGAGGTGCCTTGGAATGGAGTTTGCCACAGAAATGGTAATGGAGGCTTTGCAGAAAAAGTTAAAGATAACCGAAATACCCATAGATTATTATCCAAGGGGAGGCGAGTCAAAATTAAGGCCAATAAGGGATGCCTGGCGGCACATGCGCTTTATGCTTATTTTTTGCCCAACATGGCTTTATCTTTTTCCCGGGCTGTTTCTTACTGTTTTTGGAATATTAGGATTGTTTTTGCTTGCCCCGGGGCCGTTTATGTTTTTAGGAAGGTTTTGGGATATCCATGTTATGGTATTGTGCTCTCTTTTAAGTATATTCGGCTATCAGCTTATGAGCATGGGTATGTTTGCCAAAACCTTTGCCGTAAAAGAAGGGTATCTTGCAGAGGATAAAACATTTTCCTTTTTAGCTAAGAATTTCAAACTCGAAACAGGGTTATTTTTAGGTTTTGTCTTTTTCTTATTTGGTTTTTCAATTAACTTTCTTATTTTTATCGAGTGGTGGCAGAAAGCATTCGGAGCTCTTTTTAGAATAAGAGAAACAATCCTTGCAGTCACCCTTATGATAGTAGGCTTACAAACTATGTTTTCTTCATTTTTTGTCAGTCTTATCGTTATTGAAAGATAAAGTGTTTTAAAGTTGATTTCAAGATGATAAAGCAATTATTCACGATAAAGAAATTGGCAAAAACCCCGGTTGTCAGGAAAATTGCTCTGATAGCCGTATTCAGCTTCTGTATAGGTATTAATCTTTACCTTAGGATGTTCCTTGCCTATTTTCCTCAGTTGAAAACTCAAGCGCGGACTGAAGTTGAGAATAAAATTTCCAAAGATTCCATAGAAAAAGCCCAGGGGCTGTTCCCTGATTATAATTCTTATGCTCAAGACGAAATGGCTGTCGAGTTTTTTAAGGAAGCCGTAAAGGGCAAGAAAATATTCAACCGGCAGGTTAGCGAAAAATATACAGAGTTAAAAAGTAAATATCAGGATGAAACCGGCCAGACTTATCTTTTAGAGCTTGACCCCTATCAGTGGATGCGCTATACGGAAAACGTAGTAAAATACGGTCATCCCGGAGATAGAAAAGTAAAAGGAAAAAGTTATGACACTCACATGTTAGCCCCTGTAGGCATGCATATAGGGCCGGTGCGGTTTTTATTTTATTTTTCCGCACATCTTTATAAAGCAATCACTTTTTTCTATAAGGGGTTGTCATTTTATAAATATCTTTTCTACTTACCTCTTTTTTATACCTTTGTTTTTTTATTTATTGTTTATGTTTTTTCAGTCAAACTGTTTTCTCATTGGGGGGCGTTTGTTGCAACTCTTTTTATAGGATTAAACAGTATTTTTATCCGCAGAAGCTGTGCCGGCTGGTATGATTATGATACGTTGAGCCTTATTGTGCCTTTACTTTTAGTTTGGTGCTTGTTTACCGCTTTATCAGGAAGAGTAAACTTAAGAAGGCTTACCATATATTCTATCATTGCTTCATTCTTGCAGGGATTATACTCTTTTACCTGGGTAGGGTGGTGGTTTATTTTTCTTGTCGTATCATGTTTTTTTCTTTGCATGATTCTTAATAATTACTGTCTTTATTATAAAGATTTAAGAAATGCCCACAGGCAGAATGCTCCTTACTTTATCTCGGCAATAATCTTTACGGCGGGAAGTATTTTATTCTGCTTTCTTATTTCCCGAATAAATCTTTTAACTTTTATTATTTCCAGTATAAAAGAGAACTTAAACCTGGGTAAATCCCTGTCGGTGTCTATCTGGCCCAATACTAATTATACAATAGGAGAATTGAAACCAGCGGACATGCTTAGAATAGCAGAAAATCTCCATGGTTTGTTGATGTTTGTTTTGTCTTTGTTCGGCATGCTTTGGTTCTATTCCAAGGAGAAAAGAGGAAGGCGCAAAGATTTTGTGTATATTATGCTTTTCTGGTTTTTATTTATGATCTTTGCTTCTTCTCGCAGTATACGTTTTGTGATATATCTGGCGGTTCCCTTAGGTTTTTTTCTGGGAGGATTTACAGATAACATTGTTAAAATAATTGGCGAAAAAAAATACCTTAAGGTTGGATTCCGGCATGCTTCTTATATAGGTTTTTTTCTGGCAATATGCCTTTTCACATGGATTGTTTTATCTTCAGGCATTAAGAGCTGCAAGCAGGTTTACCCGTTAATGGATGATGGCTGGCATAGAGTGCTTATGCGTATAAGAGCAGAAACCCCTTCCAATGCTGTTGTAAATTCCTGGTGGGATTATGGAAATTTCTTTAAGACAACGGCCGGGAGGCGGGTAATATTTGACGGCCAGTCTCAGAGCGGCACTCTTACTTATTGGATGGGAAAAGCCCTTGTGAGCGAGGACGAGAATTCAGCCATGCGTATACTGAGGATGATAAACAACGCCTCTGACGGCACATTTAATTCTCTAAATAGCTACATTATAGATCCCTATAAAACTCTTGGGACTCTTGAACAATTATTGCTTTTGGATAGAGATAAAGGAGAAAATCTTTTACGCAAGAACAAAATACCCGCGAATATTATCAGTAAAGTAATGGATGATTTGCATAAGGTGCCTGACCCGGCATATTTTATCGTTGATAGTACTATGGTAGGTAAAATGAGCCCGATTTCTTTTTTAGGCAATTGGGACGTTAAAAAACTTTATATTTATAAGAATATCAATGAGTCGAAGGCTGATGTCTTGAATGCGTTGCGTAGTATTTTTGGACTTTCCCCGGAAAGTGCCCAAAGCTATTATAACGAGATAACCATAACGCCTGAGGGTAAACCTGTTTATGAGAGCTTATCGCAGAGATACTTCTACAATGGATATGCCGCCAAGGCAACAAAAACCGGAAATCTCATCCATTTTGATAACGGGTTTTTATACAATTTTGATGCAAAGCAGGGGATTTTGTATTCTATAATGAATTTATCTTTCAAGAAGCCAAAGACGATTGTTGTTACCGATGAGCATTCGCAAGAAAAGATTAAAACGGATGATGGCGATTATGAGAGAGCGGTGTGGATGTTTAAGGTTGATGATCAGTACCAGTCTATAATTCTAAACGAACCTCTGGCAAACTCGTTATTTTCCCGCTTATATTTTATAAAAGGAAGAGGGCTTAAGTGTTTTACGCCGTTTATAATGGATACAGAAGCAAAAATCTTTGTGTATAAGATAGAGTGGGATAAGGCCTGTGAAGATGCTGATAATTTGAGCGAATAGGCCGCCTGCCTTCATCGAGGCTGTTGTGATTGTCAATGAGCAATAAGAATAAAATATGTATAATCGTTCCCGCCAAAGGAAATCCCTCAACACTTATTTCTTGTATTGAAAGCCTTATTAACTTGGACTACCGGCCTTTTGAGATTAGTATTGTTGATGACGGTCTGAGTGCTGATTCCGTGAAACTTCTTGAGCGCTTTGCAGGCAGAATAAATATTTTGCACAGCGATTCCCGCGGCCCCTCAAGCGCCCGCAACATGGCCGTTTACAATACCGATGTGCCATTTGTTGCTTTCACGGATTGCGATTGTATTGTAGACAAACAATGGCTGTTTGAATTAGCCAGGGGTTTTCAGGAATTTCCCCAAGCAGCCGCCTGCGGCGGGATTCAAGAAATCCCTGAAGATACAGGGCAATTTGAGAAAAAAGTTAATTTGCTGATGCAAAAAGCAAGCTGCGTTACTGATTACATGCGAAGCCCCAATACCGATAAGATCACCGAAGTAAAACATAATGCATCTTGCTGCGCTATGTATAAGCGGGATGTTTTCTTAAAGGAAAAGGGTTTTTCAGAGGGGTTATGGCCGGGGGAGGATGTTGAATTTGATTGCCGGTTACGGAAAAAAGGGTATAAGATTTTTTGCAACCCAAAAGCAGTTGTATATCATTACCGGACAAAAGACAGGGCAGCGTTTAATAGTATGATGTTTCGATACGGGAGAGCCCAGGGGATTCTGGTGAGGAAATATAATATTTTAAGAACAATACATATAGTGCCGTTATTGAGCTTGTTTATGATTGCTTTATTTATTTTAAGTTTGCAGTTTAATTTTTCATTACTCTATTTAATCGTTATAACCGCATTGGGGTTGTCTCTTTGGGCTTATCTAAGGTTTGATTGGCGTATGTTGGAATTGGCGTTTAAAGGAGCTATATATTGGAATTGTGGGTTTTTTAAGGGTTTGATATCTAACAGGGCTGGGTATGGTATATGAGTTTAAGACAGAGTGAAGCAATGAAAATACTTGTTATCAATGAGCCTTTTGTGCCGGATTTTTGCCGCACCCAGCGTTGGGCCGCGCGCACACGAGGAAGGGTTTTACGCGCACCTGACTGGCTGGCGTATGCAGCTTCTGTTCTTGAAAGAGATGGTTTTGATGTTGAACTGTATGATTTTTGTGCTTTAAGATGGGAGAAAGGAAAAATAGCTTCTTTAGCGAATGAGAAGAAACCCGATTTCGTTATTCTTGATTCAACTACGCCTTCGATTTATTCTGATATAGAATGTGCGAAAATAATAAAAGATAATTCTAATGCCCGCGTAATCATGGTTGGGCCGCATGTTTCTGCTCTGCCGGATGAGGTGCTAAGAGATGCCCGGGGAGCGGTTGATGCAGCCTGTATAGGTGAATACGATTACACAGTCCGGGATGCCGTGCGTAATTTTGATAATTTAGAAAGAGTCCCGGGTATTGCCTGGTTTAATAGGGGGCTGATAAAGAAGACTTCGCCGCGGCCCCTCATAGAAAATCTTGACGAAATTCCTTTTCCTGCCTGGCATCATTTAGATTTGATGAAATATTTTGACGGAGGAAAGCTGTACCCGTATATCGATGTTATTTCCGGCAGAGGCTGCCCGAATCGCTGCTCTTTTTGCCTTTGGCCGCAGGTTATGCATGGGTTTAAGTACCGCTTAAGGAGCCCATGCAATGTTGTTGATGAATTAGAATACGATATAAAATTGTGCCCGAGGGTGCTAAAAGGCGAATTTTTCTTTGAGGACGATACGTTTACTGTTGATAGAGAACGTGCGATATTGATTTGCGAGGAGATTCTAAAGAGAGGTTTAAAGATTAATTTTTCCGTAAATGCCAGGGCTGACAGCGCTGACTTAGAAATGTTTAAGGTTATGAAGAAGGCCGGTTGCCGGGAACTTTTGGTTGGATTTGAGTCGGGAGTTCAGCAAATTCTGGATAATGTAAATAAAAACATAAAAGTTGAAGATTCATATAGATTTGTGGAGTTAGCTAAAAAAGCCAAATTACAGGTTCATGGATGCTTTGTTATTGGCTTGCCTGGTGAAACAGAGGAAACGGCTAAAAAAACCGTTGATTTCGCTTTATCTTTAGGCTGCGATACTTTGCAATTTTCAGGAGCCGTGCCTTTTCCGGGAACAAAATTTTTTGAGCTGGCTGAATCGTCGGGATGGCTTAAATCCAGGGACTGGGCACAGTGGTTAGGCAGCGGAGAACAGAAAGGCATTATTTCTTATCCCGGTATTTCAGAAGACGCGGTTAATCATTATGTTGATCTGGGGTTACGCAAGTTTTATTTCAGGCCGATGTATATGTTGAAATTCCTTTTTGATACTCATTCAGTTTCAGATTTATATCGTAAATTAAGAGGGGCCTGCAATTTTGTTAATTATAATTTTGAGAAGGTTGTTTGCCGCCGCAAGAATTGTTAACTCCAAGAACATATCAAGTATTTATAGAGGAAGGCGTTTCTTGAATTTCATCTGTGCCCGCGGATATTGCGGAGTTTTTGCCTGGAATATCGTTTTTGGAAAGGATTATTTAAATCAGGATCGTTATCACGGAACTAAATATAAGTATCTTGAGTGATTTTAAAAAAGGTGAAAGCGAGCGGCTGTTGTTTTCTTTCTTAAAAAATGATAGACTTTTTAAAATTTCATTTTTTACCTTTAACTAAAGGCGTCATTCAGGGAGTTCAACATGATTCAGTTTGATAAGAATAAACTAAAAGAAATTCATCAAGACATATTAATTGATCTTTACAGGATAATGTTACGGATCAGAATGATTGAAGACGCGATAGGAGAGGAATACCCAAAGGATGAAATGAAAACGCCTATACATCTTTGCACCGGCCAGGAGGCGATTCCCGCGGGTGTTTGTAAATATCTTAAAAAGGATGATTATGTTTTAAGTAATTATAGAGGACACGGTCATTATCTTGCTAAGGGGGGGGATTTAAGATCTCTCATAGCCGAGCTTTACGGAAGAGATACCGGTTGCTGCCGCGGAAGAGGCGGTTCCATGCATATAGTTGATGTTTCAGTGGGGATTGTAGGGACTTCCGCCATTGTAGGAGGAGGTGTTCCAATCGCAACAGGAATTGGATTAGCTTCTGTTTTAGAGAAGAACTCCCGGGTATCAGTTGTGTTTTTTGGCGACGGAGCTGTTGATGAGGGTGTGTTGTATGAGAGCATAAATTTTTCCATGCTCAAGAAGCTGCCGGTTATTTACGCTTGCGAGAACAATTTTTACGCGGTGTGCTCTCATCAGAGTAAACGTCAGCCCCGGGATAATATTTATTGCCGGTTTCAGGGATGCGGAATCCCCGGTTATAGAGTCGACGGCAATAATGTGATTGAGGTTTATCAGATAGCGAAAAATGTTATAGATAATGCCCGCCGAGGAGGAGGCCCGGCTTTCATAGAATTCAGAACATACCGGTGGAAAGGCCATTCCGGAAATGATTCGGATGTGAGTTTAGGGTATCGGACGCAGGAAGAACTCGATGAATGGGTAAAACGATGCCCCTTGAAAAATTTCGAAAATTTCTTATTAGATGAAAGAATTATTGCTAAGGAACAAATACGTTTATTTGAGCAGGATATTGATAAGGAGATACAGGAAGCATTTGAGTTCGCGCAAAAAAGCCCTTTCCCTGATGAGGAGAGTATTATGGATTATCTTTATAAAGAAAAGTAGGGTTATATGGGTATAAGTTTTGACTGGGATAAAAAGAGTATCGAAAGAGAAGAACCCGGGTTTGAAGATGTGTTAAAGCATGGCGGCCGGAAAATAAAATATGCAGAGGCTCTTCATGAGGCTTTTGACGAGATTTTGGCGACAAATGATAAAGTGTTTGTTATGGGGCAGGGGGCAGATGACCCTTTTGGCATGTTCGGAAGCATTTTAGATTTATATAAAAAATACGGGAATGAAAGGATTTTTGATACCCCTTTGTCAGAAGATTCTTTAACCGGGGTTGCTGTGGGAGCGGCTCTTGCGGGCCTGCGGCCTGTTTATATGCATAACCGGCCGGATTTTTTACTGCTTGCCATGGATCAAATCGTTAATCACGCTTCCAAATGGCATTACATGTTTGGAGGAAAGATCAGCGTTCCTTTAGTAATCTGGGCGGTAATCGGCAGGGGGTGGGGATCTGCGGCTCAACATTCTCAATGTATCCAGGGTTTATTGATGCATATTCCCGGATTAAAGATTGTTATGCCTTCTACTCCGTATGATTCCAAAGGATTATTGGTTTCCAGCATATTCGATGATAACCCGGTTATTATTTTAGAACACCGGTGGTTGTTGAAAGGCAGCGGCTATGTTCCTAAGGGATTATATACCATTCCTTTTGGAAAGGGAGTTGTTAAAAGGGGTGGTAAAGATGTTACTATTGTCGGTACATCTTACATGATAGTAGAAGCGATACGTGCGGCAGAAGAATTAAGCAGGGAGAACATTGAAGTCGAAGTTATAGATTTGCGCACCTTAAAGCCGCTAGATGAAGCCATTATTTTAGAATCCGTAAAAAAAACCGGGCGTCTTGTAATTACTGATGTGGGATGGAAAACAGCGGGCGTAACAGCTGAGATTGCCGCAGTTGTAGCAGAAAAAGGTTTTTCTTATCTTAAAAGGCCTATTAAAAGAGCGGCGTCTTTAGATATTCCTACTCCCGCATGCCATATATTAGAGAAAAAGTTTTATGCTGATGTAAAAGATATTATTTCATCCGTAAAGGAGCTTATGAAATGAAGATATTGGTTACGGGAGGAGCAGGGTATATTGGTTCGGTTCTGGTCGCGGAATTAATTAAATCCGGGTACGAAGCGGTTGTTATCGATAATTTCATGTATAATCAAACCTCTCTTCTGGATTGTTGTTATGATAAAAAATTGACCGTAGTCCGCGGGGATGTAAGAAATACAAAATTAATTTTAGAATGGGTGAAAAAGACTGACGCGTTCTTCCCTTTAGCCTGTTTAACCGGAGCCCCGATATGCAATGAACGGCCTTATGAGGCAAAATCAATTATTGTCGATGCCGTAAAAACAGTATTAGATGAACGCAGTAAGAATCAGCCGATAATTTTTCCCACAACGAATAGCGGCTACGGTATAGGGCAGAAAGGTACTTTCTGTACGGAAGAAACGCCTTTAAATCCTGTTTCTATCTACGGGAAACTAAAAGTAGAGGCGGAAAAAATCCTTCTTGATGCTGGCAACTGTATTACATTAAGGCTGGCAACCGCGTTTGGCATCAGCCCTCGGATGAGGCTTGATCTTCTTGTAAATGATTTTGTTTACCGCGCGGTAAATGACCGGTTTATTATTGTTTTTCAGGCGGCTTTTAAACGCAATTATATACATGTCCGTGATGTGGCTAAGGCCTTTATCCATTCTTTAGAAAATTACGAAAGCATGAAAAATAATTGTTATAACGTAGGCTTAAGCGACGCGAATTTAAGTAAATTGGAGTTATGCGAAGAAATAAAAAAACATCTCCCGGATTTTTATTTTGTTGAAGCCCAGGTAGGTGAAGACCCGGATAAAAGAGATTATGTTGTCAGTAATGATAAAATTGAAAAGACAGGTTTTATGCCCGATTTTTCATTGCCGGCCGGGATCGCCGAACTTATAAAAGGTTTTCAGGTTATACGGAGAAATAATTTTTCAAATCTGTAAAACGGGGATTAAAAAATATTTACCCCGTTAGAGAACTACGTCCTCTAACGGGGTTTACCGGTAATAAAATAATGGAGATTATCTTATGATTATTAGCCGTACGCCGTTTCGTATATCATTTTTTGGAGGAGGAACCGATTACCCGATTTGGTACCGCAAACACGGCGGCGCAGTTTTAGCTACGACAATAAACAAATATTGTTATATCAGCTGCAGGTATTTACCTCCCTTTTTTCCCCATAAATACCGTATTATTTATTCTCAGATAGAGCTTGTCAAGAATATTTCTGAGATTAATCATCCTTCCGTCCGAGAGGGTTTGAAGTTTATGAAGATAAAAAGAGGATTGGAAGTTCATCATGACGCCGATCTTCCTGCCCGTACGGGGTTAGGGTCAAGTTCTTCTTTCACGGTGGGCTTATTGCATACATTAAACGCGATTAAAGGGAGTATATCGACAAAGCGGCAGCTGGCGCTTGATGCCATATATCTTGAACAGGAGATGATGAAGGAGAATGTTGGATCTCAGGATCAGGTATCGGCTTCCTTTGGGGGGATGAACTATATAAAATTTAACAGTCATCAGGATATTGAAGTCCATCCGATTACTATAACAGCTAAGAGAATGAGTTTGTTTCACAGCCATTTAATGCTTTTTTTTACCGGTTTCTCAAGGATAGCTTCTGATATAGCCGCGGAGCAGATAAAAACAATTCATTCAAAAACTAAAGAGCTTCGCCAGATACATGATATGGTTGACGCGTCTTTGCAAATTTTAACCGGTAAATCTGATTTTATCAAATTCGGGAAATTACTGCATGAGCATTGGAAGATTAAGCGCGGTTTATCGAAGAAGATATCAACGCCTCTCATAGATGAGATGTATACAACGGCTTTAAGGGCAGGAGCAATAGGAGGGAAAATACTAGGTGCCGGGGGAGGAGGGTTTTTATTGATTTTTGCTAAGCCCCAGGATCAAGCTCGCATTAAAGAGAAGTTAAAGAAACTCTTATACGTTCCTTTCCGATTTGAAGATTTTGGCAGCCAGATTATTTTCTATAGCCCGGGAACTCTTTGGTAAGAGATTAGTCATCGTCTTATTATGAAGATTATCCATACGCCGACTCGTTTTCTTCCTTATATCGGCGGGGTTGAGCAGGTTGCTCTTTACGAATGTAAAGAGTTGATTAAGCGCGGCCACCGGGTGAGAGTGATTTGTGCCGATGAGCCTAAAACAGGAAGCGGCACAATAGAAGGCGTTAAAGTTAAAAGGCTTGCCTTTATCGGGAAAATAGCCAACACTAATATAACTCTTTCTTTAGGCTTTAATCTTTTGGCTGAGAGCTTTGACATAATTCATACTCATCTGCCCACCCCCTGGAACGCTGACATAAGCGCAATAGTCTCTTTCTTAAAAAGAAAGCCTTTATTCTTGAGTTATCAAAACGATATTGTCGGCAGGGGGTTTAACGGATTAATCGCCGGAGTTTATAACCTGGCTCCTTTGAAATTGCTTTTGAAAAGGTCTTATAAGATATTTCTTTCTACCCCGGGATATGCTGATAAATCAGGGTTTCTAAAAGCGTTTAAGGATAAACTTGTTGTTGCGCCTTTAGGTGTAGATACTGATAAGTTTTCACCGGCACAAGTTGAGAAAGATAGCAATGAAAAGATTATTTTTTTTCTAAGCCGGCTTGATAACTTCCATCGCTATAAAGGCCTTGATTATTTATTGGACGCGCTAAAAACATCTGCCTTTAAAATTCCCGTAAAGCTTTATGTGGGCGGCGATGGTGAGCTGCTCGATTATTATAAACAAATGGCAAGCGATAAAGGCCTTAAGGAAAGAGTTGTTTTTCTTGGGTTTGTAAGTGATTCCGATATAGTTAAATATTTTAATTTATGCGATGTTTTTACTCTTCCTTCGATTTCGTCTTCCCAGGAAGGCTTTGGCCTTGTTGCTCTTGAAGCGCTTGCCTGTGCTAAAGCGGTAGTAGTATCAGAAGCCGCAGGCGTAGCAGAGGATGTTAAAAAGCATACCTGCGGAGTGATCGTTAAACCTAAAGATTCAAACGCCTTAGCCAATGCCCTTAGTTTTGTTTTAGAAAACGATTCCAAAAGCATCCAAATGGGCATCCGTGGCCGGCGCATGGTAATGGATGAGTATAGCTGGAAGAGTCATGTGGATATAATCGAAAGAGAGTATAAAAAAGCTTATTAAAAAATACACAATAACGGAGGGCTTATGAAAAAGGCATTGATTACCGGTATTACCGGCCAAGACGGTTCATATTTAGCTGAGTTTCTTTTAAGTAAAGGATACGAAGTGCATGGTTTGGTCAGGCATGTTGCCCTTGAAGATCCTGAGCACCGTCTATGGAGAATAAGGCATATTCAGGATAAGATATGCCTTCATTCAGGATCGCTAGAGAGTTATGCAAGTGTTTTTAATGTTGTTAATACAGTAAAGCCTGATGAATGTTATCATTTAGCAGCCCAGAGTTTTGTAAGCTATTCTTTTGAGGATGAATTTTCTACCATTAATACAAATATAAACGGCACGTTACACTTGTTGTCTGCGGTTAAACAGCTCTCTCCCAACACCAAATTTTATTTCGCAGGTTCCAGTGAAATGTTTGGATTGGTTGAGGTTTCTCCCCAAAACGAAAAGACTATTTTCCATCCGCGTTCTCCGTACGGGATTTCAAAGACGGCAGGTTTTTTCGCAACACAGAATTATCGTGAGGCATACGGGCTTTTTGCCTGTAACGGTATGCTTTTTAATCATGAATCTCCGCGCAGAGGTTTTGAGTTCGTAACCAGGAAAATCAGTTTAGGGGCTGCAAGAATTAAGCTGGGCTTAGCAAAAGAATTAAGACTGGGAAACTTAAGCGCTAAACGGGATTGGGGCTATGCTCCTGATTATATCGAAGCGATGTGGCTTATGCTTGGGCAGGATAAGCCTGATGACTACGTTATCTCAACCGGCGAGATGCATTCGGTTGAAGAATTCGTAAAGTTGGCGTTTGAGCATGCAGGGTTTAACTGGCAGGATTATGTCGTTGAGGATAAGAGATTTTTCCGGCCTTCAGAAGTAAACCTTCTCATGGGTGATTCTACAAAAGCAAGAAATGTTTTAGGATGGAAGCCAAAAGTAACGTTTAAAGACCTGGTTAAGATAATGGTTGATGCTGATTTGAAGCGTTTGGGCGGTTAGAATGCGATGAAAACCGGTAAATAATAAATATTTATTAATATGAGAATAGGTATAGACGCATATCCTTTGGCAAAAGACATAAAAGCAGGGATAAGTTATTATTCATACTATATAATAAAAAATATTCTTGAGGCGGATAGCAAGAACGAATATTTTTTGTATAATTCTTCGGGTAAAGCAGGGAATTTAGACTACCCGAATCTTAAAGTCACATCGACGTTCAAGGTGAATCCTTTGAATAAATTCAGTACTTTATGGATGCTGTATTTTGCCAAGAAACAGTTGATTAAGGACAATATAGATATATTTTGGGGGATCCAGGGGATAATTCCTTTGAATCTGCCGGATTCTATTAAGACAGTGTCGACTATATATGATTTAACGTTTTTTCTGTTCCCTGCAACCATGTCTTTAGATAATTATTTTGTTAATAAGTTTTTTTTGAAAAAGGCGGTAAGGAAAGTTGATAGAATTTTCGCGATTTCGAAATCAACGGCAAATGATGTTAAGAAAATTTTTCGCGGTAATATTGAGGAGAAAATGTCTGCGATACATATCGGTTATAATGAATGCCAGGATGTGTTTGGTAAGATTGATAAAATAGAGGCAGGGAGGTATGTTGTAGATAAATTAGGTATCTCAGATAAGTATATTTTGTTTGTAGGGACAATAGAGCCCCGTAAAAATATTATCGGATTGCTCCGGGCTTTTAAAATTATTAAGTCAAAATATAAACTTAATCATCAGCTTGTCATAGCCGGCGGCAAAGGATGGAAAGTTTCTAATATATTTAAAGTATATAAAAATCTTTCTTTCGGAGAAAATGAAGTTAAATTTTTAGGTTATGTCGATGAAGAAGCGCTGGCAATGTTGTATTCGGGAGCGGATTTATTTGTTAATCCGTCTTTTTACGAGGGGTTTGGCATGCCGTCTTTAGAAGCTATGGCCTGCGGAGCTCCTGTGGTTGCTTCTGATATCCCGGTTTTTAGAGAAGTGCTGGGCGACGCGGCCTATTTTACGGATTCGCGTAATCCCGAAAGTTTAGCAAAGGCAATGCAGGTTGTTTTAACCAGCGGGGAATTGCGCGGTAGCCTTTGCGGGAAAGGAAAACTAAGGTATCAACAGTTTTCATGGAAAGAATCAGCAAAAAAGATATTGAGTATTTTTGAGTCTTTGAAAGGTTAAAAAGGGGTGTATTTTTGAACACGATACAAAGAATTATTAAAAACACGGCAGCGCTGTTAATCAGCAGCGTGGTTGTTAATTTATTGAATTTTACCGCCGTTGTTTATCTTGCCCGGGTTTTAAATCCCGGAAATTTCGGGAAGATAAATTTTGCCATAGCCGTTGTTGCTTATTTCACTTTAATCGCGAATTTAGGATTACCTCTTTTTGGAACCCGTGAAATAGCCAGGGAAAGACAAAGGATGAAAGAATATATGGGTAATATCGTAACTCTGCGGCTGTGTATGTCTTTATTGGGTTTAGCCGCACTCTTTATATTAACGATTTTTCTTAATAAGCCTTTTGAAATAAAGTGTCTCCTTGTGCTTTACGGGTTGATATTAATCCCTTCGGCTTTTCTTCTTGATTGGGTATTTCAGGGAGCAGAAAGGATGGAGTATATCGGAATTAGCCGGGTAACAGGAGGGGTGGTAAATTTAGGATTACTGCTTATTATTGTGAAGAGTTCCAAACAGCTGCTATTTGTTCCGGGGATATACGTAATCAGCGAGTTATTAGTAGTAGTAGTGATGGCATTGATTTTCACGAAGAATTTCGGAAAATTAAAGCTCACGTTTAGTATAAGTTCATGGAAGAATATTTTACGCCGGGCTTTGCCGATCGGGTTATCTTTGTTTATGGCTCAAATATTTTATAACATCGACACGGTAATGTTAGGATTTATGCGAAAGGATGAAGAAGTCGGCTACTATAACGCGGCATATAAGATTATTATGTTTCTTATCCTTTTAATCGGCGCTTACCACGACGCGGTTTTCCCGTTAATATCCAGGTATTTAAAGACTTCTTTAGAATCATTGAGCCAGCTTTTGCGCCAGACCGCTAAGATTATGAGTATTCTAGCCCTGCCTTTAGCTGTAGGCGGAACTATTTTGGCAGGGCATCTAATAAGCTTGGTGTTCGGGGAGAAATATCTTCAGGGAGTGGCAGCTTTTCAGATTTTGATCTGGGCAGTTTTTATAATTTGTTTAAACACAGGTTACAGCAGGGGACTATTTGCTTCTAACAAAGTAAAGTGGTACCTTGCGGGAACCATCATTCCGGCGATAGTTAATGTAGCGGCAAATTTTATTTTGATCCCTCTCTGGGGTATAAAAGGGGCAGCTATCGCGACTGTTGCAGCAGAAGCCGTTGGTTTCTGGGTGATGTATACAGGATTTAAGGCTATAGTTCATGTTTCTTTCTGGCGTTATATTATCAGGCCGTTTTTTGCTTCAATTGTAATGTTTCTGTTTATTTATTGGGGAATTCAAAGGTTAAACTTGAATTTATTTTCGCTGGTAACAGGCAGTATAGTTATTTATGGCGTTTCTCTTTATTTAATCAAAGGGGTAGAGGCTGATGAGATAAAACTGGTTTTTAGTACGCTTTTGCGAAATTATGGCGGATGGGATTAGAAATGGGCGATAAAAAGAAGCTGTTATTAGTTAATCCTAATTTTAAAGGTGTAGTTGCGGCTCCTTCTTTAGGATTAGGTTTTATTGGGACATATATACGGGAACATAGCGATTGGGAAGTTGAGATTATAGAGCCGATTTTGCAGGGTTTTAGTGAATCTGATACTCTGGATAAAGCCGGAGATTCAGATATTGTCGGTTTAGTGTGTTATACGGAATCGCGATTTGAGTGCTTTGGTTTCGCTGATAAAGTCAAACAGATAAACCCCGCCTGTAAAATAATAGTCGGCGGCCCGCACGTTGCCACTTTAGACGAAAAGATATTACAGCATTACAGATTTATTGATGTTGTAGTCAGGATGGAAGGCGAGGAAACTGTTTTGGATATAGTAAATGGTAAGCCGTTTAAGAAGATATTAGGCATAACATGGAGAAATAGCGAGGAGATTATCAGGAATCTTAACCGGCCATTGATAGAAGATATTAATAATCTTAATTATGATTATTCCTTAGTTTATTCACAGATAGAAAGATGGAAAGATTTTGAAATCCCCTGTGAATTGTTGAAACTTAACGCTTTACCCATAATAGTATCCCGAGGGTGTCCTTTCCGCTGCGCGTTTTGTGCCTCATACAGGCAGTGGGACCAGATATACAGGTATTGCAGTCCCGAGGAATTAGTCAAAAGAATTAAATATTTAGTTGAAAAATATAATGTCGGGTATTTCCGGTTCTATGATGCCTTGTTTGCGGGAAGTAATGAAAGGATATTGAAACTATGTGATTTGTTCGAACAGGCTGATTTGGGTATCCGTTTCAGGATAGATATTCGAGTCGGGACAAGCAGGCAGATTCTGGAGCGGTTAAAAAAAGTAGGGTGTGAGGTAGTAGGGTTCGGGGTAGAAAGCGGGTCAGACCGGATATTAAAAAGGGCGGATAAAGGGATAACCCGGGAAAAAGTAGAGGAGACCATTAAGATATGTAAGGAGTTGGGGTATTGGATGATAGGTTTTTTTATGATTTCGTTCCCTGATGAGGAGATAGGAGACGTTAATAAGACCTTTGAGCTGCTTAAATTCTTTGACCAGATAAATATTCAGTTTTTTAAGCTGCATCCCAACACTGCATTTTATGATGAGTTGAAGCAGAAAGGCGAGATAGATGATGAAATATGGTTTGACCCAAAACGCGGGTATAATACAGAATACGGGAATGAAATATATTATTGTAAAGAACTTTTTCCCAGTGCAGGGTTTTATCTCGAAGAAGGCATGGCGTTAATAGATTACGCGTATTATAAATATAAGGTTTCTAATCCCCGGGAGGTAATCAGGAGTAACGGATTATTTAAGGCGGTGTTTATAATATGTTTATCAGGGGTAATGTATGCGGTATTAAAACCGGAACTCGGCAGGAGGTTGTATAGAAGATTCAGGAAAACCGGGGTATATGCATTTTTATATTCAGCGTATAAACGTCTGCTGAATATTAAGGAAATGGGAGATGTTCCGGATACAGAATTGAGAAGGACTTATAAGCGGCATAAAGAGCTTATCGGGTGATTTTCGGCGTTATTGTGATGTAAGGAGAACATGGAAAGAATAGATCTTGTACTGGTTAACCCGGGTAACAAGCGGCAGATGCACGGTGAGTTAAGCGTTTCAATATCAGCTATTGAGCCTCCTCTTTGGCTGGGTTTAATAGCCGCCTTTGTGCGCCGGAAAGGTTTTTCTGTTAAGATTATTGATGCTGACGCGTTAGGTTGGGGGCCGCAGGATGCCGTTGAGAAAATTATAGAGTACAACCCTCATTTGGCAGTTATTGGTGTTCTCGGGGCAACTCCTTCCGCTTCTTCCACCCCTAAGATGCCCGCGGTTAGTAATATTTTAAACATTTTAAAATCAAAATCTTCTAATATTAAAACCATGCTTTACGGGATTCACCCGTCCGCTCTCCCTGAAAGGACGCTTAAAGAAGAAAAAGCGGATTTTATCTGCCGGGGAGAGGGTTTTAAGACTATTATTAAGTTTCTTGAGATAATCAGATCAGGGGATAAGGTTTACGGCAGTGATATTAAAGGGCTTTGGTACATGAAGGATAGTGGAGTAGTTTCCGGGGGATGGAGTGAACTCGTTGAAAATCTTGACGAGCTCCCTTTTGCTGCCTGGGATTTACTGCCTATGGAAAAATACCGCGCGCATAACTGGCATTGTTTTGGGCGGCTGGATAAAAGACAGCCTTACGCGGTAATTTATACAAGTTTAGGCTGTCCTTTTAACTGCGTTTATTGTAATATTCACGCGTTATATAACGGTACTCCGGGGATTCGTTTCCGCAGTATTACTAATGTTGTTGAGGAAATAGATTTTTTAGTGAAGAACTACCGGGTTCAAAACATCAAAATCCTTGATGAATTATTTGTTTGCAAAGAAGGCCGAGTGACGGAATTTTGTGATTTAATTATCCCGCGGGAATACGGCTTGAATATCTGGGCTTATGCCAGGATAGACACGGTTAATGATAAGATGTTAAAAAAAATGAAACAAGCGGGTATTAATTGGCTGGCATACGGTATTGAGGCAGGTAACAGCAATGTCCGTAGAAGTGTTATGAAGGGTAATTTAGGCCAGGATATTATAAAGAAAGTAGTAGATATGACGCATCGAGCGGGAATTCATATTGTGGCAAACTTTGTCTTTGGCCTTCCTGAAGATGATTTTCAGTCTATGAAGGAAACGCTTGATTTAGCGAAAGAATTGAATTGTGAATATACTAATTTTTACGCGGCTATGGCTTATCCCGGATCTCAATTGTATAAAGATGCCCTGGAACAAGGATTAAATTTGCCTGACAGCTGGGCTGGTTACGCTCAATTTAGTGAAGAGACTGTGCCTTTGCCGACTAAACATTTGTCAAGCGCGCAAGTATTGTCATTTCGTGATGAGGCTTTTGGTGATTTCCATAACAGCCGAAAATATTTAGAGATGATAGAAGATAAATTCGGCGTTCAGACAGTAAAACATATTAAACAGATGCTTAATTATAAAATCAAAAGGAAATTGTTAACAGGATCAGGATTATGAGCCGTTGTTTAGAGGGAATGAATGTTGTTTTTCTTTGTGGCGGGCTCGGTAAGAGATTGAGGCCAGCGGTTAGCGATAAACCAAAAGTGTTAGCTGATATAAACGGTAAGCCGTTTGTAGGAATTTTGATAGATAATCTTTCACGCTTCGGTATAAAAGATATTATTTTAAGCATAGGGTATAAGAAAGAAAGTATTAGGGACTATTTTCAGAAAAGATGCGCACCCGGCGGGTATTCAATAGTTTTCTCAGAAGAAGAAAATCCTTTGGGAACAGGCGGGGCTTTAAAAAAAGCTAAACCGTTAGTAAAAAGCAGCAGTTTTTTAGTTTTAAACGGCGACTCTTTTTGTGCTATTGATTATGAAAAATTTTTGAATTTTCATCAGAAGAAAAAGGCTTTGGTTTCAATAGCTATAGTCAAAACACAGGGTTATGAGGATGCCGGATCAGTTACATTGAATGATAAAGATGTAATTGTTGATTTCAACGAAAAAGGAGCGGTTGCTAACGGCTATATAAATGCCGGGGTATATATTTTTAATAAGCAGGCGTTTTCTCTTATGCCTGAAAAATGTTCATTTTCCCTGGAATATGATTTTTTCCCTAAACTGGCAGGGAAAAGTTTATATGGTTATGTTAGCGAAAGCCGGTTTATTGATATCGGTACTCCCCAAAGGTACGAAAAAGCAAAGCGTTTTTTTTGTGAGGGAGGAAGGCCATGAGGATTGTTTTGATATTTCCCGCATGGACCGGTGAATATGGGATATTTTCCCATTTTGCGAGAAAAGCCTCAATATGGCCGCCGTTAAATTTAGCCTATATAGCGGCAATGGCAGAACAGCAAAATCATGAAGTAAAGATTATTGACGGTGAAGCCGAAAGGTTAACTCTGGATGAGATTGTAGAAACAGCATATGGTTTTAATCCGGATATTATAGGTATAACGGCAACAACGCCTTTTTATCATATAGCAATGGAGCTTGGCAGTAAGCTTAAATGCGCTGGCAAGAAAGTTTCTTTGGTAATTGGAGGTTCGCATATTACAATTTTAAAAGAAAAAGCGTTTGAATCGTATTTTGATTACGCCTTTATCGGAGAAGCGGAATATTCCTGGATAGAGTTTTTGAAGCGTTACAGTGAAGGAGGAGACATATCGGGGGTTAAAGGATTGTTTTACAGGAAAGATGATGAAGTTTTTTTTACCGGTGCTGCGGATTCTATCATGAACATAGATTCCCTGCCTCAACCGGCCAGGCATTTATTGAAGATGAAAAATTATAATATGGGGACTTTAAAGGGCAGGAAGAATTTTACGACAATTATGACAACAAGAGGGTGTCCGTTTAAATGTGTATTTTGCAGCGCCGAGGTTTTCGGATACCGCGCAAGGAGAAGGTCCGTGCGTTTGGTAGTTGATGAAATAAAATCTGTTATCAGGGATTTCGGTGTCCGGCATTTTATTTTCCTTGACGATACTCTTACTCTTGACCGGGAATATATTATGCAAATATGTGAAATGATAGAAAAAGAGAAACTTTCCATTACTTTTGAGGGGAGTACCCGGGCAAATCTTGTCGATGAAGAACTGGTTGCGGCTATGGCGAGAAACGGGTTGATCAGGTTATCTTTCGGCCTTGAAACAGTAGATACTCAAATACGTAAACTGATAAAAAAAGAGGTTCCTTTAGAAAGTTATACCAAAGCAAATAAGATTACCAATAAGTATAAAATAGAGACATTAAATTCCATGATGCTCGGCCTGCCGGGGGAGACGCGAGAAACCGTAGAAAAAAGCCTTACTTTTCTTAAGAACGCGCGGGAAATCCATCAGGCTAATTTTAGTATTGCCACTCCTTACCCGGGAACTGAGCTTTTTGAGATGGCTAAAAGGGGAGAACATGGCCTCAGGTTATTAACCGAAGATTTTTCAAAGTACCGCCGTTACGGTTCAGCGGTTATGGAAGTTAACGATTTATCCGGCGAAGACCTTATTGATTTGCAAAACGACGGTTTTTTACAGATATATTCGGCTCCATGGCGGCTTATTCCCATGTTAAGGAAAAGCGGTTTTTTAGGAGGAGCGTTGATGCTTTATCGTCTGGTAAAGAAGTTTGCGAGAAAAGTTTCTAAAAAGAAATAGCGGTTCTTGCTATCATCACGCGGGCCTTATGATTATTTACATTGATTTAGGCCAATGTTATAATGAGTTAGATTTTTGAATGTTGTTTAATAAAAGTAAATCAATGAGATGAAAATTTCTTTTGGTACGATATCCGTAACCCAGAAATCTAAAGACTTAATTAAGGAAATCCTTGATACTAACCGCCTTTCAAACGGTAAATACGTCAGGCTTTTTGAGGAAAAATTTGCTGAGCTGATTGGAGCAAAGGAAGCAGTCGCTCTTTCAAGCGGGGCTGACGCTGACGCTTTAGCCTTAGCCGTACTCTATGATTTTGGCGCTAAGAGAGGGGATGAAGTAATTGTCCCGGCTTTATCTTTTGTTGCTACAGGGAATGCAGTTTTACAAGCAGGGTTTAAGCCTGTTTTTGTAGATATTGACAGGAAAACGTTAAACATTGACCCTCATAAGATAAAAGGCGTTTTAACAGAAAAAACCAGGGCGATAATGCCCGTTCATCTTATGGGAAAACCGGCTGATATGGACGCGATAAATACCATAGCAAAACAGCATAATCTTTATGTTATCGAAGATGCTGCTGAAGCGCACGGAGCAGTTTATAAAAATAAGAATGCCGGAATTTTAGGTGACATGGGCGCGTTTAGTTTATATATTGCCCATATTATCACGACAATCGAAGGAGGGATTATTGTTACTGACAGGTCTGATTTTGCCGAGATTCTACGTTCACTCCGGTCTCATGGCAGGGCTTGTAAATGTAAAGTATGTGTGTTAAACACCTCTTCAGAATACTGTCCCTTGCGGTTTGGAGAAGATAAGAGAGATATACGGTTTGTTTTTGAGAGAATCGGTTATTCAACTAAAATGAATGAATTGGAAGCCGCCGTTGGAATCGGTAACCTTGATATATATAATGATATTATTGATAAACGGAGAGAAAATTTACGTTTGCTTATGGAGATGTTTTCGGAGTTCTCTCTGTGCCTGGCAACAATAAGGGAGGAAAATTATGAGAAGATAGGGCCGCATGCTTTCCCTGTTATTATACAGGAACAGGCATCATTTACGCGCGAGCAGTTTATTGAGTATTTAGGGAAAGAGGGGATTGATTCCAGAAATTTGTTTTTATCAATGCCTACACAGTGTAAAGGGTATGAGTTCCTGGGGTATAAGGCAGGAGATTTTCCCAACGCCGAATACATAGGTGATAATGGCTTACATATTGGGATACATCAGGATTTGGGAGAAGAAGATATTAATTACGTGGTTGAGAAAATCAGAGGATTTTTAAAGGCAAATCAAAATTGATTAAGGATAATCGTATTGTTTGTATAAGTTTTTATTAAGGAGTTAAAAAATGGATATGTCTCCGTTGGTTTCAGTTGTTCTCTCATTTCGTAACGAAGAAGATAACATACCGGAATTAATTGCCAGGTTGCAAAAAGTTTTTAAGGAGTTGGATCCTTTGAGGTATGAATTGATTTTTGTTAATGACGCTTCTACTGACGGGTCTTTGGAGCTGCTCTTAAAACATAGGGATGAGGATAATAATATTAAGATAATCAATATGTCGAGAAGATTCGGGGTTGCTCCTTGCGTTAAAGCCGGATTCCGTTACGCAAAAGGAGACGCTGTGGTTTATATGGATACTGATTTGCAGGATCCTCCGGAGTTGATAAGCAGTCTTGTTGAAAGGTGGAGATCGGGAGCGGATGTTGTGAATACTACACGGGTAAAAAGAAAAGGCGAGTCTGCATTTCGTTTACTGCTTATTAAACTGGCGTATAAAATAATACGGTTTCTTGCCGACATTGACATCCCTGAGAATACGGGAGATTTTAAATTGTTATCCCGCAGGGTTGTTGACAGGCTTATTGATCTTAATGAATATGATCCATTTATGCGGGGGTTAGTAAGGTGGATTGGTTTTAAACAGGTTCAGGTTTTCTATGAAAGGCAGGCCAGGTTTGGCGGTGATACACATTTTCCTTTATGGAGCAGTTCAGGGGTAATATTAGATTTTATCAGAGGAATAACTTCGTTTTCTATAATGCCTTTATATTTTTCTTTGCTTGCCGGTCTAGTTCTAATCGCGGGATCATTGTTACATTTAGTGTATATTATTGTTTTGAAAGTTTTAGATATGGTTTTACCTTCCTATGCCGTAGTCTTGACCGTGAATATTTTTTTAGGGGGAGTGATTCTATTTGCTATAGGCATTTTAGGTATGTATATGGGTAAAATTCATTTTGAGGTAAAAAAAAGGCCGGCTTACATTATTGATAATACTGTTGGATTTGAGGAAAATGCCGGATAGATGTTCTGTTAAACAAAGTTTATTTAACGTTGAATCGTTTTTTCGGTTTTATAAGTATATATCGGGAATTTATAGGAATAAATTTCTTGGAATAATTTTCTTGTAAGTTGTTAACCGGAATAATTGATAAATCAATCAGGTCCCATTGTCCCTCTAGTTTTGAAGCTAACCGTCCGTCGTACGTAGATATTTCAAAATATTGTTTTTTCTTCATAAGAAATGTATTCTGCCATAGAATATCCCACCATTTATTTCTTAAGATATTAACCGATTGAATTGAAGGGATGGTTTCGAGGCTTTTTAAATCCGTCATTGCCCGGCTTACGAAAAGATGATGATTTGACGTGTATTGGATGAGCATACAAAAGTTTGAAGAGATAATTAAGATTAGTATCAGAAGCAAGAATGATACAACTCTTTTCGCCCGGATTTGGGAAGAAAAGCTTACGTCACGGAATAATATCAGTAAACTCAGTAAAACTAAAGGAAGTAAAGTAGACAGCAGCTTAAAGCTTTTATACTCGTTAGAAAGATACTTAACCTTTCCGAAGAAATATATGTAATTATATCCTGAAAGTATAAAGAACAAGCATGAGGCGGAAAGAATAAAAACCTTTCTGTTATCTTTGTAGTTTTTGAATAAACCGTATATTATCATTGCTGTCAGCGTTACCGATAAAATTACTTGAATAATTGATGAAGGATGCGGATTAAGAGTTAATCCCAGCATATAACCAGGGGTGAAGTACGGCATGGGCCATCCCGCGGGGATTTGGGCATGCATAAGGATGTTGCCGATAAACGCTTTCGTCCTATGGGGTGACAGTATACCGTTTATCAAGAATACCACGCCCGAGAATATTAGCCAATATTTCAGTATATTAAATGATTTTTTATTAATACTTATTATACAAATATAAAAGAAAACAACCGCATAGTTAATGGGCAGCATGTGAGCATAGGTAATACTTATTCCCCAGTGTATAAGTACTATAAGAGGGATGTAGGGGTAACAATGACGTAGTTGTGAACAGTTATTAATTAATTGAAAGTGTAAAAGGAAGAAACATAAAAGTAACGGCATTGCAATAACCTGGGCTTGAAAGCCGTTATAAATCAAATATAACATTACCGGGCTTAATCCGTAAATAAAGGAAACAGCCGATGCTGAAAACCGGTTGTACTGGAATGATTCTTTTGCCAGGATATAAAATATAATAATACTAAGTAAATAAAAGATAAGAGTTGTTATGTTGCCTAGCTGGTAAGCTTGTAGAGAAGATAATGAACTTAAGAATGCTATCGCGAAAGGGGAACCGAAACGGTTTGATTCAATATCTTTTTGAATGAAATTTGTTTGTCCTAAGAAACCGGTCGCTTCGTCAGGAGAGAATTCCTTTAAGAATCTTGATTTTGCTGTATGATCGACGATATCATTATTTCCGATAGAGATTGAATTTAATCCGTTAGTATGTTTAAACAGGGGCATTGACAAGGCAAGGAAAATTATACCGGAAATAATTAAAGGGAGAATAATGTTTTTGTTTAATATGTTCTCTGATTTATCCGGATGCTTTCTTTGTTTAAGAAAGGCCGCGGCAAGAAAGAAAACCGGCGGAATAAGAATAAATAACGCGTAAACATCGGTCCCGCTGAATTTTAAGTTATAACAGTACCACCCCGTAAGAGTTGCGTAGCAAAAACCCGTTATCGGAGATATTAAGAGAGTATATTTCTTTAGATTTTGAGGAATAAAAAACAGAGTAAGTCCTATCCCTGAGAAAAAAAGAATTAATATAATAAAGAATGAGTAAAACAAATATTGGCTTAGTATTGAAAGCAAAATCAACCTCTTTTCTGAATAAGGGCTAGATTAGATGTTTAAAATCAGTTGAAATCAGGTTATTATTACCGTAAAATAGAGTCAGTTTAAATTTTGAGAATTTTTAATTATATTAAAAGAATTCTATCACGAAAGAGCATTAAGTAAAAGGTAAAAAATCAGAGAAAACTAAGTCGCGGCCGTTTAAAGAAATTATTGAAATGATAGCCAGTCATTATTTGTGTTTCCTATGAAAAAAGTCGCGTTAATTAATCCCGGGAAGAATCAAAGATACGCTATTCAAGAGCCTTTGAATTTGGGGTTTATTGCCAGTTATTTGCAAAAGCATAGTATTGATGTAAGGATTATAGATGAGCTGGCCGGACAGAACGTAAAAAATGAGATTGAGTCGTATTCACCGGATATAGTTGGTATAACGGCAACCACCCCTCTTATTCCTGACGCTTATAGAATTGCTGATAAGTGCAGACAAATGGGCATTTTGACTGTTATGGGAGGAGTTCATGTTAGTGTTCTGCCGCAAGAAGCATTAACGCACGCTGATATTGTTGTTCAGGGGGAAGGCGAGCGCGCGATGTTTGATATTATAAGAGAAAATATAAAGTCAGGAGTTATTACCCGTCCCTATATTGAGGATTTAAATGAAGTGCCTTTTTCGGCAAGAGAACTTATGCAGATGGACTTTTATCTGCATACCAAAGACAGGCTTCCCGATTCATATCTTTATTTCGTGCCGCTTAAGACTAAAGCCGCGGCCCTCTTAACCAGCAGGGGGTGCCCTTACAGCTGTATTTTTTGCCACAATTTATGGAAAAATATGCCTTACAGGTGTAATTGCCCTGAAAGAGTAATTTCAGAGATAAAGCATTTGGTTGCAGGGTATGATGTAAGATATTTTTTCTTTATTGAAGATAATTTATTTGTAAACAAAAAGAGGTTAAAATCTATTTGTGATTTAATAAAGTCCGAAAAAATTGATATTGCATGGGGAGGTAACGCCAGAGTTGACAATATAGACCTTGATATTTTGAATGCTGCCAAAGACGCCGGGTGCAAACAGATTACCTTTGGCTTTGAGAGCGGGTCTCAGCGTATTTTGGATATTTTAGATAAAAGGACCACTGTTGAGCAGAATCGCAGGGCAATTGAGCTGTGCAATCAGGCAGGAATTATTCCTCAGGGAACATTTATGATTGGTAATCCTACCGAAACCATGGAGGACATTAAAGAAACTCAGGCGTTTATTCAAAGTAATGATATTGAATCAGTCGGGATAAGCATATCAACACCTTTCCCGGGCACTAAATTGTGGGATATGTGTAAAGATAATAATCAGATTCCTCAAACTTTAGAGTGGGCCGATTTTACTTATGACAGGATTCCTATGCAAGTTTGCGGTAATATCTCGAAAGAGGAATTGAGGCGCATTAAAGCGGATATGGAAAGCATAACCTTTTTTAAAAGGAATAAGGCGATGAGCGTGAAGGAGATTCTGGTCAAATGTATATTGCATCCCATAAGGGCAGTGAATATTATACGCAGGGCGATTAAAGATAAATTACTATTGTCGCTAATTACGCGGAAGGGGCAGCCATGAATTCTTCGGTATTGTTATCAAGATTGAAACATTTAATGTTTCTTATTAAAGTTAAAGGGATAAGATACACCTTTAATTATATATATTTCCATATGTTTTATTCTACAAAAAACGCGTTCTTAATTAAGTTGCTTTATTTGTTTCAGCCATACCCTCCATTTATTGAGATTGAAGTTACGACACGGTGCAACTTAAGATGTCTTATTTGTGAGCATACGTATTGGCATGAACCAAGTAGAGATATGCCTTTTGAACAGTTTAAGTCTATCGTTGATCAATTTCCTAAGTTGAAATGGATAGGATTAACAGGGATCGGAGAGAGTTTTCTTAATAAGGATTTTATGAGGATGCTTAGATACGTGAAATCTAAAAATATATTCGTGGAATTATATGACACTTTTTATTTTATAGATGAAGAGGCCGCGAAAGAATTAGTTGAGCTGCCGATTGATAAGATTTTTGTTTCTTTGGATGCCGCGACTAAGGAAACATATGAGAAAATCAGGGTTGGCTCTGATTTTGACAGGGTTATCGGTAACGTAAAGTATCTTATTAAGATAAAAATGGAAACGAAATCTTATTTTCCTGAAATCGCCTTCCATTATATCATTTCAAAAGAGAATGTTAATGAAGTCTCTAATTATATTGAATTAGTGTCTTCTCTTGCTCAAGGTCAAGACGTAAGTATTCAGTTTACAAGGATGCTTCACAGTTACCCTGAGGTTGAAGGTTTATTTACCGAAGTGCCTGAGGAAATCATAGAGGCCGTTAAGGTGAAGGCGCGGGAGTTAGGGAGTAAAGTATCATGGAACGCTGATATTCCTTCATCTAAACCTGTTATTTCAAAATGTACTGAATGGATGATGCCTTTTGTTTTTGTAACCGGCCACGTAATTCCCTGCTGTTCAGGGAACGAAGCCGGCAATCGTGAATTCCAGAAACAAACAGCTTTAGGGAATGTGTTTGAAAAAAGTTTTATGGAAATTTGGCAGGGCAAAAAATATAAGGTTTTAAGGGAAAAACTCCGGAAGGGAGATTCTCCTTTGCCTTGCAAGAATTGCTGCCTTTACGATACGGGCCAAAAATAAATTTTTGTTACAACAATGCGGATTTTAATTGTTCATCCGGGAATTTATGTTTACGGCGGCGCGGAATTGCTGATAGTTAAGCTTTTGAATTATTTAACTGCCCGGGGAATAAAAAACGCTTTATTGACTAATTCTGTTATACCGGAAGTAAAAAAAGATTTAACAGGTACGGAAATACTAATTTTTGAGAAGAAATCTTTTAATAGTTTTCAGCTTGGAGAAGCGTTGTCCCTGCATAAAGGAATCAGCCGCGTGCTGAAAGAGTTCGATCTAATCAATATTCATAATTATCCTGCCGAATTAGCAGTTTTCCCTTATCATAAACCCGTTGTCTGGATGTGTAATGAGCCGGCTGAAGTATCATTGGGCTTAAAGAACGAGGCTTCATTGATTAAACGGCTGGCTATAAAAACAATTTTGTTGTTTGATAAGTATGTCGTTAAAAATCATGTTAAGACCGCGGTCGTGGCTGATAATTTTAATTTTGACAGATTCAGGCGTCTTTACGGTTTTGATCCGGAAATCATTAATTACGGAATAGAATATGATTTCTTCTCTCAGGGGGATAAGAAGAAAGTCAGGAAAGATTATAATCTCAATGATCGTTTTGTTGTTTTGCAGTCGGGAATGTTGACTCCGATGAAGAATCAGCTTGAAAGCGTTCAGACAGTTGAAAAGTTAAGAGATAAGATTCCGAATATTAAATTGATACTGGCAGGATGGGGAGACAGGGCTTATATTGAGAAAATAAAAAGTTATATAAAGGAAAAAGATTTAACCGCTGCAGTGATAATTACCGGCCATTTGGGCAGGGAATCTCTCAGGGATTTTTACCATGGCTGCGATATAGTATTGCAGCCTATAAAGCCGCAGGGAGGGTGGCTGGCTCCTTTTGAAGCGTTATGCGCTAAGAGGATTATTATAGTTTCTCCTGAAATGACGGCGTCAGATATTATAAAACAAGAGGATATAGGTGTTGTTACGGATAATTTTTCAGAAGCGGTTTTGGACATTTATAATAATAGGGATAAATACCGTATCCTCGGCGAGAGGGGTGCTGAATGGGTGAAAGAAAATTTGAAGTGGGATAAATTTTGTGAGAGAATGTTACGATGTTTTATTAGAATAACTGAAAGGAGCAAAGAATGAAAGTTTTAGTTACAGGCGGGTGCGGTTTTCTCGGGTCTCATGTTTGTGAATACTATATGCGTAAAGGAGATAAAGTTATATCTTATGATAATTTAACTAAACACGAGTTGATGCGCACAGGTTATGCTGCCGAAGAAGCAAGAGGTTATAATTGGAATTTTCTGGAGAAGTTTGGCGTTAAAATGGTTAAGGCGGATGTAAGGAATTTTCAAGAGCTCCTTGACCATTCTCAAGGCTGCGATTATATTGTGCATACGGCTGCCCAGCCTGCGATGACAATAAGTTGGGAGGATCCTTCTCTTGATTTTACTACAAACTGCGCGGGGACGTTTAATGTTTTAGAGGCAGCCCGCAGCCTTAAGATACCTGTGGCGAGCTGTGCTACTATTCACGTTTACGGCAATAAAATCAATGATGAATTAACTGAAAGTGACAAGCGGTACATAAGAAATCCGGAAGAAATAAACGAAGATTACCCTACTTTGGAGGGTACGCTTACTCCTTTACATGCTTCAAAAGCTATGGGGGATATTTATATTAAAGCTTATATTGATACATATAAGCTGCAGGCTGCCAGTTTTCGGTTAACGGGTATTTACGGGCCGCGCCAGTTCGGCGGTGAGGATCACGGCTGGGTAGCGAATTTTTCCATAAGGTCTGTTTTTGACTGGCCTATTACTATCTATGGAGCGGGTAAGCAGGTGCGGGATATTTTATATGCCGCGGATGTTTGTGAAGCTTTTGACGCGTTTTTTAAAACCAGGGAACCGGGTATATATAACATTGGCGGCAGTAAAACCACGGCTATTTCACTTCTGGAGTGTGTTGATATAATCGAAGATATCCTGGGAAAACGGCCGCAAGTTAAATTTGACCGGGACAGGCACGGTGATTTGAGATATTTTATCTGTGATATTACAAAAGCTCGGCAGAAACTTAAATGGGAACCCCGGGTGGGCTCTAAGGAAGGGATTAAAAACCTTATTGATTGGATTAATGAGAATAAAAGCATTTTTTCTGACAAAAGCAGAATGTGTTAGAAGGAAGATATAGATGAAAGCGTTAATTTTAGCCGGCGGCAGGGGAAAGAGGTTAGGCGGTATAACGGATTATACGAATAAATGTATGCTGTCCATAGGAGGCAAGCCTTTAATTGAGTATAGTTTGGATTGTGTTTCTAATCTTGATATTTTAACCGAAATAGTCATTGTTGTGGGTTATAAAGCTGACGAAATAATAAACAGATACGGGAATGATTATAATTGTAAGCCGATAAGATATGTTATACAGCAGGAGCAGAGAGGGCTTGTTCACGCGATAGAATGCGCTCAAGAGGCAGTCGGTAAGGACGACCTTATGTTAATGTTAGGTGATGAATTTATGGTTAACCCGAAACATCAAGAAATGGCAGGAGTGTTTCAAAAAGAAGACCTTTTTGGTGTTTGCGGGGTTATTGAAGTAGAGGACGTAAGTTTGATAAAAAAGACTTACTCAATAATTCAGTCTAATGAAAATCAAATTTATCGTCTTATAGAAAAACCTTCGAACCCCATGAATAATATTATGGGAATGGGAAATTGTATATTTAAGAACGAAATATTTTCATACATACCGCATACGCCTATCAACCAGAAGAGGGCAGAGAAAGAACTGCCGGATTTAATCCAATCCGCGATAGATGAGGGAAATAAGGTAAAATCTTTTCTGTTATGCGATAAATATGTTAACGTCAATGTTTCTCAGGAGATAGAAGAGGCAAAATCATGTTTCTATCATTTTTGATGATCCTCCGCGATTAGAAATAATTCTTTGTAACGCCGAGGCGTAATATTCTGTATAATTCCTTTGGAGCAAAATACCGTTGGTGTAGAACTGCAGTATATCATTTCATGATTTTCCGGAAAAATGCAAAGTCTTGCAATCAATCTATCAATTTTTTTAGGCGGTTTAATCTTATTAATTTAGGGTCATTCGTAAATAATGTGATGATATTTATCTAACCCATTGCATTATAAGGCATAACAAAAATCTCTTTTTGCGCAGTCTTGACGGCCGTAACGAGAACCGCGCGCGAGTTTAGCCCCGGCTGGCTAAGAAATAGGCG
>JBDRDJ010000013.1:0-39989 GCA_043820815.1 Candidatus Omnitrophota bacterium
AGGCGTGCGGGGCTAACGAGCCGCGGATTCTATGTAACGATAGATAAAGCTAAAAAATAACAATGGGCTCTGAAGGCCTCATAAGCAAGCAAAAAGGGCTATTTTTGTTATGCCAAAATCACACAATTTACGAAAGAGTCAATATTAATATGAGTAGTAAAGCTAAAACACTGGCAAAAGGTTCAACGTTAAGGATGGCCACGTTCTTTATCGACGCTTTTATCGCCCTTCTTCTTATGCCTTTTATACTGCGTTCCTTAGGCGACAGCACCTATGGTTTATGGATGGTGGTAGGGTCATTTATCGGTTACTACTGGCTTTTTGATTTTGGCTTAGGCTCTGCTGTCCGGCGGTATGTTTCCCGGGCAGTGGGAAACAATGATACCCATGAAGCGAATGTTATTATAAATACTTCTTTGTTTCTTTTTATCATAATCAGCGCATGCGTGATCTTGGCATCTTTCTTGATTGCGTTAACGGGGCCTTTGCTGATTAAGAATTTAAGCGCGCACTCAATACTTTTTCGTAAAGTTATATTAATCATGGGAGCAAGTTTCGCATTTGACCTTCCCATGAAAGTTTTCTCAAACGTTCTTTTTTCTTATCTGCGTTACGATATAAGTACCTTGATAGGTTTATTTAAAATTTTCTCGCGAAGCATACTTATCGTAATATTTCTTAAATATGGAGGAGGGCTTATTGCCCTTGCCCTTATTACATTGGGTGTAAATATTGCAGGCCATATCGCGACGTTTATCTTCGTAAGAAAAATTGTGCCTTCCCTTTCTTTTTCCGTAAAATTTATAGAGAAAAAAAGGTTAAAGCCGCTTTTTAGCTACAGCAGTTATACTTTTATTATCGGTATCGCCGACAAGCTCCGCTTTAACATAGATAATTTTGTAATCACAATTTTTCTGGGGTTAAACGCCGTTACCCTTTATTCCATAGCATCGCGCCTTATACAGTACTTTATCGGTTTTATGTCCAGCGCAATAAATATACTGGTTCCCGTATTTAGCCAGTATGAGGCAAAAGGCGATTATGAGGCGATCAGAGAAAAGTTCCTTTTTGTAAGCAAAATCAGCTGTTACTTGTCCCTTCTTGTGGGAGGCCTGTTAATTATATACGGCGGCGCGTTTATAGAGAGGTGGGTAGGTAAACAGTATACAGGCGCGTACCCCCTGCTTGCCATATTGGTTGTAGCAATAGTCTTTGCTTTAATGCAGGCACCTTCTATTCAGTTAGTTTTTGGAATCTCAAAGCATAAATTTTTTGCCATGTCTAATTTGCTTGAGGGGTTAGCGAACCTTTGTTTGAGTTTAATTCTAGTTAGGCAATTCGGACTTATAGGTGTGGCATTGGGCACAGCTATCCCAATGATTTTTATCAAGCTTTGTGTTCAGCCCGTATATATATGCCGTTTGATAAAATTGAATATAAGGAGATATTATTTTGAAATATTAATCCCTACGATATTAAAATCTCTATTTATTCTTGTTATTTTCTGGTTTCTTTGCAGAAATATCATCTCAGTCAGTTTCATTAATTTATTCCTCTTGGCCGCGGCCTCTTCCGCCCTATTTATAATTTTTGCCTTTTTTCTCGGATTCAGCAATGAAGAAAAGAGGTATATTTGTAAATCGGTACCAATATTTAGCTTTAATAAATGATGAAGGAACTTTTTAATTTCAATCTGTTGTCGGTTCCAAAAAGCATTGTACATAACAGGCATTACCTTACGGCAAAAGAAGGTACGCTTGGTTATATCGGATATTTGGGCCATGGAAATTTTGGTGATGAAGCGATGTATGTTGCAGTCCAGAGATTATTTAATGATATAAATATATTACCTTTTAAATTTTCAAATAAGATTGAACTGTTGGAGAAGATAAAAAGCAGGAAAATTTATAAAGCTGTTTTATTAGGCGGAGGGACATTAATAAACAGTAAAGGGTCTTTGTCAGAACTGAAGATTGCACAGGATAGATATGGGTTATCCTTTGTTTTTGGTGCGGGAGTTAAAAACCCGGATTTCTGGGATAGATTTGCTAAAGGAGAAAACTTTTTAAAAGAGTGGGTACAACTTCTTAAGAAGTGTCAATTTGTAGGAGTCAGAGGGCCTTTATCCAAGAAGATTCTAGAGCAAAATGGATTTTATGGTGCAGAAATAATCGGTGATTCCGCTCTTTCTTTAGCGAGAAATAATATATCTTCAAAGAATAAAAGAAAGAAGGTGGGTGTTAATTTTGGCTTTTCTGGCGGTAAAGCTTGGGGGAATGATAACGATTTCCTTGCATTTATGGCAAAATTTACCAAAGTTATTATTGAAAAAGGATGGGAGGTAACTTTTTTGCCTGTATTAAGAGATGATATTCCTTATATAGAAGATGTGGCGAGAAGGGTTGGTAAATCAGAGGTTAAGCTTATCTATGAGTATATGAATATAGAAAGAACATTAGATTTCTTGGAAGACTGTGATTTATTTATTGGAGAAAAGCTACATTCTGTTATTCTTGCAAAATGCGTTTATACACCTTCAATAATGTTGGAGTATAGGCCAAAATGTTTAGATTTTATGATGTCTCTTGGGTTAGAGGATTTTAATATTAGGATAGATGTTCTTTCAATAGAATTGATGTTGCATTTAATTGATAAATTGTATAAGAATTTGGATTTATATCAGCAAAAGATTTATCAAAAAGTAGACTATTTTAGGAATATCCAGAAAGACAAAAGGGATAAGATCACTGATATGTTATTAAGATGATAGGTTTGCTATGCCAAGGGTAAGTGTAATTATTCCTACTTATAACTGCGCAAAATACGTAACCGAAGCAATAGATTCGGTATTAGGCCAGACCTATAAGGATTTTGAGATTATAGTTATTGATGACGGCTCAACCGATTTTACAAAACAGCGCCTTTTGCCTTATATAGAAAAAGGCCGGATTAAATACCTTTACCAGGAAAATAGCGGCCACGCAGTTTCGCGAAACACGGGAATCCGTAATTCCAGTTCAGAATACATAGCTTTCTTAGACGCTGATGACTTATGGATGCCAAACCGCCTTGAAGAAGGAGTAAGAATTCTCGATACGAAACCTGATGTCGGCCTTGTTCATTCACATATTATTAAGTTTAACGGGCAGGGAGAGAAGAAGGTTTCGAAAAGAAGCCCTAAATATTTATCGGGGAAAATAGCAAACCATTTGATTACCAGAAAGGCTCATGTATCATCACCGACGGCCACAATCAGAAGAAAGTGTATTAATAAAGTAGGTTTAATTGATGAGAATATGGCCCGTATGGGTTCAGAAGACAGGGATTTCTGGTACAGGATAGCCAGAGAATTCAATGTTTTCTATATTGATAAACCTCTTGCTTACTATCGTTTGTCATCAAAAAGCGCAAGCTCAAATAAGCAAAAGATGCATGAGGGAAGAATTTATTCAATTAATAAAAACCTAAATGAGCCCGGAGATTTTATTCTAAGGCAAAGGGCGCTTTCAAGTGTTTATAAAGAATCGGCAGAGGATTATTTGATGAGCGGCGACATTGCCGCGGCAAGGAAAGAATTTCTAAAATCTTTTACGGCGTTTCCTTTAAATGCAGGCTTACTTTTAATAGCCCTTAAATGGTCTATTAAGAGGTCAAAGAAGGGGTGAATTTATGAAGAGAGTCCTTTTATTGGCTACAAACGAATCCGATGCAGGTATCGGGCTTTGGTGTTTAAGAGAAGCGGGTTATACGAGTTTTGCGATAGGTAACCAGCTTAAAAATCAGGGGCTTTCATATTCACCTCTGTGTAAGCATTTCTTCGCAATACCCGAAGAATATACATTTTCTAAGAATTCATTTGAAATATTATTTTTTCTTGAAGCTTTGGTAAAATCCGAAAAGCTTGAAATAATATGCCCCAGCGGTTTTGACAGTATTAAGTTTTTAGGCCGTTATTATAATTATTTAAGCAGGTTTGTTAAGGTAATGCCGGTTCCCAAAGTAAAGACAGTTGAAAACCTCCACAATAAATACAGTTTTTCGGTTTTCTGTAAAGAGAACGGTATATTTCACCCGGACACTCGTCTTTTAGAAAGTAATGAAGATTTAGCGGGTATTCCGGAAAGTTTCTTCCCGGCACTGATTAAGCCTCTTTCAGAGTCAAGCAGTAAGGGAGTAGAAAAATTTGATACATTTGAAAATCTTAAAAGTTGCCTGTTAAAAAGACAGGGCTCAGATAAAAACCCATTTCCTTTGATTCTCCAGAAGTTTATTGACGGCTCTGATATTGATTTTAACGGTTTTGCAAGCCGGGGTAAACTTAATTCATGGACAATACAGCGCACAATCATGGTTAGAAGAGCTAATGAGCCGGATTTAAAATGGATTCAATTTGTCGAGAACCCCGAAGTTTTGCGCCTGGGAAAGAAGATCGTTGAAAAAAGCGGTTACTCCGGGCCGATTCATATAGATTTCCGTATTGAATCAAAAACAAAAGAAGTCAAAGCAATCGAGGCAAACCCGAGGTTCTGGGCAACAACACTATGTTCTCTCTGCGACGGTGTTAACTTCTTCGATGTAGGCATAAAATCTTCATTTGATTCCGCTTACAGTTTAAAGCCGAGATATTCATACCGCCTCTGGGGTTCGCCGCATAAAGTTTTATCCTTAGTCTGGGGCAATCCGAATCTGGATTTTGTAAGGCTGGCAAGAAAACACAGTTTTGTGCAGGTAAAATACTTAGCGCTTCGCAGCCTGTTTGCTCAGGCATCTAATTTCAAGAAAGCTTCATACGCCATAAAGGGAGTTTTTAAGAAATGATCGCAGTCATTAAAAGCATAGCCGTACCCGTTCTTTATGCGGCAGGCATTTTTGTTTTCTTTTTTTCATTGACTGGGAAGGTGCGTTTAGGCCTGCTTTTTTTAGTTCCCCTTCTTCCTTTACAGAACGTGCTTATGCGCCTGCAGTATTACCCTTTCGGAAAAGATATCAACGATATCATTTTAATAGGCATGGTTTTAGGCTGGTTTATTTATGCCAATAGCAATAACCAAAAGCTGTTAGATAAAACCCCTTATAATAAAATACTTTTTTTCTACATGATTTTTACCTATATAGCACTTTGGCGTGGTTCTTACTATATCGGTTACCCGGCCCCCTTAAACGCAATGGACCCCCGTTTGCAGAATTGGAAAAATTACATGATTCTTCCTTTATTGTTTATCCTTACCTTAAACAATATCGAAGATAAACTTCAGATGAAAAAACTTTTTATTGTAATGTGCGTTTCGATGCTTATCATGAATTACTACACCGTGCGCCAGATTAGCTGGATGACAAGCTGGGTTTCAAGAGTAAAAATCAGCGGAACTTTTATGTGGCTGGGGGCAAATGAAGTTGCGGCATTTTACGCAACCTATACCTTTGTTTTAATAGGTGTATTATTCTTAATAAAAAATAAAAAGATGAAATTATTCTTAACACTGCTTATTGCCTTAAATCTCTATTGTAATCTTTTCCTTTTTTCCCGCGGCGCTTATTTAGCAACTCTTGCCGGCTTTCTTTTCTTAGCTATTGCGCGCAGCAGAAAGCTCATTATACCCATAGCCCTTATTTTAATATTCTGGCAGGCTGTATTGCCCAAGGAAGTAGTTGAAAGGGTCAAGGAAACAAAACAGGAAGAGGGCCGGCTTGATGAGTCAGCTCAGACCCGGATTATCCTCTGGCAGCAGAGTATTGAGTATTTCAAACAAAACCCTGTTATCGGGGTAGGCTTTAATGTTTTCAGCCATCTGGGATTAAAACGTGATGCGCATAACGTATATCTTCGCACACTGGCGGAAGAGGGCCTGGTTGGCTTAAGTTTTCTTTTATTAATAATGGCAATTGCCATAAGGCGCGGGTGGAGGCTTTATAAGAATTCCGGCGATGTATTCTTTAAAGGTTTAGGCTTGGGTTTCTGCGCCTGTGTTATTGCGGTTATGGCCGGAAATTTCTTCGGGGACAGGTGGTCATACCTTCCTCTGGGCGCTTATTTCTGGGTCTATCTTGGCATGGTTGAAAGAGGAAACCTTTTACAAGACCAAAGACTCAAGACCATAGACCAAAGACCTTAATATTGGAGCACAAATTATCGTTGTAATCTGAATCTAATCTTTGTAATCATTAATAAAAAATTATGTCAAATTTCATAGGATGCGTAAATTTAGAAGTCAGCGAAAGCAGCGCTAAGGCCGTAAAAGAGCAGATGCATTCTTTTGGCTGGACAGCTCATCAGGAAATCCGCAAAGAGAGCTTCTATCTTCATAACGCATTCCCTGGACATATAAACGGATTTAGCTCTTTTGATAAAAACAACATAAGTGTTTTTGTTTACGGAGAGCTTTACCCTGATGCCGAGGCAGGTATATCTTGCGGCGAGGCAGTTTATCAATCCTATATTAAATCTTCATATAAAGATTTGTGCAGTTTTTGCGGTAACTATCTCATTTTGATTTTAGATACGGAAAAAAACAAATTAACTATTGCCAATGATGCAATGGGGTTTTCTCCGGTTTTTTACTCTTCAACATCCAGAGGTTTTATTTTCTCAAACAGGATAAAACCCATGTTTTTATTAGGCAATATTAATAACGAGATAGATCAGAGAGCAGCCAGCGATTATATTCAACTGGGATATATTTTAGAAGACAAGACACTTTTTGAGAGCATAAAACGCTTAATGCCCGGGTCGGTTATTGAATATTCAAATAATACTTTAAATCTTTATAAAATAAATGGTTTGAATTTTTCCGATAAAAACTGGCATTTGCCTTTGGTCCAGGTTGCCGACCAGATGTATGAGATACTTCTTAAGGGATATAAGAAACGGATTAACAATAAAAAAACTTTAATTCCTTTATCTGGAGGCCTTGATTCACGGTTAAACGTGGGATTTTATAACAGGATTTCAAGAGGAAGTTTTGAGGTTTTAACTTATGGATTGGTTTATCATGCTGATTATTATGCAGCAAGAAAAGTTTCAAAAACTTTAGGAATTAATCATATTCTTGTACCTTTTCAGAGAAACTATATTTCTAAATACGGCATGGATTTTTCAAGTTTGATTGAAGGCTGGGCTGATATTGCCTGCGCCCAGATATTTCCCGTTGTTGACCACGCAAAAAATAACTACGATTCTATTATCACCGGCACAATCGGCGGAACTCTGACGGGAGTGAATTTAGACAATTATCCGCTTGAAGCTAAAACCAGCGATGAATGTTTCCTGCGTTACATAAAAAAGCAAGTAGATCCTGATAGTGCCTGCTTAAATGAATTATTTGTAGTGCCGTCCAAAGGAGAAGCGACTGAAAGCACTTTTAAGGCATCTAAAGATTGTTTCTCAAATTCAGAAAGCGCTGAATATAATTTCCAGAAAATGATTTATATAGATCATATGCAGAGACAGCGTTGCTTAATAAGCTCTCAGGAGGTTATATTTAACCATTATGCCAGAGCGATATCACCGTTTTTTGAGAAAGATTTTATAGATTTAGTGACTTCAGTGTCATCAGCAGCATTGGAAGGCCAGGCTGCTTACCGTTTAATGTTTTGCAGGCATTTTAAAGAATTATCACAAATAATCCATGCAAATGATGAACGGCCGGTTTCCCAAGATAAAAAAGCAGTTCTAAATTCATTCAAGTATTTAACCCGTAAAGCTTACGCCTTATTAGTTCTAAGGGTATTTTCAAGGATTAATAAAGCCAAAATAAGCAGCTGCCCCACAAGCATGTGGGACATCATGTCTTATCCCGATTATAAATTTATAGCTTCTGAATTGGGCAATATGGTTAAATCAAAAACTCTTCTCGATGGTATCTTTTCTAAGGCTTGCATATCCAGGATAAAAAGTGAGTATATAGCATCAAAAGGAATAAAATACAGGGTTATTGCAAGAAGACTTTTGGGATTATTTTATTATTTTAGGAGAGGAACAAATGAGCGTAATTTTAGATATCTACAGGAAGCTGCCGCAAAACTTTAAGGAAGCCGCAAAATACACTTTATCGTTTGCTCCAACGAGTATCCGATTTTCAAAAGAATTCTTCAAGCAGCTTAAATTTTTAGAGAAATCCCAGTGGTTCTCCGGGCAGGAGCTTGAGAATTACCAAAACGAACAGCTCGCTAAATTAATAAATCACGTATACAACAATGTTTCCTATTACCGGAGATTATTTAAGGCGCACAAGCTGGTTCCTTCGGACATTAAGACAACCAAAGATTTGCCTAAAATTCCAATGTTAACCAAGGATAAGGTTCAAGAAAACCCCGATGATTTTATCGCCGCCAATTATAAGAAAAGTGATTTAGTCCATATTACAACCAGCGGAACAACGGGAAGAGTTCTCGATATTTATTCTGACCCGAAATCCGAATTTTTAAACGGAGGGCCTTTTGAATGGCGTTTTTTTAGGTGGGGAGGTTATAACTTTAATGATTTATGTGCTGTATTCAGGGCGCATTTTCTTAAGTTTTCTAAGAATAAAAGAGAAAACTTATTTCAATATAATCCTTATCAGAGAAAAGTTTTCTTCTCTATATACGATATAAATGAGGACAATGTAAAACAGTATATTGACGGGCTTTCAAAATACAGAATAAAAGTTTTACAAGGCTATCCTGTGCCGCTTGCGCAGTTAGCCGGTATTTTAGAGCAAAATTCTCTAAAGCCTGTATTTACCCCAAAAGCAATATTTACAATTGCGGAAATGCTTCTTCCTTCGCAGAGAGACAAAATGCAAGCATATTTTAAATCCAAGGTTTATGACTGGTACGGAATGGAAGAGAGAGTTGTTGTTGCCTGCGAATGTCGTGAACAGGCCGGACACCATATAAACAGTGAATTTGGCGTACTTGAGTTTATTGAAAATGAGAACAGCGGCAGAGATTGCGGATTAGAAATAGTTGCAACCGGCTTTACTAATTACGCCATGCCTTTTATCCGGTACAAAACAGAGGATTACGGCTGTTTGGCTGATAAGCAGTGCCCTTGCGGCAGGCAGCTGCCTTTGATCAAGATAACCGGCGCTCGTAAAAAGAATTTCTTAATAGACAAGAAAGGCAAAGCGCATTATGTAATCGGGGCAATGGATAAATTCTCAGACTTTATATCAAGTTATCATTTTGTACAAAAAAAAGACGGTATAGTTGATTTAGAAATTGTCCCTGTTAATTTTGATTGTGCTTTTAAGGAAGAATCAATATTTGAGGATTTAAAGCTTAGATTCGGGCCAAATATTATGTTCAATATTAATAAAGTCAGAGAAATAACAAAATCTAAGGGAGGGAAAATTCCCTTGGTCAGTCAAGGCATATGATTTTATTAAAAAAAATTAAAACTTATTTAGATAAACATGGTATGGTAAAGACTTTATTGCACGCCTTTGACAGGTTGGGTTTAAGTTTTTATTATAGAAAGATATTTTTTCTTTCCAAAGATCTTGACAGTTGTTTATCTAAAGATAATTTAGGCCTTGAATTAACTATGAAGAAAATTAACAGAAATGACTTAGAAGAAATGGAAGAATTTTATGACGGTTGGCGCAACAAGGGTAAAGCTCTCAAGCACCTCACCGGGCATAAACATCTTTATTCTCTATCTAACCATAAAACAGACTATGCATACACATGGGTTGACAAAGAAGAATCCGAAATAGAATATTTTAATATCCGGTATAGCCTTCCTCGCGGGACAGTGTCTTTAGCTTATAATTATGTTGTACCTGAGCATAGAGGAAAAGGCATGGCAACACATTCTGCCAAAAGTGTAATGGGGCTTTATAGAGAATATGGATTTAAACGAATGATTACTGTTGTTGAACCTAAAAATAAAGCTTCTCTGCGCGTTAAAGAGAAATTGGGTTTTTCTGAATGCGGAAAATGTATTTACATAAGATTTTTGTTTATTAAATTATATTATTGCAGAAAGTCTGATAAGCCATCAAAGATTTTTACTAAGCTTGGTATGGACGGTAAAGAAATAGTAAATTATTTTATTAAATAAATGAAAACAGTTTGTATTTTGATTGACCAGCTTCATTCGTTAAGCGGCGGAACAGAGCGGCAAGTGTTTGAGTTATGCAAAAACGTAGATAAGGCAAGATACCGCCTCTTAATCGTAAGCCATTCCGATAAGGGCGGCTTACTCGGAGATATAAAGAATTTAGGTATAGAAACTCATTCTCTTAAGATAAAACGTATTTATGATTTTAGTGCGATAGTAAAAGGTTTTAAGTTTATAAGATTCTTAAAAGCAGAAAAAGTCGATGTTCTTATGACTTACCATTTCAGCTCTGATATTTTCGGCACTTTCTGGGGAAGGTTATCCGGCGTAAGAAGAATTATATCTAACAGGCGGGATTTAGGGTTCTGGAGAAAGAAGCATCATAATTTCTCTTATAAGGTTATAAACCGCTTTGTGGATAAAATTATTTGTGTGTCAAAGGCAGTAAAAGAAAAGGTTGTTGCTTTCGAGGGGGTGCCTTGCGAAAAGATTAAGGTTATTTATGGGGGAGTGAATTTAGAGGCATTTTCTGAAAGAGACAGTAAAGAAGTATGCCGTCAAAATCTAACCCTCTATGCAAGAGCGCCGGTTGTTGGCATAGTCAGCTGGTTAAGGCCGGAGAAAGGCGTCGATGATTTTTTGCGCGCAGTAAAAATTATAAAAAAAATATTGCCCCAAACACAGTTTGTTATTGCCGGCGACGGCCCCCTAAAAAGTAAATTAATCGCGTTAGCCTGTGAGCTGGGTGTCGTTGGGCATGTGCGTTTTTTAGGATGGAGGCTTGATACTCAACAGGTGATGAGAGCTTGCGATATTATCGTTTCAAGTTCAAAAACCGAAGGCTTTTCAAATGTTTTAATTGAGGCAATGGCAATGGCCAAGGCTGTTGTCGCAACCGATGTTGGAGGTAACAGGGAAGCGGTTATTGAGGGTAAAACAGGTTTCTTGGTTGAGCCAAATAATCCTCAAGCGCTGGCCGATAAAGTTGTTTATCTTTTAGAGAATAATAATCAATTAATACTTATGGGCAAGGCAGGGGCTTTGAGAGCGCAAAATGAATTCAATATAAAGAATTCGGTCAAGAAATTAGAGGATTTCTTAGATGATACAATTTTCGATAAAAAAAATATTTACATAACGGCGTTTCCTCCAATATCCGCGGGTTTAATTTTCCGGAATTTCTTTAGAAAGATTGAGAATAACCCCGGCACAGATAAAACAATATATACCTATAGCGGAAGCTGCGCTATCTACAGGGCATTAAAAGCTGTTAAGACAAAAGATGCCGATGTAATTCTTATGCCTGCTTATCACTGCGGTATCGAGGTTGAAATGGCGCATAGAGCGGGATTTGGCGTTGAATTCTATAATATTAAAAGCAACGGAAGTATTGATATAGATGACATAAAACAAAAAATTAATGATAATACAAAAGCAATATTTGTTATTCATTATTTCGGATTTCTTGAGCCTTTAGACTGCATAAAAGAAATATGTTCCCGTTACAATCTTATTTTAATTGAGGACTGCGCCCATTATCTTAGCCGGCAAAACAACCCTTCTTTGTTTAAGGGTGATTTTCAGATTTTCAGTTATTTGAAAACACTTCCCGTAGCTGACGGAGGAGCTTTGATTATAAGCAACCCCTCTTTTTCTTTAGTGCCTTTCGGCGCCGGCTGCAGCAGAACTCTTGTTTTAAGGAATATTCTTCTTTCCCTTAATAAATATTTTCATTTTAAACATAAGGCTCTATCAGGATTTTTTCACATTTTAATAATAGCTCCCTTGAGGCTTTGTTTTAAGATTATAAAGAAATTATCTCAATCAAAGACAATCAAAATGTTAAAAGAAAAAAACTCTCAATTTTATACAGAAATTTCCGGTAACTCCATATCCACACTTTCCTTAAACATTATAAATACGCTTGACATTAAAGACGCCGTAGATAAACGCAGGATGAATTTCAAAATCCTGGTTAATGAATTAAAAAATGAGCAAAACCTTAAGCCTCTTTATGAAAGCTTGCCTGACAGCGCGGTACCCTTATTTTTCCCCTTGCTTGTTAACAACAGGGATAAGTTAAGGGAAAGCCTTAAATCAAGAGGAATAGAAACATTTATTTTCGGTGCATCGTTAAATAAAGCCGCAGGAGAAGGTAATTACCCCTCAGCACTCATGTTGTCTAAAGAAAATCTCTGCCTGCCTGTTCATCAGGGGCTAAACAGCCGGCATATGGAATATATTGCTCATGCATTAAAACAGGAGCTTAAAAAACTTAACCGTAAAACAAGAAATATAGCCCATCTTATAAGTGCAAGCGGGTTATACGGCGCTGAAAAAGTTGCCCTTTCACTTTCGGCGCATTTAAACGATAACGGCACAAAAATATGGATGGGAGTCATAAACAACCATCACAGCCCTAACTTTGAGGCGATTGAGGAGGCAAAAAGACAGGGCATACCGGTATTCAGCGTTGATTCAAAAGGAAGATTTGATTTATCATGCATAAGAGAGCTTGAGAATTTTATAAAAGATAATGATATTGATATATTGCATACTCATAATTACAAAGCAAATATTATCGGCTTAATCGCAGCAAGAAAGACAGGGGTAAGGGTGGTTGCCACTATTCACGGCTATACAGGTAAAGGGTTTAAGTTAAAGCTTTATGAGGCCTTTGATAAGTTCATAACCCGGTTCTTCGATAAAGTTGTGTTTGTTGATGAAAGTTCAAATAATTTATATAAACGGGATTTGCCCCGCATGCATTTAATTCCAAACGGCATAAAGGTTGATAAACATAGCCGGACAGAAAAATCAGAAACAGAGAGCCTTGTTGTGGGAACAGTGGGAAGGCTTAGCCCGGAAAAAGGCCACAAATACCTTATTGAGGGTTTTTCAATGATTGCTTCTAAATACTTAAATGCCCGCCTTATTATTGTGGGTGCAGGAATTGCTTTAGAAGATTTAAAGAAATTAAGCGCTGCTCTGGGAATAAGAGATAAAGTCGATTTTACCGGATTTATCAGAAATACATCGGATTATTACAAAAAGTTTGATTTCTATGTTTCTTCATCTTTAAGCGAAAATTCTCCTTTAGCCGTTCTTGAGGCGATGAGTTTTGAAAAGCCCATTGTTGCAACCGCGGTAGGAGGAGTAAGCAAGCTTATAGGGGATAACCAAAGAGGCATTCTTGTTAAGCCGCGGTCTTCTTTTGATATTGCTAAGGCGTTAAGGCTTTTGATTGAGGATGTAACTCTTAGGGAAAAAGTTTCCGCAAATGCTAAGTCTTTTGTTTCGGAAAACCATTCCCTGGAAAAGATGGTTAATTCCTACAGGAGTGTGTATGCCGAAGTTTGTTAAAGAAAGTATGCATCTTTTAAAAATAAGGATGTTTAAGTTTTACCCGGCCCGTTTTTGTATCGGTTTGCTGTTCTTGTTTGCGGCTTATTTTTTTAAGATAACGGGTAAGATCTATAAGGCAGCGGGTTATTTCTGCTGGATAGTAAGGGTTTCAAAAGCAGGAATCCTTATTAACACAGCCGACGCTAACATCCGCAGAATTATAAATGCCGGCGCCAAAGATAACCGTAATCAAATTCTCGAAGATTTTCTCTTAAGCGATGAAGCCGAAAACTTAAGGAAAAGGTATCAAAATTTTAGCCAAGAACAAAGAGAAACGGTAAGAGGAACGCGGCTATTGCTTAAAGAGCATAATCCTTTAACCGGGGAAAAGGGAGTTATTGCTTTAGCTTTTACCGATAGGTTCAGGGAATTCTTTGTAAATCATGACATTAACGAGGTTGCAAAGAATTATTATATTGTTCTTGAGCCGAGCTGGTCGGGTTACTGCAGCCCTTATATTTTGATGTTTATCAATGAGATAAGAGAGGTTATCATCCAGTGCCCCGAGAAAAAAGACTTTGATTTCATAAAATCCTTGAACTCAAATCTAATTCCAGTAGGTTTAGGCGCCAGCTACTGGATAGACTTAGATAAATTTAAACCTTTAGAAGAGGTGTCTAAAGAGTTCGATATTATATACATAGCTACATGGGCGCTGTATAAGAATCACTCCCGCCTGTTTAAGGCTCTAAAGGTTTTAAAGTCAAAAGGCCATAAATTACGCGTTCTTTTGGTAGGTTACAGCTGGCTGGGAAGAAAAAAAGAAGATGTTATCCGCTTAATGGATACCTACGGCATAAGCGATATGTGTGAAATCAAGGAGAGAATATCAAGAGATGAGGTTAACGAGTGTTTGAATAAAAGCAAAGTATCAATTTTGCTCTCTGAAAAAGAGGGCAACTGCCGCGCCATGGCAGAGTCTATTGCCGCAGGATGTCCTATCCTTATATATAAATACAATGAAGGCGACGCAGTTGGATTTGTTAATAAAGATACCGGGTCACTTTGTGATTTCGACGAATTGCCGGAGGCTTTGATTGATATGGTTAACAATTATGATAAGTTCAGCCCTTATAAATGGGCTGTTGACAATATAGGTTCGGCCCAGGCAACTAATAAGCTTAACAGCATCTTGAAGCAAATTGCCTTAAAGCGGGGCGAGCCCTGGGCTTGTGATATATACGAGAAAATCGGATTCTCGGTAAAGCCCGCAACAAATAATTTAAAAACAAATGAGAATATTATTTGTAACACCGAGAGTTCCCTATCCGCTCGATACCGGGGCTAAGATAAGGACATTCAATCTTATAAAACAGGCGCAAAGCTATGGAAATCGAGTTACCCTTTGCACTTTTATCTTCAGCGAATCTGATTCTAAAAGCGCGGATGTTTTACGCAGCATGGGCATTGAGGTTGAGTGCGTTTTTTCAAAAGATAAGATAGACATAAGTACAATCTTTAAAGCATTTTTTCATGGCATACCTTTAAGTGTTGCTAAATATCACAGTTCTAAAATGCGCTCATTGGTCGATTCAATAGTTAGCAAGAATCAAATAGATATAGTTCATTTTGACCACGTACATCTAAGCCAGTATATGGATTTTTCTAAAAAACTGATTTATGCCATTGATGAACATAATATTGAGTCAGTTATATTAAAGCGGTGCTTTGAAAAGGAGAAAAACCTTATTAAGCGCCTGGTGTACAGCGCCGAGTATAAAAAGATGGAGAAATATGAAATAAGCCAGTGCATAAAGGCCCGTAAAACATTTGTTGTTTCTGAAAATGACAAGGATACTTTAACGAATATATGCAAGGGCAAGGCTGATATTGCGCTTATTCCAAACGGAGTTGACAGGGATTACTTTTCATCTGAAGAGCAGGGCGTTTATCAGCAAGAAGATTCAATCGTGTTTGTCGGTTCCATGGACTGGCTGCCTAACGGCGATGCAGTTAAATATTTCATAAAAGACATTTTGCCTTTTTTCAATGATTTTAAAAAAGATATAAAGTTTTATGTAGTGGGTAAGAACCCCGATAAAAGTTTAACTGCTATGGTAAAGTCTGATAAAAGAATAATTTTAACGGGAACTGTCCCTGATGTGAGGCCTTATATAAGACGTTCGAAAGTCTTTGTTGTGCCTTTGAGGATAGGGGGAGGAACAAGGTTAAAGATCTTAGAGGCTCTTTCTCTAAGAAAGGCGGTTGTATCAACTTCAATAGGATCTGAAGGTCTTTGCCTGGAAGATAAGAAACACCTTCTTATTGCCGATTGCCCCGGTGATTTCGCTAAATGTATTATCAGGCTTATTGAGGATTCCCGTCTCAGAGATACTTTAGGCAAGAACGGGCGTGATTTTGTAAAAGAATTTTATGACTGGAAAGTTATCGGGGAAAAGTTAAATAAGGCATATGAGAGCTTAGGCTCTGTTAAAAAGGGAGTAAAAAAATGTTTGATAAGGACAAGTTGATCTATTTCTTAACCGGTATGATCGCGGGTATTTTTACGGCATTTTTATTTTTAGGCGGTATGTTCGCAGTATATAAAGTGGGAAAGAAAGTTGCTAATTTCGCAAGCCGCAACAGAAGCAAACCAAATGATGTAAGAACTGCCGGAAAAAGTAAACATTCTTCCGATACGAAAGGTAAATCAGCGGATTTTAATCTCAGCTTTGAAAAAGAAGGCGATTTGGAGTTTTTTTCTTATAATGACGGCCTGTATGTTGAAAAAAGCAAAGAATTCGCAACCGACGGCAGCTATTCTTTACTGGCTGAATATCCCGGCGGGGCAAAATATCCCGGTTTGTTCTGGGAAGTTTATAAAAAGGACAAATGCCTTAACTTCCAAGGCGCCAATGAATTTAGTTTTGATGTTTACAATAATTCCGAGGCCCAAGCCCATTTAACCGTTAAGCTAAAAAGTTCCTCTCAGTATCCAAAGAAAGTTTTCCAGCGCAATATCGCCCTTGAGCCGCAAAAAGCTAAAAAGGTTTCAATTTCCATAGAGGATATGAATAACCAATTAGACGCAGGGGAGATTTCATACATTAATCTCTTTATCCCCACGCCCAATGAAGATATTGTTTTATATTTTGACAATATACGAACGAATTAAATGTAAGGAACGGCCGCGGCCGTTCCTTACAAACTCTAAACGCCATGAAATTTAGATCAAGAAACAAATTTATCATCTGGAGCGTAATCGTTGTATCCATGGCTTTGTTGGTGTGCAATGCTGTATTTTCCAGCAAGAAAGATGAGCCGGAGCAATTATATAAGGCCAGCGTAGTTAAAAGTCTATATAAAGTTTTTCCGCAAAATTTGCGGCAGATGCCGCTTGAGCAATCGGTGGATATATCATTGGCTAAGAATGAATATGAGTCGTTTCAGATTCTTTTTTATGATGTAAAGGATAATTTGGAAGGCATTAAAGTTAATTTTCCCGAATTTAAGGATCAAAGTAAAGGAGTAATACTTAATGATTTAAGTATTACCGTAAGGGAAGCCGGCTATGTTCCTACGAAAAAGCCTTATTATAACACCGAGCATGTTGGGCTGTGGCCTGACCCATTGCTTGAGGCGGATGATTTTGCGGTTAAAAAGGAAGAATTTCTTCTTTTATGGATTTCAATCTATGCCGGGCCTAAGTGTCCGGCCGGGGATTACAATGGCTATATTGAAATATCCCCCAAGGGTGCGCTTTCTAAAAAAATTCCCGTTAATCTGCACGTATGGGATTTTACGCTTAAGAATGGCTCGAATCTAAAAACCGCATTTGATTTATCGAAATACTTTGTCAGAAAGTTTCATACCCGCAAAAGAGGAGAATCTTACCTTCAGTGGGAACAGCGTATGGATGATACCTATCATGCTTATTGCAAGAGCATGCTTAGCTACAGAATTTCTCCCATATTAAACATCGAGCCCGATAGCAGTGATTTTAGCGAACACATAAGGCAATATTCAAATCTGGGCATAACCGCTTTTGGTATTGGCCCTTACGGAGGGTCTTTTGGAAACAAATGGCCAAAAGAAGATAATAAGGTGGTATCGCTTTACGGCAATTATGCGAATGCCTTGCGCAGAGAAGGGCTGCTTGACAAATCTTATATTTACACCTGGGATGAAGGACAAATCGGCAATCCCGAAGTTAAAAGAATATCAAAATTGATTCATGAGGCTGATAGCGGCCTTAAGAATATGGTTTGCTATCACGGTTTTTGGGACCCTGAAAAACATCCCGGCTGGGGAGATGATATCGATATCTGGTGTTTTCAGATAGCTTCTTTTGATGAACGGCTGCGAAACGAGCTTGATGCCAGAGGCAAGGAAATATGGATGTATATTTCCGGCCCCGGCAATGTATATCCTAATTTCGCAATGGATTTTCCCGCACAAAGCGCCCGCATAATACCCTGGCTGTGCTTTAAGTATGATTTTAAGGGACTTTTGTACTGGGCGGTTAATTTCTGGAATGTGAATCCGTATAAAGACGCAATGAATACTGACTGGCAGCAAAACGGCAACGGCGTGCTTTTTTATCCGGGTATTGACGGGCCGGTTGCTTCTTTAAGGCTTGAGCTTATCCGTGACGGCATGGAGGATTACGAGTATCTTTTTCTTCTCAAGAGTTTATATGAATCGAAAAAAAACAGCATAAGCGATACAGGCCTTAAGAATGAAATAGAAAATATTCTATCTTTAAAAGGATTTATCTCATCTCTAAAAAAGTACGAAACTGATCCTGATAAATTGTTAAACATGCGCGAGAAAATCGCCCAAATGATCGTCCATTTGCTTTAATGAAGAATACAATAGTTTTAGCCTACCATAATATAGTTAAGGGGCATAAGCTTAAGCTTTACGATGTATCTCTTGAGGCATTTAAGAAACAATTAAGCCGGATAAAGCTAAGCCATCAATTATCCGTTCAAGAGCCGGCTTTAAATCAAAGTCAAAAACTTAAAATTGTTATTACCTTTGATGACGGTTACAGAGGCTGGGTAGATAATGCGCTTGAGCCGATATTAGAGAACGGTTTATGCGGTATATTCTTTGTCTGTGTCGATCATATTTTGAATGGAAATATCACAAAAGAAGGCATTACTCTTTTAAAGAAAAGTAATATGATAATAGGTTCTCATTCTCTGACTCACAGTTTCCTGCACACTTTTAGCCCGGCAAAGCTTATGCATGAGCTTAGCAAATCAAAGGAAATATTAGAGGATATCATAAAGGAGGAGGTCAGCTGTTTTTCTGTTCCAAGAGGAATGTATAACAGGCTGGTTATAAGGGCGGCAAGAAAATCCGGGTACAAAAGGTTTTTTACATCCGATATAGGCTTAAACCGGCAAAACGCTTTCTTGATAAAGCGCATACCGGTTAAACGGTACACCAGCATCGAAGATTTTACAAATATTCTAAACGCGAGGAATCTTTGGAATATGGCCGTATTTCAATGGGCCAAAGACAGGGCAAAGCGGATTCTCGGTATCAAGAATTACAACCGCCTTCGCCAGTTCGCTATTAAAGATGTTTAATAACTAAAAAGAAATGCAAATTATTTTCTGGCTGTCTTTAATTATATTGTTTTACACTTACTTAGGCTACCCCTTGCTGCTCTGGGTATTAAGTAAGTTATTTTCAAAGCCCGTTAACAAAGGGAATTTCCTGCCCGATGTCAGTTTAATTATTGTAGGCCATAATGAAGGCAGATACATTAAGGATAAAATTGACAATATATTGGCTTTAGACTACCCCAAAGAAAAATTAGAAATCATTATAGGTTCGGATTGCAGCGATGACAGAACAAACAGTATAGTCAAAGAATATAAAAGCGGTAAAGTTAAGCTTTTTGTATCTGATGAACGTAAGGGTAAGATATCTCTTATAAACCGTATTGTTCCCCAGGCAAAAGGCGGGATAATAGTGTTTTCTGATGTCCGGCAAAAACTTAAAAGTGATGCCTTAAGGCAGTTAGCCGCTAATTTTAACGACACAAGTGTTGGCTGCGTAAGCGGTGAACTGCTGTATTTGAATGAAGATAAAAATGTTGCCTCGTGCGGGGTGGGGTTGTACTGGCGGTATGAAAAATTTATGCGAAAACTCGAGAGCTCTTTAGGGTCTATGATCGGGGCAACGGGTGCGATTTACGCGTTAAGAAAAAGCCTTTTTGTTGCTCCAAGCGAAGATACCATATTAGATGATGTTGCAATTCCTTTATATGTTGTTGCCCGGGGCTACAGGGCGGTTTTTGACGAAAGCGCGAAAGCATATGAGGCTGCGGCAGAATCATCGAAAGAAGAATTCGGGCGCAAAGCACGCACCCTGGCAGGCAACTTTCAGCTTTTTTCAAGGTACCGCAAATCTTTGGCTTCTTTTAAAGCAATATTTCTCTGGAAGTTTCTATCTCATAAATTTTTAAGGGCGGTTGCTTTTATCTTTTTGCTGGCTTTGGTTATCGCGAGTTTTTTCTTAAAGCATATATACCCGTATAATTTCGGTTTTCTCGCCCAAACTGTTTTTTATTTGTTTGCCGTCTCAGGGTTTACTGCTGAAAAGTTAAGGATAAGCAGCAGATTTTTGTCGGTGCCTTATATGTTCTGTGTCTTAAACCTGGCGGCCGTTCAAGGGTTTTTACGTTTTATATTAAAAAAGCAGAAAGTAACGTGGGAGAAGGTGGTTTAGAGATATGAGTGATTCAATCGCAGCGTTAATAACATCTTGCAATATTGTTATACTTTTAATCTCATGCGGAAGGGCTTTAAAGAAGAGAAATATAATAAGCCTTTTGGTTTTTTGCGCGCTTTTAAGCACGGCATTCTTAGAAATTGCCAAGTTATCATTGGTTTTCGAGTTTTCCTCAGGCGGTATGCTGATCGGCGCGGGGTTATGCATGTTTCCTTTGTTCTGGCTTGTTGCCAGCGTTTCATTGGTTCCGGCAAAGTCATACTCCTTAAACCGCGTTGTCCTCTCGCCGCTGTTTGGTTTTCTTGTGCTTTTATTCTTTCTTTTATGGTGGATAGTTCCGTTTATAAAAGACGCACGGATAAATGAGCCGATTTTATTCACAAAACTGGGGCGGTATTTTTTCGTTACGGTTGTTTTTACTCTTGCCCTTGTTCTTTCAAATATCGAGAGAAGCGTCTATTATTTTAAACAAAAGAATATAAAGTGGCTTTTTGCCTCAGCGCTGTTTATTCTGGTGCCTTATGTATTTATCGCAACATACGCGGTATTTTTCTCTCATATACGCTATGATTTATTAACAGCCGCTTCCTTTATGACTTTGCCCGGGGCACTCATAATGCTTAAAGTGCTAAAAACCGGCTACTCTCTTGAGGCAGCCAGGGAAGATACGGCTGTTCATGCGTCTTTATCGCTTTTTCTAATCGGGGGATACCTTTTCTTTATCGGAATTTTTATTAAACTGTTTCAGGTATCGGGTTGGAATCTACAGGCGCTCTTTTCTCTTCTAACGGGATTATTTATTTTCTTTACTCTTCTTTACCTTTTATTCTCATCTTCGCTTAGAACCGGGTTAAAACAGGTATTTTTCGGCAATTTAACCAAGAGGAAGCATGACTGGCAAAAGATCTGGGAGGAGTTTACGTATAATATTTCACTGGTTCATGAAATGGATGAGATAACAGAGCGCATCAAAGACATTATGATTAAAACAACAAATGCCAAAAGGGCTTCCGTATTTTTATTTGACAAAGAAAGCCCTTTCGAAGAGGGGTTTCTTAACTGGCTTCTTCGATATGCCTGGCCTTTGACCATTGATGAATTCTTGAAAAAAGATTTGGGGAATAAATTCCCTAAGGCTTTGGATTTTTTAAAAACCAACAAAATAAATTTAATTCTTCCTCTTTACGGGGATAAATGTATTATCGCAATTGTCGGCCTCTGGCAGGAAGCTGAAGCCGCAGGCGGCCTTGACCGTGACCTGCTCAAAGTTTTATCGCTTCAGGCATCGAGCGCAATCGTAAGCTGCCGTTCCTATATAGAAGCGGCCGATGCCCAGAAAAAAGCCGCTCTCGGAAAGATGGCCGCTTTTATAGTCCACGATGTTAAAAATTATATACATTCGCTTTCTCTAATGGCTGAGAACAAAAGTAAGTTCAGCAATCCGTTATTTTTAGAAGATGCTTTAATCACCCTTAACAGCACTATATCGAAAATGAAAGAACTGACAGACGGATTTAATGCTCTTAGGAAAGAAATAGTTTTAGAGAAAAAAGAATGCAGGCTTTCTGAAATTATTGAACTTGCTTTAAAAGATACCGCAATTGATAACTTTAATGCGGTTGAGGTTGAGAAAATACTGGATAAGAATTCAGAAGTTCTTGCCGATGGCAGGCACTTAAGCAGGGTTTTTATAAACATTATTTTAAATTCTCTCGAAGCAATGAATTATAAAGGTAAAATTACGGTTTTAGTTAAAAGCACATCTTCCAAAGCTTGTGTTTCGATTTCCGATAACGGGCCCGGGATGTCAAAAGAATTTATTAATAACAGCTTATTTAAGCCTTTTTATTCAACTAAACCCAAGGGTTTTGGCATAGGCTTGTATCAGTCAAAATCAATAGTCGAGGCGCACGGCGGAGAAATAAAAGTTGACAGTATCCCGGGCAAAGGAACAACATTTACGATTGAACTTCCCCTTGCACAATACGTAACACGAACCACGAATCACGAACCACGAATCACGAACCACGATAAATGGAGGCAAAAATGGATAAATTATTAATAGTTGACGATGATATCGGGATAACTAAGCAGCTGCGCTGGGCGTTAGATGATGAGTATGATGTGACAGTTGCAACCAGCAAAGAAGAGGCGCTTGAAATAATTAAGACAGATAAGTTTTCTCTTATAAGCCTCGATGTCAATTTAAGCGGGCCGTCTCAAACGGCAACCGATGGATTTGACATCTTAGATGAACTTAAAAGCTCCGGCTCAGCGGCAAAGATAATTATGATAACCGCTGATGATTCTAAGAAGGCCGCACTTGATGCAATCGAGAGAGGCGCTTTCGATTATTATGTAAAACCGGTAAATTTAGACGAGCTTAAGATTATATTAAAGAGAGCCCTTTATATTCAGAAAATAGAGGAGGAAAACAAAAGGCTGACCAATGAACTTTATAAGAAATCTTCCTTTGAAAACATGATTGGTTCCTCCGAAAAGATGCTTGAGGTTTTCAGTATGATTAAGCGCATATCGCAGGCAGATATAACCGTATTGATTACCGGCGAGAGCGGAACAGGAAAAGAGCTGGCTGCCCGCGCAATACATTACTTAAGCCCGCGTAAAGATTGCCCTTTTGTCGTTATAAACTGCGGGGCGATTCCTGAGAATCTTCTTGAAAGCGAGCTGTTCGGCCATGAGCGCGGGGCATTTACCGATGCCCGCACCCAGCGCATAGGCAAGCTCGAGGCGGCAAACATGGGGACTGTTTTCTTAGACGAAATAGGCGAGATGAGTTTAAGCCTGCAGGTTAAAATACTGCGTTTTCTCCAAGAGCGGATTATCGAGCGCCTCGGCGCCAATAACCCCATTGAGCTTGATGTAAAAATTATTACCGCCACCAACAGCGATTTAATTAAGCGTGTTAAAGAGGGCACATTCCGGGAGGATTTGTATTACCGCTTAAGCGCAATTACCCTTGATCTGCCGCCCTTAAGAGAGCGCTCGGAAGACACAATGCTTCTTGCAAATTATTTCTTTCATAAATATAAAGATGAAATGAAGGTAAAAGACGTTAAAGGTTTTAACAGGGATTCTAAGGATGCGATTTTAAGTTATGCCTGGCCGGGGAATATCCGCGAGATGCAAAACAAAATCCGCCGGGCGGTTATTTTATCCGAGGAGCCCTTAATACCGCCGCAAGCTTTAGGTTTTTGTTTAAATGATAAATCACCCGATGAAAGAACAGAACGCTTTTCCTTAAAAGAAGCCCGCAAACAAGCTGAAGCAGAACTTATTAAAAAAGCGCTTAAAGAGTGTACGGGAAATATCTCTCTTGCCGCTAAAATGCTTGGAATAACCCGCCCCACCCTCTATGATCTGATTAAGAAATACTCTATTGGATTATAAATTAAGAATTATTTAAAAAAGCTGTCGGGATGTTTTACAAAGTTTGCGAATATTTACACTATTTCATTAACTTGCATTTCTAAGTATCCATTACTCTTACGCTAGTAATTGGTTAAACCAAATAAATCAGCCCCTTATGGCTCTAAGAAACAAATATTATAATTAAGAATATGGCATGTTTATTGCTAATAAAAAATAGCCTTGATGATTTAATCTCTGTAATCTATTAATAATCGTTGTAATCAGGTATAATCCAGATATTACTTGTTGTGATTATACCAGGAGGTTTTATGAAAAAGCTTTTTATTTTTACGGCAGTTTTTTTCCTCGCGGCAGTTGCCCATTCAGCTCCGATTACTTTCTTTGGCGAGGATTTGGGTTTGGGCGAAAGCACAAGGCTTACTTCTTATCCGTCTGCCAATTCAGCACGAAGCAATTTTCTTGCTCCTTTAATAGGTGTTGGCACAGAAGATTTTGAAGGTTTAGCCGGCGAAGACGCGCCTGTTACACTTACTTTCCCCGGCGCCGGTGACGCAACTTTGCTTGGTGACGGTTTTGTTGATACTGTTTTATCAGGCACAAACGGTGTTGGCCGCTATGCAATCTCTGGAGTTAATTACTGGGAAAGTTCTAGTTCATTCTCGATTGAATTCAGTGACCCGGTTGCTGCTTTTGGTTTTTACGGTATCGATATCGGTGATTTTGACGGCCAGCTTACTTTGAGCCTTATCAATTCATCAACAACTACTGATTTAATTATTCCTAATACAATAAACGGCTCCGGAGGCTCAGTCCTTTATTTTGGTGTGATTGATAAGGATAACCCCTTTACGGAATTAGTGTTTGGCAACACAGAGCCCGGCGTTGATTACTTCGGCTTTGATGATATGACCATAGGAAGCGTTGAGCAGGTAGGTGAATTGAACGGTGTTGTTCCAGAGCCGGCAACTTTGTTTCTTTTAGGCTCGGGATTAGTAGGCTTAGCCGGCGTAAGAACAAGAAAAAAGAAGTAGATATCTAATAGAAATTTTCGTATCGCGTATTTCCCGCCAAAAAGGGCAGCGGCAGCAGCTACTGCCCTTTTACTTTTTGAAAACCCGATTTGTCGGATATTTTTACAACTAAAAGCCATTTTTACATTAAATTTCTTAGAAAATCTAAAATAATTCTAAGATTTTTGAAAAGAATTTAATATCTTTGCTATCTCAATGAAAGTAAGGTGGTTACAATAACCAAATCTTAAAATCTTTATTTCTTATTAGGCATATATGGCATGAGACTTGCTTAATAAGGTGTGATGATAATGAAATTTGTAAACGGCATAAAAAGGAGGGCTAAAATGACAAAGTTTAAGGCATTTTTGATTTCTGCTGCAGCTTTGATTTTGCTTGTTTCTCCGGCTTTTCCTCTTACAATTACAAGCGTAAGCGGCAGCTGGAGCAATTGGGTTGGCGGTGAGAATGTAGTGACTCAGACAGCCAGCGTTGTCTACGGTAATACAGTAGAGGATCAGGTCCGCTGGGGAGATGTTCCTCCTGCGGCGCCTAAGAGCGGCCTTGGCTTTACGGGCGTTGTTGACGGGTTAATGCCTGCCCTAAGCGTTGAAATTGATGAAATTTTTGAATTAGGCCAGCTTAGGCATTTTAATAATCCTATTGGTTCGGGAAGTGCTGCCGATGAAGTTGATTTAACCATTGCTTTGGCAATTTCAGAGCTTGCATCAGGCGAAAATTTTACTTTTACTTTTGAGATTGATGAAACTTTGAATGCAGAGCCTTGTGTTTATGAATGTAATGAGGCAGGTTGCAAGCCTTGTCCTGACAGAATCTCTTTTCCCAATTCTTTTCCTTCACAGAGTTTCGTGATTGATCAGACAAGATACACTTTGGCTTTGCTCGGTTTCGGTGATACGCCCGAAGATTTAATCGATGATTTTATCTCTGATGAGGGCGGAACAAACAAGACTCTTCTTTTCGGCACTCTAACAGAATCACCTTTTGTTATTCCCGAGCCTGCTTCTTTGCTTCTTATCGGCGGCGGCCTTTTAGGCTTAGCAGGTTTTCGTAGAAAGAAAAAGTAAAAACTTTATATACCCTGGTATTAGGGAGGTGTTTCTCATAATGAAAAAAATTCTACCTTTAATGTTTCTCGCATTCCTTTTAGCCGGTTGTGGAAGCGGCGGTGGGGGGATATCCGGCCTGTTCTCAGGCTCTGATTCTTACTCATCAGGGGCTGACACGTTCGGTTCAACTTCAGGATATGCCCAGAATCCCGGGGTCCCGGTTGCATTAATATCAAGCGGAGCTTCAACCGGAGGCGCTGAGCACAATAACCCCGAACCGGCAACCATGGCTCTTTTCGGAATTGGCTTGGGAGCAATGGCATTAGCCAGAAGAAAAAAGAAATCCAGCTAAGATAGGCAGCATTTTGATTGCTTAGAATATTTTAGTTGTTTAGGAAATCATTTTGCATGAAGTTGTTTATATAAAAACAGCTTCATGCATTCTTTTTCTTACCCCTTATTCTCTGCGTCCTTGAAAGCAGCCCGCCTAAATCAACTAATAATAATGTCTAATAAATCATACACAAGTGTTTGAATTGTGGACATTATCCTCAAGAACCTTAGCTAATCTAAGCAATACGGCTTGGCAATTTATCATACGTTTATAAGGAGTTATTATATATAGAGTTATATATGATAATAATATAGAAATATTTTTTTATTGCCTCAGTTTGGCATGTTAAATGCTTAATTATAATAATTACCTTTGCACCTGTCTCCCATGAAAAAATTCTTTAAATCCAATACATTTTTAAGCGTATTTATGCTCGGGATAGTTATTTCGTTTTTCCTCGGGCTTGTTATGTTGTGGTTTCGCTCTTATGCTTATGCGCAGGGCGAGGCAGTGTTGAGTAATCCCTCTGCCATACCGGTCAATTTTATGTATCCATGGATAATCAGCGGCAGTATTGCCAGTGTATTTCTCGGGTTCGCAAGATCAAGATACCTTTTATTTAAGAGGTTTTTTGACCTTTTTGTTTCTGTCTTGTCATTAATCATCCTTTCCCCTTTATTCCTAATAATTTATATTATTGTGCGGGTGGATTCAGAAGGGCCGGCCTTTTTTAAACAGAAGAGGCTGGGAAGAAACGGCATGACTTTTGAAATCTTAAAATTCCGTACCATGCGTAATAACGCTGAGCTTCAAACAGGCCCGGTTTGGGCCCAGGATAATGACCCGCGCATAACCAAAGTGGGGCATTTCTTAAGAAAATCTCATTTGGATGAAATACCTCAGTTTATAAATGTAATTTTTGGCCATATGAGTTTAATCGGCCCGCGGCCGGAGCGTCCTGAACTTACAACCGGTATCAGCGAGTCTGTTCCCGGTTTCCTAAACAGGCTTGAGGTAAAGCCGGGAATCACCGGTCTGGCGCAGACACGCTATAGATACGGGGCTTCCATTAAAGATGCCGCCAGAAAATTGAAATACGACTGTTTATATCTTAAGAAAATGTGCTGGCTTCTTGATTTTCAGATTATCCTTTGGACAATGCAGCGGATGTTAACCGGTGAAGGCTCCAGATAGCGCCTTTTCTTTGCAAAAATTATGCTTTTATAAAAAAGCAGTAAGCCTGTTCAGAAGGAGTAGAGAATGAAACAAATTTTCGAAACATGGAGAAAAACATTTCGCATGCTCTGTAAGCATCCGCGTATTATGCTGCCCATGGCAATAGGCGCGGCTTTAAACGTACTTTTTTTATATTTGCTTTATTTAGCGCCGCAGCGGCCTATGTATTATCTTTTGGGCCCGCCTGTTAAAACTTTTTTCGGAGAGAGATTCCTGCATTACCCATTTAATTTTTACATTCTTCCTAAACTTTTCAGCTATGCCGAGGTGGCTTCCGGAGCATTCATAGGAATGCTCATGGTTGCCGTTACTATCGGGATGGTTGCCCAAGTGGTAAAGGGAGAAAGGCCCTCTTTGCTTGTCAATTTAATAAGAGGCATAAGGCGCTATTTCTCGCTTATAGGCATATGGCTGATTATTATTTCTTTGATTTTTATTATCGGCAAAGCCGCCGTGAAAATAATACCTCCTTCAAGCGGCATAGCAAGCCTTTTCGTTATCGCCGGCCTTTTTATGGCCGCGGTATCTGTGCATATGATTTTTATTTATGTGGTTCCCTTATTAATCATCAGGCAGAAAAGTTTCTTTTCGAGCATTAAAGAGAATGCAATTTTGTTAAAGAATCTTTTTATCCCGACCGTTATGCTTGTTATGATGCCGGCATTCATGTATTTGCCTTTTGCTTTTCTTAAGGCAAAGCCGGTTTTTCTGGCAAACAAATTTTATCCTGAGGCGGTATTTTTCTTTTTGATTGCGGGCATTATCGCTTCAGTTTTATTGGATATGTTGATTACGGTATCGACAACAATACTTTTTTTAGAAAGGGGGAGAAATGAAGCGTAAATCTTTGTCACTGGCTCTTTTTTTGCTGAGTTTTGTTTTAGCAGGGGTTACTCCGGTTCATGCTTATTTTCTTGACGGTGATTTAAGCGATTGGGGAGTGACGCCTTTTGTTGATTGGATTCCTGGTTCAGACAGCATCCGTTATGTTGAAGAGGATAATATCAGGCACGGCGGAGGGTCACCCTGGAGCGGCGAGTATAATGATATTGAGGCGCTTTACTATGACAACGGCCAAGACAGCCTCTATATCGCATTGGTCAGTTCTTATCCCCAGTGGCACTCAGCCGCAGGAGATTTAGGGATTGATGCTGATTCCAACGGCACCTTTGAATACGGCGTTGACCTTACGCATTTTACGCCTTCGAGCGAGCTTTTCCAGAGGGTTTTGTTAAAGGGCCCGGTTTGGCAGACTCTTTATGATTACCCTACCAATATTGTTTCGGGAACACCCGCCGGCAGTGTTGATGTATTCTACAAAAGCTATAAAGATATTGAACCACAGAAGGGTTATACTTACATTATGGAGATGAAGATTGCACGGAGCCTTTTTGAGCCATTTTTAGAAATTGGCAGAAATATTACTGTTTCTTATGCTCTTGCCTGCATGAATGATTTGATTATTGTGCCCGGCGATGTTCCGGTTCCCGAGCCGGCTACCTTATTACTTCTTACAGCCGGCATCGCGGGAGCTTTTGGCATAAGATTTAGAAAATTTAGACATCCTATAACGAGAAAAAACGAGAGGATGTCTTGATTAAAAATAGCCTTGATGGTTTAATCTCTGTAATCTATTAATGATCGTTGTAATCAGGTATAATCTAGATATTACTTGTTGTGATTATACCAGGAGAACCTGATGCATAACGGCAAACAAAGTGTATTTACCACAGCTTTAAGTTTTTCTTCTATTTTTGCATTAGCCTTTTTTTCGTTTATTGCCGGCGGCTGCGGCGACAACCGCTATAATGCCGAGAAGCTTTTATGGAAGGCCCAAAAAAACGAAGAGAATATAATAAGAAAAGTTTCAGGAGAACCTACAAAGCAGCAAATAGGCAGGGTTATTTCTTATTATAAAAAAGTTACCCAGAAATACCCTTTAGAAAACTCAGCCGTAAAAGCACATTTTAAGATCGGCCAGATTTACATCAATTCAGGAAAGTATGATGAGGCCAGGCAGGAATTTAAACGGATAATTGAAAATAACTCCGCAATTTCCCAAATCGCTTCCCGCGCTCAGCTCGTCTTGGGTAAGAGTTTTGAATCCCAGGGGAATATTAAACAAGCTATGGCCGAATATGACACCTTAATTGATTTATATCCGCTTACTTCCGAAGGTCTGCAAATGCCTGTTTACATAATCCACTATTATAAAACACAGGCTGACGAAGAGTCTGTTGACAAAGCTTTTAAAAAAGCAGTCAGGCATTATAAAAGTTTAATCGGGGAGTATGGAAAACAAACCAATGCCGCTGCTTTAATTTCTGATTATCTTGCCCAGGCAATGTTTGAAAATTCAAAATGGGAAGAGGCAATTGAAGTATGGGATAATATCATTGCCCTTAAAGAAGACAGTTCTTTTGCAGCCAAGGCTTTACTGTCAAAAGCTGAAACCTATGCGGTTCAACTGAATAATATCGATAAATCAATAAGTCTATACGAGAAGTATATCGAGAAATACCCCAAAAGCCCTTTTATAAAGCAGGTAAAATTTCGTTTAGGCAACTGGTACCTTGCCGCCGGCCAGCTTAAAGCGGCAGAAGTGCTGTTTTCTGCCCTGAAAGAAGATTATCCCAAAGATGATGATATAGACATCTTTAAAAGTTTTACCCGCATAAGGCTCCTTAAAGAGAAAGGTTTAAATGAAGAGGCCGCGGCTGAATACTCCCGATTAGAGCGCGATTATCCCGACAACCTTAATACCGTAGGGGTTCCTTTATTAAAGTACCGTCATTATCAGGATGCCGGCGACATTGATAAAGCTGCCTTGCAGCTTAAGTCAGCAATTTCTTTTTATGAAAAAGAACTCAAGGAAAGCTCAGATAAAGAAAAAACCGTGGCATTGGCAAAGTGGCTGTTTGTTTCCTTTGCCCAGATTAAAGACTGGGACAGAGCCTTGGAAGTTTTAGAGTCTTTAGCTGCTAAATTTCCCGAAGAGCCGAATTTTCTCCTTTCAACCGCTTCTCTTTTAAGTAACCAGCTTATGAGACCGGATGAAGCAATAGATATGTACAGGGAAGTTCTCGATAAATTTGATTTAAGTGATAAATCGAGGCGGCATTTGGCCCGGCGGATAGAGTTGTTAAAAATAGAATCCGCAAAAAAACCGGTCTTAAAATAATCCAGAGCCAGTAATGTTTAAAAGATATTTAATAATTTGTATTTTTTTAGTTTTTGCTTTTGGCTGTGCGGATAACCGTTACCGTTCAGAGAAACTGTTTTTCAAAGCCCAGAAACAGGCCTCAGCCATTCTTAAAAAAGGGCCTAAGAATCTTACTCCCGGCGACTACAGGAGGCTGATTAATATTTATCAGAAAGTCGCTGATGCCTGTCCGCTCGAAGACCTCGGTGCCGAGAGCCAGTTTATTATAGCCGACCTTTACATACTGCAAAATGATCTAAAAGCCTCTCAGAGGCAGCTATCTCAGGTTGCGAATAATTTTTTCTCAAAGCCTCAAATCGCTTCACGCGCAATGTATATGGCCGGCCAAATCTATGAATCGCAGGACAAATGGGAAAAAGCCTTTGATGTTTATGAGGATTTAATCAAGAGGTTTTCCGTTACCAAAATAGGGCTGTCTCTTCCTCTTTACATTGTCGGCCACTGGCAGAAAATCAATGATTTTCAATCGAAAGATAAGGCCTGCCGCTGGGCAGCCGGCCATTACGAAAAGGTCATTGAGGAATTTTCTGATACGGACACAGAGCCTCTTGTGCAGAATTACCTGGCTTTCCTCTATGTTATGAAGGGTGATTACAGCCGGGCGCAATCGGTTTGGGATGAAATAATAAGCGAATACCCCAGGCACCCCCAAGCTCAGGAAGCGATGCTTTTAAAAGCAGAAACTTATAGGAATCACTTGAAGGATACAGTTTCCGCCATCGCCGCATACAAAGATTTTCTAAAAAGATACCCCGGTTTTGCCCGGGAGTTTGAACTTAAAACAACTTTGGGGTTTCTTTATTTAGAAGCGGGGAAGAATAACGAAGCCAGAGAGTTATTTCAAAATATAATTGACAGTAAACCCAAAGATGACAAAGATATGGCTGCCGCTTTAACCGGCCTTTCACAGTATTACAGAAAAGAAGCAAATACAGCTAAGGTTTTAGGCATTTATGAGAAAATAAGAAAGTTATACCCCGGCAGTAAAACAGCCTTAAAAATACCATATCTTACAGCCCAATATTATGATGAGCTTGAGTTTCACTCAAAAGCAGATAATGCCTTTAAAGAGGCCATATCATATTACGAAATGATAATCGCCGGCAAAGAGGTTAACGATGAAAAAATTCAGGAAGTATCAGACCTGCTTGCCCTTTGCTACATAAAAAAGAAAGAATCGGATCAGGCGCTTAAATTGCTGAGGCAATTGGCCGATAAATACCCTGATAAACCCGAATACCTTCTTGATATGGCTGGTGTTTACAATAATCTAAACGCTCGCTCAAAGGCCATAGATGTATATAAGGAATTGATTGTCCGCCATCCGGAAGATGGTTTCCTGGTTGATTTAGCCGAAAGCAAAATTAAGAATTTAGAAAAGGAATAATTTTGAAATTTACCGCCGCAGCACTTAACCAAAATCAAAAGTTATTAATATTAAAAGCCTCCGTGCTTTTTGCGCTGCTCGTAGTAACTTTTTATCCTATATACGCACCCTTGTATGAGAGGTTTACGGCAAAAAACTCATATTATTCCCATGGCTTTTTGATTCCCCTGATATCAGCATTTATTTTATGGAGAAAGAGAGAAAAGTTTAAAGCTCTTACAGTTTCGCCCTCATCGTGGGGATTGGGCGTTTTAATATCAGGAGTTTTGCTTCATGTCGCAAGTGCTGCCCTTAAGGTTAACTTTACTTCTTATCTTTCTTTGATAATTGTCCTTTGCGGCCTCATCCTTTATCTGGGAGGTAAATCATTCCTTAAAGAAGCGGCATTCGGAATTATTTTTCTTTTTTTCATGATTCCTTTGCCTGAAGTCATAGTTATCGGGATTTCTTTTAAAATGAAAATAATGGCCGCCCATCTTTCAACTGTCTTTGCTAACTGGATGGGGGTAGGAGCTCTCCGGGAAGGTTCTACGATCCACCTTGCTAAGGGCCAGATATTAATCGGTGACCCCTGCAGCGGGCTGCGTTCACTTATATCTTTTCTGGCGCTGGGGGTATTATTTGCATATTTTTCCCAGGCGTCTTTTCTTAAGAGGTTGTTCCTTGTAATCTGTACTGCTCCGATCGCTCTCTTGTCCAATATAGCAAGGATTATGTTATTGGTTTTTGTGACTCATATTTACGGTGAAAAAGCGGCTATGGGATTTGTGCATGATGCCTCCGGTATAATGGCATTTGTCCTTGCCTTTTTAGGGTTTATCGCAATAAGCAGGGTTTTGAAAGGAAGCGATGAAGCATAAAAACTACTTTATTTCGGTTATAATACTTGCTTTAGCTTGCATTGCAATTGTTAAGCTGGAGAGTTTCAATAATGCCGTTCAACCCGCAAAGGCTTTTAAAGATTTTCCTATGTCTATAGGCCGTTGGCAGGGAAAAGACATAGCCCTTTCAAAGCAGGTTTATGAGATACTTAATACCGATGATGTGGTTGTGAGAGAATATGAAGATAGTGAGGGCAACAGCGTTCTTTTAGCAGTAGTATATTCAGCCAATGACAGGGCGTCTTTTCACCCTCCTGAATTGTGTTATCTGGGAGGAGGGCTTAAGCTTCTCGATAAGAGAACCGAGGATGTTTGGCTCGATAAAATAAGGGTTTTAAAAACCAATACTCTTACCATGCAGAATAAGGATTTTATAAGCAAGGCATGGTACTGGTTTGCGGCCGGTAAGAGTTTTACACATAATTATTACCTTCAACAGGTAAAAATATTGGGAAATTGGCTCAAATACAATAGTAAGGAAGGGGCTCTGATAAGGGTTTCGGCACTTTTGGATAAAGCAAACCCCAAAGCCGCAGAGGCAAAAGTTAAGGATTTTATCAGGGCTATTACCCCTTTTCTTGAAGAATTTCTTGAAAAAACTTGATTTTCTCGGGTAAAAATGTTATACTTGAAGACTTCTTGTTTTAATAATTATGGATATACTCTCCCAGGATACAGAGTTAAGAAAGTTTCTAAACTTAAGCCTTGCCAGATTTCTTAGTCTTGTAGGTGCCCGCTCGGGGTCTATATTTCTTCTTGATGAGAAGAAAAAAGTCCTTGTTTTAGCGGTTTCAGAGAACTCCCGGGGCATGCGCCTTGAGGGTATAACTAAGAAAATCGGAGAAGGTATCAGCGGCAAGGTGGCTTTAAGCAGAACCCCCCTCTTAGTCAAAGATATAAATGCATCTCCTTATTTGACCTATTCAAGCGAAATTGACCGTTATCAGAGCAATTCTTTTCTCTCCTGCCCCCTTGAATTCTCCGGTGATTTAGTCGGCGTAATAAATATTACCGACAGAGTTGGCGGTGAGGCATTCTGTGACGAGGACCTCTTAAGCGTATTTAATATTTGTAAATATTTAGGCATAGCAATCCATAGTTTGAAGCGCCATCTTGAAAACCAGCAGCAGCTCACCCGGACCTTAAAAAATCAGGTTGATGCGATGCATCGAACCATTGAACATTCACGTAATTTTTCTTCTTTAGGCAAGCTTGCCGGGGGTTTTGTCCACGAATTAAACAATCCCTTAGACGGTATAATCCGTTATGTTAATTTGGCTTTTGACCATAGCGCAGAGGATAGCGTCGTCCGTCAATACTTAATGGAAGCCAAGCAGGGATTAAATAGAATAGTTAATATAGTCCGTGCATTGCTTGATTTCTCATGGAATATTTCAGGAAGCAATACATTTATTGATATTAACAAGGCGATTCAGGAATGCCTTTTTATGGCAGGCGATATACTGGAGGCATATAATATTAAAGTAGAGAGAAATTTATTCTCTGATGTGCCCAAGGTGCCGGACTACAGGCTTAAAATCGTGTTTACTAATTTGATAAAGAATGCTTGTTTTGCCATGAATGAAAAAGGCGGCATTATTAGGATTAAAACCCGGTTGTCCGGCGGCTGTATTGAGATTTCTTTTTCTGACACCGGAAGGGGTATCCCGCAAGCAATTCAGGAAAAGATTTTCGAGCCGTTTTTTACAACAAAAAATATTGGTGAAGGAGCAGGCCTTGGGCTTGCCATATGCTGTGAAACTGTAAAACGATACGAGGGAACCATAAGTGTAGAAAGTAAAGTTAACGAAGGCGCGGTGTTCTTAATCCGGTTACCCGTTAAAAGGACTTAGTGTCTTTGTGATTTGGCGGCAGAAAAATAGTGATTATGGAAAATAACCATATATTAATAGTTGACGATGAGCCTTTAACCAGGAAGTCTCTGTTTGAGATTCTTAAGTTTGAAGGCTACAGGGTTTCTATGGCATCCGGTGCAAAAGAAGCGTGGGATTTAATTTCAAACAGCCCTCCCGATATAATAATTACCGATTTAAAAATGCCCGAGATCGACGGGATTAAGCTTCTTCGCATGGTTAAAGGTGAATATCCTCAAATTGCCGTTGTTTTGGTTACCGCGTACGGGTCAATTGAAAATGCCGTTGAAGCAATGAAGGAGGGGGCATTCGATTATGTAACAAAGCCTATTTTAGACAGCGAAATCAAAATAGTTATAAAACGCATATTCGAACAGAGAAAAATCCTCAATGAAAATATAAAACTAAAAGAAAAACTCGCCCTTACAAACCGTGATCATTTTCATAATATGATTGGGCGGGACCCTGCCATGCAGAAAATTTACAATCTTATTGAAACAGTTGCTTCAACCAATGCCTCTGTGCTGGTTCATGGTGAAAGCGGAACAGGCAAAAGGCTTATTGCTCATGCAATACACAACTGCGATCAAAACCGAAAGTCAAAACCTTTTATTGAGGTTAGCTGCGGAGCATTGCCGGAGAGTCTTCTAGAGAGCGAATTATTCGGGCACATAAAAGGGTCTTTTACCGGTGCAATAAGGGATAGAAAAGGAAGGTTTGAAGCTGCCGACGGCGGGACTATCTTTTTAGACGAGATAGACGCATTCAGCCCCAAACTTCAGGTAAAGCTTTTGCGTGTATTTCAAGAAGGTGATTTTGAGCGCGTAGGTGATACCGCGACCATGCGGGTCGATGTAAGAATTATAACCGCAACCAACCAGGATTTGCGAAAGCTCATGCGCGAAGGCGCTTTCCGCCACGATCTTTACTACCGCCTGAATGTCATTCCTGTATATGTGCCTGCTTTAAGAGAGCGTAAAGATGACATAGAGCTTTTAGTTGATTATTTCCTGCACAAAAGTTCAAGTAAACTGCAAAATAAAGATATTAAAGGCGTATCAAGGGGTGCCATGGCGCGGCTTTGCAGTTACAGTTGGCCGGGAAATATCAGAGAGCTTGAAAATGTTATTGAGCGCGCAGTGATATTATGCAAATCAGAATTTATAAATGAGGAAGATGTCCCTCAGCTTTTTTGTGAGGTTGATTCCGGCACTGACGGCTTATCACGCAAAGATCAAGGATCTCTAAAAGACACCTTAAAGGATTCTGAGAAAGAAATTATCGAACAGGCTCTCTTTGAGTGTAACGGAAACAGAAAAAGAGCCGCACAAAATCTTGGAATTAACCGCACAACATTGTATAATAAGATGAGGGAATTCGGATTAATTAATAAATAGAGAACAGCTTAATATTTAATTTTTAATATGGTTAGGTGATGTTTGTAATGTAATTAAGAGAAAAAGTCTTATTTAATTAATATCTAATTGTTTTTATCCAATGGTTTTTAAATTGCAAGATTGCATCGATCTGGATAGTTGGTACACCATTCAAAATCATTTCTCTGAAGTTTTGTGTCTGGGCATACGCACAATTTCAAAAGACGGCTCCTTTTTTACCCCCCCCCAAGTTTATATCCAAAAATATGGCATGATGTTCTAAAGAGCACGCCTTTGAGCGTGAAATTCTGCCGAGATTGTGCGCAGAAAGCATTAAATAACAATGGCAGTAATTTCAAAGACGGCTACCAGTGCCCTTTAGGGGTTTATGGTTTTATGATTCCTGTAAAAGTTAAAGAAGAGGTTGTTGCTTTTCTTAATCTTGATCCGGTGATTCTTGACAAACCTAAGGATTTGAGCGCCTCTGTTGAGTCCGCCTGTAAGCTAGGCATTGATCCCGTACGTTTTATTGATGCCTTAAGAGAAGTAAAAAACTTTACCTTTTACGGTATGCATTCGGTCATAGAGCTGCTTTATGGCATAAGCCAGTGTATATTTGAAGCCGGATATCAGAATAAGAAACTTAAAGACTTAGCCCCGTCTTCGGATAAAGTTTTTGGCCACCTGCACCTTTATTATAAAAATAAATTGTTGACTGCCCTTCTTGAGGTTTCATATAATTTTTTTAATGCTGACAGGGCTTCAATTATGCTTTTTGATGAGAAAAGTAATGAGCTCTATATAAGAATGGCTAAAGGGCTTAGCGAAGACACAGTTAAAACAGCCAGGGTAAAGATAGGCCAGGGCCTGTCAGGAATGGCAGCAGAAAGTATCGAACCCATTTTTATAGATGAATATACAGATATAAAGACATTAAAAGCCCATATGAGAGAACCGCGCCTTAAGAATTCCCTGATTGTCCCTATAAAAATAAAAGATAAGCTGTTTGGAGTCTTAAATATTGGAAGTTTTAAATCTGACCCCGCCAAATTTACCCCCCAGAGTTTAGAAATTATCAATAAACTCAACGACTTGGTTGAAACTACACTAATCGGCCTTCCGTATTCTATTTAATATTATCTAAATCTGAGGACAGACACCTGGCAATTAGCCTAGCCTACGCTAATAGTTAATTGGTAGGGGCGAAACTATGTTTTCGCCCGTATAAATATAATTTTTATTACCGATGATACCTGGGATTTCGCACCTTCCCAAGGTTACGTCTGGAAAATAGATGAAGGAAGCGCACCCTATCTCTTCTGGGAATACTCCTACGGAGCAGATATAGACCGTGATGGTAAGGTGTGGCTGAGTGACTGGGGTATTTTACGTGCCAACTTCGGCCTTGACTCAACCAACCCTCAGTATAACCCCCTTGCTGACTTTGATCAGAGCGGCAGGGTATGGTTGACTGATTGGGCATTGTTCAGAGCGTATTTTGGCAGCGGGATTTGATTCACGAATTACCACGAATGAAAGTATGGAAGAAGGCTAAGGCTAGAACATAAAAAAACAAAACGCGGCGTTAATAAAAATACTTGCAATTGTCTAACTTACTAATATAATAGACTTGAGTCTAAAATATTAGTAAGTATAATTATATGCTCAAAAACTTAATATATAACACAAGCCTTCAAAAAGTATTGTATTTTCTTCTTAGCCATCCCAATGATAAATATTTTGATCGGGAAATTGCCCGTTTATCAAAAGTAAGTAAGGCTTCAGCTAATTTTGCCCTTCGGGACCTCACCAGTTCTAAGCTTATTTCCAGGGAGAAAAAAGGAAGAATGTATTTTTACTATGTGGATATAAATAATCCAGTTGTAAGGCAGCTTAAAATAGCGCAAAATCTAGTTTTTATCCATAAGTTGATAGAAACGGTAAAGCCCCATGCATTAAGAATTGTTCTTTATGGTAGTTCTTACAGGGGTGATAATTCAAGCGAAAGCGATATCGATTTATATATACTCACGCGTACTCCTAAGAAAATAAAAGATATAATTTACAAAAATTCATCACGAAGAATGATACAGTACTTAATAATGACACCCTTAGAGTCAGCAAAATTAAAAAAAGACAATCCAACATTTGCAAAGGAAATTTCAAATGGGTTAATACTTTACGAGAGCAAATGAACACAGAATTTCAGAAAGCATTAGATAAAAAACGAATAATCTCTTTCGCTAAGGCCACTACCTTAATTAAGGGTGAATTAAAGCAGGCCAGCGATGATTTAAAAGAAGCTTTAGACCGTCTAAAAAATCATAAATATAAATATGCTACCATAACCGGCTATTATTCAATGTTTCATTCTGCAAGAGCCCTTCTTTATTCAAAAGGGTACCGTGAAAAAAGCCATTACTATCTGGTTGTTGCATTGGAAAGTCTTTTTGTAGGAAATGGGCTATTGGAAGAGATAGTTGTAAAAGAATTTCGTGATGCAATGGTGTTAAGAGAAGATGCTGATTATCATGGAAGTTTTTCTAAAGAAGGCGCTGAGAATGTCTTAAAATTTGCAAAAGAATTATTGATTAAAGCAAAAGAGTTGCTAAAGAAATAAAGACAGAGCACACTAACCCGTTTTAGCCTATAGTTTATGGCATAAACGCCCACATACCGGCACCATAGCCTCAATTCGTATCCGTTTGATTGTTTTTCTATTTCCAGATTAAAGTTTTTGACAAGATATCAATACCGCGATATTATTTACTAACTATCCTAAACATAAAACAATATGAAGAAAGAAGGGCCAGAACATTTAACTTCCGGATTCATAGACGAGGAAAACGAATGGTTAAGCTTAACGCCTAAACAGAGAATTAGTGAAACAACCAAATTATGGCAATTTTATCTTGCTTTAGGAGGAAGCCTTGAGCCCGAACCCGATCCTCAAAGTCCTTTTTACTTTAAAAAAATATAAGGTTAAATCTCTGCTTATTGGCGGCCAGGCTTGTATTATATATGGTGCCGCTGAGTTCAGCAGAGATTCTGACTTTGTAATATTATGTTCTTCGGATAATCTTAACCGTCTAAAGAAAGCATTGAATGAATTATCCGCTGACCCTATTTATGTACCTGAACTTAAAGTATTTTATTTAAAGCGGGGGCATGCTTGTCATTTTCGTTGCGGGGCAAAAGAGGTAGAAGGTCTGCGTATATATGTGATGGCTAAATTGAAGGGGTGCGATGATTTTAAAAAATTATGGGAGAGAAGAAATACTGTTTTGATTGAAGAGGCAGGCAATATCGACATTATTTCTCTTTACGATCTTGTATTGAGCAAGAAAACCCAGCGCGATAAAGACTGGCTTATGCTAAAAAGGCTGGTAGAAAATGATATTCTTCTAAATAAAGATAATCCTAACGATAAACAAGTTGCCTGGTGGTTAAAAGAGTGTAGAAACCCGGATATTTTAATTGAACTGGCACAAGAATATCCTGAAATAGCAAAAAATTGTTCAGCCAAGCGTACGCTTATCCAATTTGCTTTTAGAAAGGATGCAGAGAAACTTATTTCAAAACTTCATGATGAAGAAGTTATTGAGCGCCAAAAAGATAAAGAATACTGGGCACCGCTAAAAAAAGAGCTGGAATTACTCCGCCATGATGCAGAATAAAGTTAAAATAGACAAAAGGTGTCCACAAAAGGTGTCCGGTCTCAACTTGCAAACTTGCCTCAATTCTTAAGCGATCAGATAGTTGTCAAGTTACGATCTAGCCCCCTATTTGGATTCTCAAGGTCGAAGTTCCAGGTCTGAGGGTTAGCCCTGATGTAGGTGCGTATGGATCGTAATGATTTGTCATTTCGGATAATGTGATCGTGGTAATTTCTCTGCCAGAGGCGTTTGTTAAACGGTTGCCAAGCGTTGTTTTTTATACCATCAATATATTTTTTCGTTGTTAACGTTTTGACGTGTTTTACGATATCCGATAATGATAATATTGTAGGGGCGGACCCCCGTGTCCGCCCGTAATGATTAATTTTATCGTCATCGGATATTTTAT
>JBDRDJ010000014.1:0-22038 GCA_043820815.1 Candidatus Omnitrophota bacterium
ACAATATGGTAGCCTATGGGGTTTAACTTTGCGCTGAAGTAGTTAAAGGCAAAGGTAAGCATTAAAACAGGCCTTACCATGCCTTTAGGCAGAGGATAGCTTGAAACAAACCCCTTAAAGAACATGTTGAAGTGATCAGGGCTCTTTATAAACAGGTTCTCAACGATCATATGGTTATCATCGAAGATAAACCCGCTTGTGACAGAGGGAAGGTAGATAAGAATGCCTGCAAAGAGAAGAATTAAGATGAAAAGGTTGTCGTTGTTTTTCATGTTAAAGGTATTATATCATATGAAAGACCAAAGACACAACCCCGAACCAGAACAAAGTCGGACCAGAACAAAGTTCGGTTCGGGGTTGCCCAGCACCGAATTTATTCTGGTGCTGGGCAAGACTCAAGAACAAAGACCAAAGGATTGTTGTTGTCAGGGGTTAAAAAGGGTGCTAAAATTAAAACGATTATCCATATATGCATAATAATTTTAGAAAATAGGTGTAAGAGGAGGGAATGAAAACATGAAACCTCATTTTTTGCGCAGAAAGTATTTTATACACCCTTCAAGCCAGCTTCGTTATATTGCCTTAAGTGTTTTGCCCGCTATGATTATAAGTGTTTTCTTCGTAATAATGATTGTAGATAACGGAGAAGCAATTCTTAAAAAGGAAAAATCCAAGCTTTATAAAGACCTTTATTCATTGGGTAAAACCGTTTACTCCATAGAGCAAAAGATTAATTTGCACGAATCATCTGTTGAGTTTACTATTTTAAGAAACAGCCTTCTTGCTTTTCAGAATACGTTAAAGAAGTCATACTATGAAACGCTTAGAGAATGGAACAGAAGCCAGATGGTTCTTTTTTCGGTACTGCCTTTAATTCTCATAGTAGTTGCCTTGTTCGCGCTTATAAATTCTCACCGTATTGCCGGGCCGCTTTCGAGAATTACAAAGGTCATTTCCCGGATAGCAGACGGTAAAGATACCGCCTCTCCTATTCATTTTCGGCCGCATGATGAATTTAAAGAATTAGCAGAAGCAGTAGAAAAACTCCGCATAAAGCTTAAAGATTCCGGCTTCCTTACCTAAAGCAAGACCCAAGAATAAAATCACAGAAACACAGAGGGACATAGAATCATCGAGTAAGGTTAAGGCTAAGGTTGAGGTTTAGACGTTTAAATCTGTGATAACTTTCATTTGTGGCAATTCGTATATTCAATTCGTGGTAATTCGTGTTAGGGAAATGCGGTAGAAATGCCGGCCTGAGGCATAAGGAGGATTCTTTCCTTCATTTTATCATTAAGCAGGTGCCAGGCCAGGGTATCTTTTTTTACCATAAAGAGGGCAGGGGAGTTTGCTGATTCATAAACAATTTCCCAGTCTTTTTGCTTTCTTAAGTATTGGGTAACAGGCCGTTGTTTCTTGATGAGTATCCATTCATGGGGGTATTTATTCATGAGATTTTCAGGGTTTGATTTACCATGGAGGAAATCAAAATGTTCTTTTAAAAGAGCCGCGGGGTAAACCGTCCGGTATCTTCCGTCAGTTGATACTTTGCATAGAGGATAGAGTTTCCATATGGCATACTGGCCCCATTCAAAATCAACAAGAATATTCCCTTTAAGTTTATTGCTTTTTAGAAAGTTTATTTCTTGAATCGGGAAAACCGATTTATCTACAGTGATGTTAAACGGGCGCCTTGTCTTATTGGCTATTTCAGGATAGATTATACCCGCAGTCAAAAGAACCAGTACTATTAGAAATATTCTTTTATATAGAATTTGTTTTCTCTGGTTTACAGAGGCGGCAAATGCTTCAGAAAATGAAGCAATAAGCGGAAATGAGCGGATGGCGAAGAAAGGAATGTGCCGGATATGTTTAAGAGAGATAAATAATATAAAACAAAGAGTAGTTATTTCACCCAGAGAAAACTTAGTTTTCGTAAAAATCAGAGAAGCCAGAACTGTAACAGCCAAGCCCGCCAGCAGAGCATAATCAATAAAAAATATGTTGAATTTAAAAGAATACCATTCCCAAATGTAAGGGCGGCTTTGAGTTAAGGTTTCATGAAGAAAATAAAAAAGCTTAATGCCGTAAGGGTTAATAAAGGCTGCTAGAATACAAAATAAAAGAGCAGTAAAAAGATTTATAACTGTTTTTTTCTCAAGCCTGTCCAATGGCCACTCTCGGGGAATAAACATAAGGGCAAGAGCTTCGCTAACACTGAATATTGCAAGCAGGCTTATCCCTGCGAGAAATCCTCCGTGAAGGTTAACCCATATAGCTGTAATTACAGGCAATACCCATAATAGATTTTTATTCTTAAACCTTAAAAGGTGGATAATATATATGAATAAACTGAAGAATAAATATGTAAAAATCTGAGGCCTTATGGCAAATCCGAAAGTTATTACCGACAAAGACAGGATAAATATAATTGATGATATTATTTTATAATTGTGTTTGCGCACAGCGTAGGTCAACCAGAGAATAAGAGCGGTTAAAAGGCCGATTAAGATTTTAAAAAGAAAAAGCCCTTTTGATCCTGAAAATCTATAGATTGAGTAAAAAATAAGCTCTGAAAGCCACTCATGGTTTATCCACGGGGCATTTTCGGCCGTATAAGAATAAGGGTCGTATCGGGCAAGCGATTTGTTTTCGAAGGTGTCTTTTCCATACATAAGATGCCCCCATAAATCAGGGTCAGCGTCCCTAAAGGAGGCGAAAAGGAAAAACGCCGCACAAACTACAAGAAAAAAAACAATAAACCCGCGTATTTTACTTTTTGATATGTTCATCGTAGAAAGTTTATCATATTAAGACCCAAGACACAATAATAAATACCAATTCGAGCCAATTTCTTATAAAATGTTCATTGATTTGCAGGCATCATATGAAGTATAATAAAGTTATGCCTTCAGCATCTGATAAGAAAATCTCAGTTTTTGTTTTATCTTTTATTTTTGCTTCAATAGTTTTATGTTTGGGCTTATTGCAGTTTACACCGTCCGCTTTCTACGGGGCCGACAGTTATTACCATGCGGCCTGCGCAAATTTTATTAAGGATTACGGAATAAACTATGATTTCAGATGGGCGCAGTTCTCCACTTTTAAAGATTTCTTTTCGGATAAAGATTTATTGTTTCACCTCGTGATTGTTCCTTTTACCTTTTTTTCAGATGATTTAGTTCTTTGCGGTAAGTATGCAATTCTGTTTTTTAATACACTTTTTCTTTCGGTTTTTGTTTACTTATTAAGAAAATATGTTCCTGATTTCATAGCCGCCTGCATATTGCTGCTTTTGTTTTTCTCGACCATTTTTACTCTTTACTTTCTCTATTTACGGCCGGCAACTCTGGCGAATATTTTTATATTATTAGGAGTTTTTTTTCTAATAAATAAGAGCTTTGTTAAAGTTTTCTTTTTATCACTTCTCTTTCCCATGGCACACCTTTCTTTTTTTATGATTGTTGTGTTAGCCTTGGCTTGTGAAATTGTTCGGTATGTAAAAAATAAAGAATTTTTTTCAAAAAACATAACCGCCGCATTTATAGGTGTGATCTTAGGATGTTTAATCCATCCGCATTTTCCCAATAATCTTTTGTCGATTTATTTAAACGATTTTCTCGTTCCTTTTTATATCATAACAAGGCCGGGTTTGGAATTTGGCAGAGAGTTTATAAGTTCCCCCGCTAATGTGGTTTTAATGAAAAATTTTGCCGTTTTTCTCATTTTCGCCATTATTGTCTGGGCAACGTTCTTAAAAAACTTTGCCCTTAGCTTCTCTACATTAGTATGGTTTTCGGCTGCAAATATATACATATTTCTTGCTTTCTCATCAAACAGATTTTGGTATCCGGCAAACGGCCTTTTCCTTATTTTTCTCGCTTCATGGCTTAAGGATTGGTCCGCAAACAGGCAATGGAGCCTGCTAAGGGCAAAGATATTGTGCACGGCTCTAGTTGCAGCAGTTATTCTTTACGGAGTAAGCGCAATAAGCTTTAAACAGCTGAAGGAGACGATGAAATTTCAGATTGCTCACAATACTTACCGTGAAAATGCCGCCCGCTGGATGAAAGACAACATTCCCGAAGGAGAGACCGTATATCACTCTGACTGGAGTGATTCTTCACGCTTTATATGCTTGAATCCTAAAAATAATTATTTTGTGGTGCTTGACCCGATTTATATGTATTATTATTCTCCCGTAAAATACGCGCTATACAGAGGGCTAAAATACGGGGCTTTTCGCCCCCCCTATAAAATATTAAAGAAAGCATTCGGAGTGAATTACGGTTATGTCCTTAACGATTCAAAGATTGCTGAAATAATTAAGTCCGATCCCGCGCATTATAAAATTCTATACTCCGACAAAGGCGGCATCATATTTAAAATAATAGATAACAATTAGTTATAAATATAATCTCTGTAATCTTTCCCTAATCTCAGCAATCAACCGGAGTTTCTTGGATTTTAGAAATGGGGAAACTCCGGTAAGAAAGAGCTTGCTAAACTATTAAAAGATAATTATCATAGAAGTAATGAAAGTAAGCGTGGTTTTACCGGCATATAACGAGGCAGAAAATTTGCCAGGGCTTCTTCCAAAAATTTATCAGCAGTTGGGAGAAGATGCGGAAGTTATTGTTGTTGATGACGCATCAAGCGACGAAACTTCGTCTGTTGCCGTTAAATACGGCGCGCGAGTTTTAAAAAATCCCTGCAATATGGGCAACGGTGCATCTGTCAAGCGCGGCATAAGGCTGGCATCAAATGATATCGTAGTTTTAATGGACGCTGACGGCCAGCATAAGCCTAATGAAATCATTATGCTCATTGAGGGTTTGGATAAATACGATATGGTTGTGGGGGCAAGGCCGGCCTGCGGCCATGTATGGTACAGAAGGATAGCCAATACCTTTTATAATATGCTTGCTTCATATGTCAGCGGGGTTAGAATAGTTGATTTGACATCGGGGTTTCGGGCTTTTAGGAGAGATAAGGCAATGAAATTTTTATACCTTCTGCCCAATACTTTTTCTTATCCTTCCACTTTAACCATGGCGTTTATAAAAGCGGCGTATCCGGTTGGTTTTAAGCCGATTAACATATTGCCCCGTTCAAAAGGGAAAAGCAAAATAAATCTTTTAAATGACGGCTTGAGGTTTTTCATTATCATAATGAAGATTGCCGTGTTTTTCTCTCCCCTGAAATTATTTTTACCGATCGCGTTTTTTTTCTTTTTAACGGGTTCAGGTTACTATATTTATACATTTACAGCATACCACCGTTTTACAAACATGAGCGCTTTGCTTATAACGACGTCGGTTATAATATTTATGCTCGGGCTGATCTCTGAGCAAATAGCTAACTTGCGTATGGAAAAAGCAGAGGATAATTGACCATGAAGCTTTCGGTGATTGTGCCGGTTTACAATGAAGCTAAAACCATTGCTAAGGTAATAGAAGAAATTAAAAGCGTTAGTTTAGAAATAGACAGGGAAATTATAGTTGTTGATGATGCCTCAACCGATTCAACGAAGAAAATACTCGCTGAATTAAACGACGCCTCCGTCAAAGTTTTTTTTCACGAAGTTAACAAGGGGAAAACCGAAGCAATTAAAACCGCGCTAAAGCATGTAAACGGAGATTTTATAATTATCCAGGATGCTGACCTTGAATATCCGCCTTCAGAGAATTACCGGGCAGTACTTGCGCCTCTTATGAAAGGTTATGCCGATGTTGTTTACGGTTCCCGGTTTCTGGGGGTGCACCGTGTTTTTTATTTCTGGCATTACTTTGCAAATAAATTTCTAACTACATTAACCAATATCCTCTTTGATACTATGCTTACAGATATGGAAACGGGAGTAAAGGCATTCAAGAAAGAAGTTTTTAATGATTTAACGCTTACCTCCAAGCGGTTTGGGTTTGAACCTGAGATAACAGCTAAAGTTTTTAAAAGAGGCTACAGGGTATTTGAAGTGCCTATAACATATTGCGGACGAAATTTTGATGAGGGAAAGAAAATACGTCCGGTTGATGGCCTTAAAGCTATATTTTCGATAATAAAATACAGATTTTTCGATTAACCCTTAATGGCACAATTAATATGGAAACTCCGCTGGCTGATACTACTTTTATTCTTTGTTCCGGTTGTGCTCTCCTCGGTCCCTGTTGATTTTATAGATTTCGGGGGAGACAGCGCTCAGTACATCATATTATCAGAAAGCCTGGCAAAAGGTTTAGGCTATAGAGCAGTAAATTATCCCGATTCCCCCTTTTTTTATCATTACCCGCCGTTTTTCCCCATTTTGTTATCGCCGTTAATTTTTTTATTCGGCAGGGATTTTTTTCTCATGCATATGTTGATTGCTGTCCTGGGGTTTCTATCCCTTTTAGCCATAAACAAAATATTTTCCAATTACGCCGAAGAAAAATTTTCATTTTTAGTTACTGTTTTGTTTGCAACCAGCTGGCCTTTTGTATGTTACATAACCCAGTATATTCTTTCTGATATTCCTTATCTTCTTGTTTCATCTTTAAGTATTTATGCTTCCATCCGTTACTTACGGTCAGATTCTTTCTTGAATAGAGAGGCATGGATTACCGCTATTTGTATTGTCGTGTCTTATTTTACGCGATACGCCGGTATTACGGTTTTTTTATCTATTGTGATTACTTTATTGATTTCTTCTTCAAGGATGAAGGTAAAAAAGATTGCATTTATTATTTTTACTTTTTCTTTCTTTTATCTGATTTGGCAGTCAGCAGCACGGATCTTAAACCCTCAAGCTATAGAAGTTTACTCCAAGCAGTTTTTTATGGCCAATCCTTATAACCCCGCTTTAGGGACTGTTATATCAAACCCGGTTTATCTTTTAATCCGATTTTGGGAAGGAGTGAATAATTACTATGAGGCGCTGGGGGCTTCTATTTTACTTACCTTTATTAAGAAAGGAGAGCTATGGCATGAGGTTTGTTCTCTTTGCGTGATGATGCTTGTTTTTTTTGGATTCCGGCATTTTATGCGCAGGCATAAAGCTTGCGTTTTTGGCATATACTTCTCTGTTTATTTTCTTTTAATTATTTTCTGGCCTTTCGGCAGAAATGCCAGGGAAAGCATAAGGTTTCTTCTTCCGGTTTTGCCGTTTATATATTTTTATATAGTGGCGCTGATTAAAGATTTTCTAACTAAAGCCTGCCGATTGAGAAATAACTTTTCACTTTTGCTGGCGTTTGTTTTATTTCTTATGATTAATCTTTATTCCCTATTCCCTTTGCCTAAGACAAAATACAATTACCCTCTAACAGTTAAGAATTTCTTATTAATGCATGATTGGATGCGGAAAAATGTTTCTTCTGATTCGTTGATAGTTTCCAGGCTCCCTTCTTTAACTTATCTATATACTAATATTACGTCAACCGGTTATGAATTTACTCAAGATTCGCGGGAGTTATTTAAAAAACTATTAGATAAAAACTGTGATTATATTCTTATTGATGAGATATCTAAAACAACCCCGATTTATTTAGTTCCGGCAGTTAAAGAGTTTGCCGCATCCCTTGAGCCTGTCCACCGCGAGGGTGCCACCCAGTTGTTAAAAATTAAAAAAACTCCTTTCTGAAGTTATGCAGGATAAAACGAAAAAAATAATTGTGTTTTCTTTCTCCGGTATTGGCAATAGCCTTTTGGCAGTTCCTTTTTTGTCGCGGCTTAATAAATCAATTCCTTTAACAATGGATTTTCTGGTTTTGAATAAAGCAATGGCCGAAGTATTTGATGGTTTAAGTTTTGTTGAGTCAGTATCTATAATACCTAAGAATATATTTAAGGCAGGGCTTTTTCTTTTGAAGCTGCGGTTTGAGGGATATTCTTACTCTATAACGCTTTTTCCTTCTAACAAATGGCAGTTTAATGTTATAGCTTTCATAATCGGCGCAAAAAAAAGAATATCTCACAGCTATAATACACCGCAAATAAAAAGTTTAAGTTTTCTTCAAAATGTCCGTATGGAAGCAGTTAATGGCCTTTGCGATATTGAGCAAAATATGGCTTTACTCAGCGGTTTTGGCATAGAAAGCGGTAAAGAGAAGATTGAATTTGATTTTTTCATTCCCGATGAAAGTAATTACGCGGCCCAAAAGTTTATAAACGATAATAATTTAAAAGGTAATTTCATAGTGGGTATTCATCCCGGGGCAGGCGGCAGCTGGGATGAGCGCTGGCAGGGATTGTCAAAACGCTGGCCGGCAGAGTTTTTTTCTCAGCTGTGCGATAAGATTATTGAAGCCAAGAATGCAAAAGTTATTATTTTTGGCGGCAGTAACGAAAATACTTTAAAGAATGAAGTTAAAAGTTTGTCTAAGCACGAGATAGATATTTTTATAGCAAATGCCGGGAGCTTAAAATATACAGCAGCTCTTATAAAAATGTGTAATCTGTTTATTTCAAATGATACGAGTTTGATGCACATAAGCAGTGCGTTTTGTGTGCCCACGCTGGGGATATTCGGCCCGACTAACCACACAAGAACATCGCCTTATGGAAAAAGAAGCTTTTTTGTAAGAAAAGGCGCCTCTTGTTCGCCCTGCTTAAAATACCCTTTCGAATCAGTGTCCAGTAAAATAATTTGCCATAAAAGTGCAGAATGTTTAAGAGGGCTGTCCGTTGAGAGTGTTTTTGAGGCGATTAAGTCCGGTGGATTGATTTAGTATCATAGAATAAAATTATGAGCGGCGAGAGAATTATTCCGCAAGATTTTCAATCTCAACATGAATATTTAATTTATCTTAAAGAGATGTTTGTTTATTCATGGTGTGCATCGGTTATACGCTATGATTCTGTTTGCCTTGATTTAGGCTGCGCAGAAGGTTTCGGCACAAAAGAATTAGCGGGAGTTTTAAGAAAAGTTGTGGGTATTGATATCGATAAGAAGTCAATAGAACGGGCGGCTTCTAAATATGCCGGGCCATCGTGTTCATTTATGCATTATGAAGCAGGCAGGCTTCCTTTCAGCGATTGCGAGTTTGATGCGGTTGTTTCGCTGCATGTTATTGAGCATATAAGTGATGCCGGGCATTTCTTAAGAGATATTGAGAGAGTGCTTAAGCCAAATGGTATTCTTATATTAACAACTCCTAACAGAGCTCTTAGGCTTCCTAAGGGCGGTCAGCCTTTCAATATTCATCATGTAAAAGAGTATGATGGATTTGAGTTAAAAGAGGCACTTAGTGATTATTTTACCGGTATCGATATTATGGGCCTTTGCGCAGATGAAGAGGTGCTGCGGGTAGAGGAGAAGAGAATAAAACAGTTAAATAAAATAGCTTCCTATGATATATTCAACTTAAGGAGGCGCCTGCCTGCGGTTATTCTTAAACCGATAATTACATTAATTCATTTTTTAAGAAGCCGGCAAAAGGGAGATTTTCCTGATTCCCTTATTGAAAAAATTGACGGTTACGGTCCCGGCCTTTTCAGGATAGATAATGTTTACCGCAGCAATTCTCTTGATATAATTGCGCTCTGCAAAAAACAATGAAAAATAGTTCCGAAACCAGAGGACAGAAAGAAATTGGCGCTGTAGGGGCCGGGCCTGCCCGGCCCTTTACAAGAAGCACTGTTATAATATTTACAGGGAGTTTCGCTTTTTTTGCGCTGCTTCCCAAGATATTTTACCTTAAATATTTTCATCCGCTCTATGATTATAAGCTTATGTGGCTTAATTTTATAGGTAATGATTATAAGTTGGGCCTTGAAACGCCAAAACCGCTTTTAGTTTTATTCGCCGGCATCATAAGCCCTAAGTTATTTTATATTTTTGCCTGTTTGTTTTGTGCTGTTTTGGTAATATGCCTCTGTGAGCTTTCAAAATTATATACCGGAGGCTGTATTTGCGGGCTCGGTGCAAGCTTTTTATGTTTTTTTGCGAATTACGAGATGCTTCCCGATACACTTTTTCCTGTTCTTTGGCCAATTTTTTATACCCCTCTTTTACTGCTTTGTATTTTATGCTTTCTTAAGAAACGTTTTATTTTATCTTTTTCATTCTTGTTCTGTGCTTCATTGCTGCGTCCGGAAGCATGGCTTTATCTTATGCTTTTTTTCTTTTGGCACTTGTTAATTAAAACAAAACGGCGGTTTATATTTTTGTTCTTTTTATCGGCCCCTCTTTTATGGTCTTTATTCGATTATGCGATTTCAGGAGATTTTTTATTGTCTTATAATATAACCGCCGCGCATCCCGCGATTTCTAATCTCCAAACAACGACATTCTTAACTTTCTGGCCAAAAGTATTAAAAATGGTTTTTGTTTTCCACAGTATGCCGGCTCTTATCGTAGGCATGGTTTCAATGTTTTTTTGTTTACTTCAACAGGATAAAGAAAAGCTGTTAAGCTTTAAGAATGCACCTGTATATATGTGTTTGGCCCCTTTTGTATTCTACTGGTTATTTTCGCTAAAGAATGATTTATTTGTTTACAGCCGATTTTTTACTTTTTCTATATGTATAATTTATTTGTTTGCAGCATTTTTCCCGTTTATCATTTTTAAAAAACATAAGCACCTGGCGGTTGCAGGCCTTTGTTTGATACTTTTGGTTTCTGCAAAATACGATGTTTTAAATTTAGCTATAAAAAAACGAAGGATTGATGAAATACGCACTGAAATTTTTATCGAGATGGGAAACTTTATTAAAAGTTATCAAAAACGCGGCTCTATCAACGGGCCTGTTATTATAGGTTCTGATATGGGGTATTTTTCTTTTGAACTGGGAGAAGATTTCTCTAAAAAGTGTTTCTTTTTGCGCAAAGTTGCTTTGAGCCCCGAAGTTTTAAAAGGCGAAGATCCTTATTTTCTTTTATATTACCCTTTTAATAATTTACAAAAGTATTCTTTCGATAAGTTTCGTAAAACCAATAATTACAAATTGACTCCGGTCTTTGTTTCAAGAAACAAGGAGGCAGTTATATATAGGATTACAAGAAATCGTCGAGATTCATTGTAGAGTTTTAAACTTTTTGGTAAAATAGCGGGAGGTAAATAATGAATAAAAAAGCTTTAATAACAGGAATAACCGGCCAGGACGGAAGCTATCTTGCCGAGTTTCTGCTTAACAAAGGCTATGAAGTTCACGGAATAATTAGAAGGGCAAGCACTTTCAATACCCAGAGAATAGACCATATTTATGTTGATCCCCACAGCCCTGATTCGCGTCTTTTTCTTCACTACGGCGATTTAGTCAATTCCGAGGAAATCGCAGATATTATCTACAATATTAAGCCCGACGAAGTTTACCATTTAGGGGCGCAGAGCCATGTAAGAGTCAGTTTCGATATGCCTGAGTATACCGGTGACGCAACAGGACTTGGCTCAACCAGGATTTTAGAAGCGATAAAAAGGAGCGGCCACCAAATTAAATTTTATCAGGCTTCAAGCAGTGAAATGTTTGGTTCTGCCCAGCCTCCCCAGAGTGAGTCAACGCAGTTTAAGCCCCGCAGCCCATACGCCGCGGCGAAAGTATATGCCTACTGGATGACAGTCGGTTACCGCCGGGGCTACAATATTTTTGCCTCAAACGGTATTTTGTTTAATCATGAATCGCCCCGGCGGGGAGAAACGTTTGTTACGAGAAAAATCACAAGAGCAATCGTAAATATTATCTCCGGGAAGCAGAAAAAACTTTACCTCGGCAACCTTAACGCAAAAAGAGACTGGGGGTATGCTCCGGAATATGTAGAGGCTATGTGGATGATATTGCAGAAAGACACTCCCTGTGACTATGTTATCGGAACAGGCGCAAGCCATACGGTTGAGGAATTTCTCGAAGCAGCTTTCGAATACGTAAAATTAGACTATAGGAAATTTGTTGAAATAGACCAGCGATATATGCGGCCTATGGAAGTTGAATGCCTGATAGCAGAAACCTCTAAGGCGAAGAAAGAAATAGGTTGGGCCCCCAAAGTTAATTTTAGTGACCTTGTTAAGATAATGGTAGATGCGGATATGCGCCATGCAGGCCTTAAGCCCATAGGCCAGGGCGATCAAATGCTAAAGGATAAATTTCCCCAGCGCTGGTGGAAAGTGGATTAGTTCCTAATACGATAATTTCGTTTGCAAATCCTTTATATGGAGAGGTGTTTAATGGCCCAAAATGAATTAGCTAATCATTTTGATAAAGTATCGCATAAGCGGAATAAATGGTGCAAGCGAAATAGTTTCTATCATAATAAAATTATAAGGCTTTTTTCTAAGTTCGTTCCTTACGGTAAAAATGTTCTTGAAATAGGCTGTGCAACAGGCAATCTTTTGGCCGGCCTTAAACCTTCTAAGGGCACAGGTATTGATATATCTAAAGGGATGGTTGAGATTGCAAAAGAGAAATATCCCCATCTTGATTTCCGCCTCGGTGATGCCCAATGTTTAGATATGAATGAGAAGTTCGATTATGTAGTTATTTGTGATACAATCGGGCTATTTTCTGATATCTGGATGGCCCTTCGAGAAATTAAGAAAGTTTCTTATGGGCATACAAGAGTTGTTATTTCTGTCTATAATATCCTCTGGTATCTGCCGCTTCTTTTCCTTGAATTTTTAGGGCTTAAAATGGAGGATAAGCAAAATAGCTGGCTCTCCGTGGGCGATATCCGTAATTTTTTGAATTTAGCCGGTTATGAAATAGAGGAAAGCGGTTTTCATCTGCCTGTTCCTTTTCTTCTTCTGCCTTTTTCGGGCAAAATTGATGATTTTATAAGCCGCCTGCCGTTTATAAAACGTTTGGGTTCTATAACGTATGCGGTTGCAAGGCCTATTTTTGATACGGCAACCAAAGATATTCCCTGTTCGGTAATTATACCCTGCCGCAATGAAGCGGGAAATATCGAACCCTGCGTGCGCAGAATGCCTCAGATTTCAAGCCTGACAGAGCTTATTTTTGTTGACGGAGGCTCAACAGACGGCACGGTCGATGAGATAAAGAGGATGCAGGATCTTTATAAAGATGAAAAACTGATTACTCTTATACATCAGAACCCCGCCCCCGGTGATACATGCCCGGACAAAATGCTTAAAGCCGGAAAAGGCGATGCCGTGCGTTTAGGGTTTGATACCGCAGGCGGCGATATTTTGATGATTTTAGATAGCGACTTAACGGTTGCTCCGGAAGATCTTGATAAATTCTACTGTGCTTTAGCCGAAGGCAGGGCTGATTTTGTAAACGGATCGCGGATGGTGTATCCTCAAGAAAAAGGAGCAATGCGGTTTTTAAATTATCTGGGAAATAAATTTTTCAGCATGGTGTTTACCTGGCTAATCGGCCAGCGCGTAAGCGATACCCTCTGCGGCACAAAGTGCCTTTTTAAGGGCCAATATCAAAAGATGAAGGAAAACAGGGCATATTTTGGAGATTTCGACCCCTTTGGCGATTTTGACCTTCTTTTTGGGGCTTCACGCCTTAGCCTTAAGATAATCGATATTCCCATCCGCTATCACAAGAGGACATACGGAGAAATAAAAATTGAACGATTCAAGCACGGATTGCTTCTTTTAAAAATGTCCCTCATCGGTTTTAGAAAATTAAAATTAAGAATATGAGAATTTTCTTAAAGCCGGCTTCTATTTTTCAAGATAAACAAGGCAAAATAATTTCAAGTTTGCTTCTTTTTCTTTTTTTTAGCCTGCCTTTCTTTATCCTTCGTCTGGCAATTGCCTGTTACTTAATTTTTCACCTGTTCGATTCCAACCAGACAATAAAAAAAGAATTTATTTTTAAAAGTTTATTCCTTTTTTATTGCTTTGCCTATATCTACTCTCCTTATTGGAATGTGTTTAGTACCCCTGCTTTTAAAGTTATAGGCTTAATCGTTCTGGCGGGTTTTGGTGTTTTCTGGGCCAAGCATGCGTCCTCAGATGTTAATTTGCCATATCGCTTGCATGATGGGTTGTTTCTTTCTGTATTGGCAGCTCTTATTTACCTTGTTAATTATAAACCCTTAGGGGCGGATATCCCTTGGCGCGGGGATGAGGGGTACCATATAAATTCTGTTATTGTCCTGTCTAAATATATCGCATTGTTTTTCGATTCAATTATCCGATTAATAATAGAGGCTCCTTTACCGGCTTTTATATTTGCTTTTTGTATCGCCTTATCCGTTATTGTTATAGGGAGGCTTAATATTTCCTCAAGCAGAAAAATGATCGGATATGTATATGTTTCTTTGATAATTCTGGTTAGCTGCATTGATTTAAATTCACCGTTTCTTAAGCTTATTACAGCGAAAGCGAAACGCTATCCTTTGGTAGAGCGATGGTTCAGTTTATTGTTCACATACCCCTACAAATATGGCGATGTTGCTTTATACAGAGGCGGGCCGTTTATAGCAGTTATCCTGCTCGGCTGGTTTCTTTTCTATAAATTCAATTATTTTACCAAAAACAGGCTCGTTTGCCTGTTTTTGGCTTTTTCATTTGTAACAATCCCTTTAGTTTATTTCTATTCCACGTTTCTTTATCTCGAGCTTCCGATTATGCTTTTGATGGTTATTTGTTTGTTTGATATGAAATCGTTGGTTAAGTCTGATTACCTTAACCTGATAAAAAGGCCTTCTTGGCTTTGTCTTCTAATAGTACCCTTTTTAAAAGAAACAGTGCTGGTTTTTATCTTCGCGTTATTAACCGCTCGAATGATATACCATATTAAGATTTCAAGGAGAGAAATAAAACAAGCGGTAAAAGAGGAGTTTAAGGTAACAGTCCTTGTTGCAGCTCCATTAATTATGTATATTTTCTTTAGGCTGAAATTTTCAGGCTACAGGCAGTATGGAATGAATTTCTCTAACCTTATTGATTTAAGCAATTATTTAATCTTTTTTAAAGCGCTATTTGTCCAAACTGGCCCTTTTATGATTATTGGTATCGGTGGTTTGTTTTCTTTGTTTAAGAAGGACAGGATTTCGGCGGTTATGTGTGTTTTGCTGTTCTTGTGTTCCATGATTTTCTTCATGGGAGAGGATGTTTATATCGGTTATTCGCGTTGGAACTTATTCTTGCTTCCAGTGTTGTTTGTGGGGGCTTACTATTTTATAACTTCACTCCCTTTACGCTTTTGGGGTTTAGTGGCCGCTTCTGTAGTCGCGGCAAATATTTCTTTATCGCCCATCCATGCCAGCGGTATACGCTTTCCTAATTGGGGTTCCCCCGGTGTTGACACGGCAGAGTATATATACCCCTATGATCAGGCTATAAAATGGTTAAGTCAAAGGCCTAATGTTAAAAGTATGATATTGCTTGGCCAATACCACCCTTATTATGGAATTAATTACTATTTAACTAAATACGATTTTAATCCCGAAATAGAAGAAATTCCTTTTGGCAAAGAGCGTTTCAATGCCGAAAAAGAGAAGCAATTACTTGGCCAATTCTTTAAAGAGTATGACTCTTTAAAAGGTGTTGAATTTTACGATCAGTCTCAGATAGACCGCAAAAAAAGGATACTTTCGGCAGATACTGCGTTGTACCATTCGGTAAATAATATAGAGCTGGATCCTTCCATGCAATACGGTGGAAAATTCAAAATAGTAAAAAAGATTAGTAATTCCGAGCACAGCCTTTATATTTTAAGGCAAGGGGCAAGATGAGTTTTCTTATTATCGTAGTTCTTATTCCCGCAAGAGCAATACTTAATGCTTTAAGCTTTTATATTTTGTCGCAAAGAAAAATTGTTTTCAAAGACGCTTTTAAGGTAACATGCATAGCAACAGCTCTTAACAAATTTTTGTTTACAGGAACCGGCTACCTTGCTTCAAGCTATATATGGCGCAATAAGGAAATCAGCCCTTACAAAGCCATGGGAAATTTCTTAATTATTGAAGTTCTGAATGTATCGATATGGTTGATATTGGGTTTGTATTTCGGTTTAAGACTCACGGCCAGATTTCCCTGGGTAGTTGTTATCTTTACGGTATTCTTCCTTACAGCCGTTTGGCTTAAGCGAAAGGCCCTTTCTATCAGGATGAAGCCCGCATTTGAAAGTTTTATAAAGACCGGTATAAGAGTTTTATATATACTGCCTCTTGCTGCGTTAAATACCGCTTGTTTCGTCGCATATTACTTTTTCCTTTTCAAAATATTTAACTATTACCCTTCCATCGCAGATATTGTTAAGATTATCGCTGTTTCTTTCACTGTTGGATATCTTTCTCCGGCTCCCGCCGGCATAGGGTTTAAAGAAACCGGCCTTGTTGCTATACTGCTCGAAGGAGGGCTGTTGTTAAAAACCGCAGCAGCGATTGCTTTAGCCGATAGGGTTATCGTCACGTTATTTTGGGGGGTTTTGGGTTTATGCGCAGGATTTGATACGATTAAAGAGCAGGCTGCTTTGCGCTTTAAGAAAAAAAGAGAATAATTTCATTGTTTATTACGGGCCGCTTTTGTAAAGATAACTTTATTAATCAATATTTTTTAGTATAATAGCCTTGAGCATCTCGTTTCAAAGTTAAAATTTAAATACTATGGCTAAAGTGCGTAATATCGGATTAGTTAATTTATCAGAAGAATATGCTTTGATGCGGCAGGAAATTAAGAGCAATATAGACGGCTGTTTTAAGTCGCACAATTGGATTCTGGGCAAGCCGGTATATGATTTTGAGAAAAAGGCTGCTTCGTACTTAGGTGTGAAATATGCAATAGGTGTTAATTCCGGAACCGATGCGCTTATTTTGTCTTTACGTTCATTAGCAATATCCCGGCTTAAAAAGCCTTATTTTAACAAAACTGATGAAATTATAACGACTGCTTTCACATTTATCGCAACAGCCGAGGCAATTGCCCATAGCGGCGCAAAGCCGGTTTTTGTAGATATTGACCCAGATACTTTCACCATAGACACTTGCCAGTTTAAACAGGCTATAACGTCTTCGACAGTAGGTGTTATGCCGGTTCATCTTTACGGCCTTTGCTGTGATATAAAGAAGATAACAAGTATTGCCAGGAAACATAAAATCTTTGTATTAGAAGACGCAGCCCAGAGTTTCGGGGCTCAATTAGACGGTAGAAAATCCGGCACATTTGGCGATTGCGGAGCCTTTAGTTTTTTCCCCTCAAAAAACTTAGCTGCATACGGCGACGCAGGCCTGATTGCAACCGATTCAAAAGAAATTTCAACCTTAGCTCAAGCCTTAAGAAATCATGGACAGGAAGAACTTTATAATGCTTCACATATCGGATACAATTCCCGCCTTGATTCTTTTCAGGCCGCGGTTTTACTGGTTAAAATGCGTTATATTGAGCGCTTTAACTTAAAGAGAAGGCAGATCGCCTTGAGTTATAATGAGAGATTAAGAAATGTTTCCGCTGTTAAGCTTCCTCAGGAGCCCAAGAGCTGCCGGCACGTTTATAACCTTTATACCATAAAAGTTCCCGCCAGGTTGCGGGATCAGTTAGTGAAACACCTTAATAACCTTGGAATTTCAGCCCGTATTTATTATCCTTTATCTCTAGATAAGATGAAAGCATTTACGAGTGCTAAAGTCATAGGCTCCTTGCCTAATACTTTTCGCTGCGTTAAAACAGTGCTTTCATTGCCGTCGCACCCTTTTTTAAGAACCGCTGATATTAACTATATTTCAAAGGCAATCCGCGATTTCTTTAAAAAGAAAATAACCATAGTTAAAAGATAACTGTACTATATTCGGATTTGTCATCTTATTCGGGGCGTGGTAAGATAATAAGTGGTTTTCAGGTTAATTTTTCCGTAAGAATAAGGAGATTATGCGATGAAGTCTGTATTGATCACCGGTTCGGCAGGTTTGATTGGCGCAGAAGCAGTTGAATTCTTTATTGAAAGAGATTTTAGCGTGGTTGGTATAGATAATGATATGCGCGCTTATTTCTTTGGCAGCGAAGCCAGCACTCAGGAAACAAGAAGGTGCCTGGAACAAACTTATAAGAATAAATATACGCACTATAGCATTGACATACGCGACAAAAGATCGCTTGAGAGTGTTTTCAAGAAACACCCTTTTGAATTAATCATTCATGCAGCAGCCCAGCCTTCGCATGACTGGGCAAAAAATGAGCCATTTACAGATTTTGAAATAAACGCAAACGGAACCCTGAACGTACTTGAAAATTGCCGAATATATTCTCCCGGGGCGGTATTTATTTTTACATCAACCAATAAGGTATATGGTGACAGCCCCAATAACCTTCCTTTTATCGAGCTTGATTCCCGGTGGGAGCTTCCTTCAGACCACCAGTATTATAATGGTATTTCTGAGTCTATGTCTATTGATTATTCTACCCACAGCCTGTTCGGTGCTTCAAAAGTTTCTGCTGATATTTTAGTTCAGGAGTACGGAAAATACTTTGGCATGCGCACAGGAATATTTAGGGGAGGCTGTCTGACCGGGCCGCTTCATAAAGGAGCTGAGCTTCATGGTTTTTTAGCCTACCTTGCCAAGTGTATCGCAACCGGTAAGCGTTATACCATTTACGGATATAAAGGTAAGCAGGTAAGAGACAATATTCATTCATTTGATCTGGTTAATGCTTTCTGGCATTTCTATAAAAATCCCAAGCCTGCCCAGGTATATAATATCGGAGGAAGCAGGCATTCTAATATCTCCATGGAAGAAGCAATCGGTTATTTTGAAAAGGAATTAAAAAAGAAAGCAGATGTTCTTTATTCCGGAGAAAACCGTATAGGGGATCATATCTGGTATATTTCAAACGTAGATAAATTTAAATCTCATTATCCCGATTGGAGTTACCGTCATGGTATCAATTCAATAATGGATGAAGCCTGTCAGGCAATAATGAAAACTTCAGTTTCCAAATAATGAAATTACCCTACAAGAGAATTCTTATTACGGGCGGAGCAGGTTTTGTCGGTTCTAATCTTGCTTTGCGTTTTAAGGATTCTTATCCTCGAATCAAAGTCATTGCTTTAGATAATTTGAAAAGGCGCGGCTCCGAACTTGCGCTCGGGCGGCTTAAAACAGGCGGTATTGATTTTATACACGGCGACATAAGAAACAAGGATGATTTTGAAGGTTTAAGCTATGATCTTCTGATTGAATGCTCTGCCGAGCCTTCTTGCATTGCCGGGATAGATAAGGGGCTGTCTTATCTTTTCAATACTAATCTTGCCGGAGCTTTCAACTGTTTTGAGCACGCAAACAATATTAACGCAGATGTCCTTTTCTTAAGCACATCCAGGGTTTATCCTTATGAACGGATAAATGCCCTTGGCTTTAAGGAAAATAAAAACAGGTTTATTTTATCAGGTTCGCAAGCTTTAAAGGGCGTATCTTCAAAGGGCATCAGGGAAGATTTTACTCTCAGCGGGGCAAAGACCTTTTACGGGGCGAGTAAATTTGCCTGCGAGCTTCTGCTTGAGGAATTTATCCATTTTAGAAAACTAAGGGCTATAGTAAACCGGTGCGGAGTGATTGCCGGCCCCTGGCAGATGGGCAAAGTTGACCAGGGGATAGTTGTTTTCTGGATTAATTCGCATATATACAATAGGCCCCTTAATTATTTGGGCTGGTCAGGCACAGGAAAGCAGGTTAGAGACTGCATTCATATTGACGATTTATTTTCATTAATAAACCTTCAGCTTTTGAATTTCTCTGAAAACAGCGGTAAAACTTTTAATATAGGAGGAGGCCTTGAATGTAGTTTTTCTTTACGTGAGCTGACTGAAGCCTGTAAGAATATTACTTCTAACAAGGTGCCTATTTACGGAAAGAATAAAACAAGAGAAGGCGATCTATGCTGGTATATTACGGATTACTCTTATGCAGCCTCTGTTTTTAATTGGCGCCCTAAAAAGAAATTCTTTGAAGTGGTTGAAGACGTGGCTGGTTGGATAGTAAATAATAAATCAGTTTTAGCTGATATATTGTAGCTGTTTCAAAATTTATACAGAAAGACTGGAGGTTTTATATGGAAGGTAATTATTCACAGGAGTTGCAAAAAATATTTTTGTTCGAGTTGGTTACAAAAGATGAAATTGGAAAGATCCTTCCTTGCTTCAAAGAGAGAAAATTCTCCCGCGGTGATAAAGTATTCTCGGAAAAAGAAGAAGGGTCAACCATGTATGTCTTGCTTTCAGGCTCAATTAAGATATCCAGGTGCCATAAAGAAGGAGGCTCTGGGCCGTTAACAGAAGAGCAGGAGCTTATTGTTCTTGGCCCCGGTGATTTTTTCGGTGAGATAGCGTTATTTGATTGTATCCCAAGGACCGCTTCCGCCACTGTTATTGAAGATGCGGTTGTCTTTGAAATACACCGTGACGATTTTGCTAAGCTTATCTCTCAATTTCCCCAGACAGGCATCAAATTGCTTTACCGTATAATACAGGAGATGGGAAAAAGAATAAAACGGATGAATACCCAAATAGATATGTTGTTTATCTAATGAGACTCATTGAAGGAGGTTTTTATGGATGAAGAAAGATTAAAAGAATTAAAACATTTATTTTTGTTTGGCTTGCTTTCCGCTCAGGAGCTCGCACAATTATTAGATTTTTTTAAAGAAAAGCGGTATGAGCGCCATATCCAGGTAGTTTCCGAGAAAGATACAGGAGACACTATGTACGTTATAATCTCAGGGGCCATTAAAATTTCTACCGGTAAAGGAGACGATGAGAAAGAGCTGATTACCCTTTTCCCCGGTGATTTTTTCGGCGAAATTTCTCTTATAGAGCGGACTCTGCGCACTGCAAATGCAAGTACCCTTGAAGAGTCCTGTCTTCTTGAAATAACCCGCCAGGATTTCACCCGCCTTATTTCTCAGCATCCGCGCCTTGCAGTTAAGATGCTTTTCAGGATAATCCAGGATATGTCGCGCAGGCTTCGCCGGATGAATCCTTCTCATGAAAGCGGCCTTAAGTTTTAACCGTTACCTTTTGTTTAGTTACAATTTATCCGATGCATAATATTATTTTAAAATTTATTTTTATTATTCTAACAATGCCTGTTTTTATTTACACCTGTTTTCCTTATCCGTCTCAAATTCACCTTGAACCCTTAACTGATAATATCGCCTTTAAAGATAAAGATATTTTTCCTCCTGAAATAGAAAGTATTATTGTAGAGGCTTCTGATATAATTATACTTAAGTTTAGCGAGGCCTTAGACGAAGAAAGCGCAACCAAAGAAGAGAACTATAAGGCGATTACAAATAAGCGTGAGATTCATCCCGAGAAAATAGAATACCGTCGTGATGTCATCGTTTTAAAGTTTCCAGTTGAATTTAATGAAGACGAAGAGGGCTATATCGAATCTAACGATATCGCTGATTTAGCAGGAAATTATATTGCTTCCGGTACAAGATCCCCGGAGTTTAGCGGAGATTGCGGCTGCTAAATTACGAATTCCCACGAATGATAGCGGCGGGTCATTAAGGTTTGGCTTTATTCCTTTAACAATTTCTGTTTGGATTTTGCCAAAATTAACCCTTCACGGGCAACCCTGTTATCGGGGTCGCGCTTAAGAGCTTCTATAAAACTATCTTCTGCTTTATCAAATTCTTCCTTCTTGATATAATATATCCCTAAATTAATATAAGGGTCAACTTTTTGAGGAAACCGCATCATCTCCTGCCGTAGAGCTTTAAGGCCATCTTTTTCATTACCTGTTTTAAGATGTATAGCTCCTAAGAAATTATATGCCCCTTCCGGTATGGGAGCTGCATTCAGGACTTGGCTATTTACAAGGTCGATTGCTTTATCCGGATAGTTAAAGTCGCTGTAGAGTTTTGCGAGATTTAAAGCCACCCTCTTTTTATTCGCTAACGGATAAGCATAGTTCAAAGCCTTCTTAAGCGCCCATTCAGCTTCTCTGAAGGCACCCATTTTCTTATACTCCCTGGCTAAGTTATCATAGGCAAGAAAGCTTTTAGGATTCCTCTCAACCGATACCTGCCAGAAGACTAAGGGATTTTTATATTCATAGTTACGAAGCATAGACAGCAGGCTAAACAGGGTTATAATTGAAATTAAGCCGTAGTTTATTATGCGCGGGTATCTAAGAGATATTTTATG
>JBDRDJ010000015.1:0-31479 GCA_043820815.1 Candidatus Omnitrophota bacterium
ATCCAAAGCTCCTCTTCTCAGCGCCGGGCCAAGGTTTACCTGGCTGGCGACATTCTTCACATAAATGGGTACATTATCATTTGTCTTAATAATGATATTCTCAACGTCTTTTAGATTTTTTATAAAGCCTATGCCCCTAATAACATATTCCGCGCGATTGAATTCAAGCGTTTTTGCCCCGACATCAATATTAGCGTTCTTAACAGCCATAATAATATCCTGCAAACCCACTCCAAAGCTGCGCATAGCATCAGGATCCACATCGATTTGATATTCCTTAACATACCCTCCTACAGAGGCAACCTCACTGATTCCTTCTGCCGATTGTAAGGAATATTTAACATACCAATCCTGAATCGAACGTAATTCATCCAGGCTGAAACCCTTGCCTTCCAATGTATACCAAAATATCTGCCCAAGAGCCGTTGCATCAGGGCCTATCGTGGGAACTACTCCATCGGGCAAATCCTTTTGAGCGCTGCTTAAACGCTCAAGGACACGTGACCGGGACCAATAAAAATCAACACTCTCATTAAAAATCACATATATCGTAGAAAATCCAAAGGCGGAGTAACTGCGGATACTCTTAACACCCGGGATCCCTTGCAGCGATATCGACAAAGGATACGTTACTTGGTCTTCCATGTCCTGAGGAGAACGCCCCATCCACTCGGTAAAAACGATCTGCTGGTTTTCTCCAATATCGGGAATAGCATCAACCGGAACAGGGCCTCTGGGCACAATGCTTTCTTTGATATCAAAGGGCATGACAGCAAGCCCCCAAATAATTATTCCTATAACAAATAAAGCTGTCACCAGTTTATTCTCAAGAAAAAAACTAATTATATTATTCAACATAATAAATTTTGTTTATTGTGTATCTGTTTCACTGTAATACCCGGCAGGATTCATCATACTTGGTTTTGCCTGAATCTGAAGGGCACTGTCAATCTTAAAGTTACCTTTTGTCACAACACGTTCGCCTTCGGCTAACCCTGAAAGAACTATATACTGACCACCTGCGCGAGGCCCAAGAACCACCTCACGGCCTTCATATCGTTTTATAGTGTTTTTTTCCGTTTCGTTTTCAACATATACAACAGCTCGTTTACCGGTGATCAACGGGGCTGTTTTGGGAATAACAAGAACCTGCTTTTGCGCAGCCGGTTTTTCGGCAAAACCAAACTCGCTGGTTTTGATCAAATCCATACCGCAAATATCACACGGTTCCTGCTTCTCTTTTACAATATCCGGATGCATCGGACAGATCCATTTGCCTGCTAAGCCCTCTTCAAAAACTTTTCCGCCTTCTCCCAAGACCGCATGTATCGTTGAGTGCACAAACATCCCAGGTTTCAGTTTCTCCTCCCTGTTGTCAACGTTCACCCTTAATTTTATCGTCCTTGTCTTTTCATCTACAAACGGTTCAATAAACGCGATTTTGCCGTGAAAGACTTCTCCCGGAAAACTCTCTACTTCGACTCTAACATCCTGTCCATAATGCAGCCATTGAATGTCGCTTTCATAGGCGTCCAAAAATAACCAAACCTTGCTTAAATCCGCAATCGTATAAATTTTATCTCCGGTCTTAATATACATGCCCTCAAAGCCATTTTTATGGATAACCGTTCCTGTAGCAGGAGAATATACGGTCATATGCTCATCAGGAGCTCCGCGCTTAACAATCTCATCAATTTGCTGCTCGTTAATACCATATAATCTTAATTTTTCTTTAGAACTATTAAGAGTAGTTTTTGCCGTATCCCGAATTACGCTTAGCTGGCTATCCTGGGAGTTTTGTAAATTATTGATCGCCTGCAAATATTCTTCCTGTGCTGCCAATAACTCCGGGCTGTATAATTCAATGAGGTGGTCGCCTTTTCTTACTTTTGTGCCGGTAAAATCGACAAAAAGCCTGTCAATGCGGCCGGGGACCCATGCGCTTATAAAGATAAGCCGGGCTTCATCATAATCAACCTTTCCTACCAGCCTTACTTCATTAGAAACTTCCTGATATTTAACTTCTTCGGTTTCAATCTCGGCTAATTCCTGAGCAGACTCGTTGAGCGTCAAAGAAACTAAATGCCCCTCATCGTCTTCACCGCCGCCTTCATAAACGGGAATAAGATCCATCGCGCAAATTGGGCATAAGCCCTCCTTGGGAAGTTTTATTTGAGGGTGCATGGAACACGTCCAATACTTTATGGTTCGACTTCGCTCACCACTCGTCTTCTTTTTCTGATTCGCCTCATCCGCGCCCCGGACCGTATGGGATTCGTTTACTTTATGGCCTTTCCATGAAAAAACACTGGCCGCAACGAACCCGACAACAACACCAACAGCAATTAATTTCCAATGTTTCTTTCCTTCAGCGCGGATCTCATTCCGTATATTAATAAAAAAATTCTTTAACATGATCGTTCTCCTTTTTGCTGGCCCAAATATCTGCTAATCATTACCATTCTTTATTGGCTTGAAGCTCTCCCAATAAACTCTTTAATTCAGCTAAGCGCTGATAAAAATTGGCATTTTGACGATAATAAGCTGACTGGAAATTAAGAAGCACTCTTTGGGCATCTATAAGGGAAAGAAAATCTACTCCTCCCCCTTCATATCCAGATTGAGTTGCATTTAACGCCTGGGCTGCTTTTGGTAATAAAGCATCTTTGTATAAATAGGATTGCCGCAAAGAATCACGCATTTTATAGTGAACCAGCGCAAGCTTTGACAACAATTCATTTTCCTTACTTTCCAGCAAACTCTCAGCTGCCTTCATGGATGCGCGCGCATCTTCAACCCCTGCGTTTAGGCGGCTAAACCAAATCGGTACATTTACGGAGAACATAACCATTAGAGGGTCTTTACCGCTGTCAACAACGCTTGAATTAAGGGCATCGGCTGTAACAATGCGTGTAACCGCAACCGTAAGATCAGGGAAAAATTCCCTCTTTGCAAGCTTCAGGGCATCCCTGTTCTTTTCAACATTCTGAGAAAGCGCTAAAATATCGGGATTGTTTTGCCTGAAAGTATAATAAAGCTCATCTACCGCCGTATATTTATCATCCATGACAGCATCTTCTAAAGAGTCATTGGGCCAAGGCAGAACGGTATCTACGGGAAAATTCAACAGCGCATTTAAGCGGGCTGCAAGGGGCTTCCTCAAATCCTTGAGGCTGTATAAATTATTCTCAAGTCTGCCCAGCTCAACCTGAACTTTGAGCAAATCCTGATTTTTGGTTAAGGCAGCTTTATATTTTGCCTGTGCAACGCTCTCAATATTTTTCAACAGTTTTATGTTCTCTTTTGTTAGAAGAATCTCTTTGCCAAGGTAAAGATATTCATAATATGCATCGGTAATGTTATAAATAAGGCCGAGGCGGCTTTTTTCGAATTCATAAAAAACTTCTTCCGACGCGCTAAAAGCCTTGCTTTTTCGAAGCCAGAGCTTATCCGGAAGAGGAAACTTCTGGGCAATAGAGAATGCACTTTCCTGCGGCCCGACGCGCGTCTCTACCTCTTCAATGTAGTTTGTGTATGTAAATTGGGGATCAGGCAGCGAAAAGGCTTCGGTAATTTTTCTAAAAGAAAATTTCCACTGATAAAAACGGGCTTTTAACCCCGGGTTATTGCCTAAACCTAACCTTATATAATCATTCAAAGTTAACCCCTCTAATACATCTGTGGATATTTCCTTTCCTATATATATCTCTGCCTCTCTCAATTGTTTTTTTCTCTCGCCAATGCGTACTTTTGCATAACAGCTGCCTGAGCGCATATAAAGAAAACACGCGACGACTAAAATGATTAGTATTTTTTTATAATTCATTTAACCGCTCCTCATTGCTAAAGGTTTTAGCCCATTTTCCGAAACCTTTTTAAAACAAGCATCATTTCTTTTATTTTCTGGCTCCGCTCTGTTTGAGACCTGCCCTTTAAAGCAGACACCACACAATGCTCAATATGTTTGCTAAAAATATTCTCTGCTACTGCATGCAAAGCGTTGATTGAAGCATAAATTTGAGTAATAATATCAATACAGTATTTCTCCCCGTCAACCATTCTTTGTATTCCTTTAACTTGCCCTTCAACGCGCTTAAGAGAAGCCAAGTTTTCACTATGGGTCGTTTTCTGGTTCATGTTTCATCTCCTTTTAAAACCTCGCTTTTTTTAAACTGTGGATTCTAAATGCAATTGCCTATTTTACACGTTTTAAGTATACCATACCCCAGTAGGGTATGTCAAGCCTATTTTTATAAATTAAAATTGTGCTTAATCAGATTGATGATTTCGGGTTCCTTCTGTTTTACAGCAGATATAAGAAAGAACCATCTTTTGGTGAGCAGGGCAAAGTTCGTATCCGCTCTCTATTTGGGCGTAAATTGCCTCTTTTTGCCAGTGGGCGTTATAAAGCCGGCATCCCCTATCCTGGCAAAAGGGGTCGCCGGATATTTGATAAAACAGCGCCTGAAGCAAATATCCTTTTAATATCTCTGTTAATCTTGAATCATCATAATTAATAATATCTGCGCCAAAATCTTTATTTAAAACCAAGGGGTCTATGCCCAACTGCAATTTAACATAAAATTCCCTCGGTCTTGCCAGGGCTTCGATAATCCCGCTTGTAGAAATAATATTCGGGATTCCATAAATTCCAACCCTTAAGTGGTAACGTTTATCATTTTCATCAAAACTTGCGATAAGCTGGTTTGTAAGGATTATGCGGCAGTCGGATATAGAAGACTCATTTCTCAATAAATATCGGCGGCAAATATTCTGAAGGCAGATTCCATCATATATAATACCCTTACTGTTTATTTTACCGGCGAGCCTTCTTTTTTCGAAATCAATTTCCTGAGGAAAAGGAACAATACCCTCTGACGCTTTAGCCACGTCCAAAACTCTGCAACGGGCAATTTCTAAAGCCAGAGTATTAATGTCACAATCAAAGCGGCTTGTTGTCTTTACAAAAAAATCATTTTCCTTTGAAGGCTTTACTGGAGGATAAAAATTCTGCAAATATGAAATCAACTCGTCAACATTATATTCCGGCGGGCTAAGGCATTCGTAAAGGTATATATTTGAAAGAGTCACCATGCTTAGATGGAATAATCAAATGTCTACTTGGTTATGGCTGATAATTCCATAAGCTTATCCTTAACAACCGAGGCGCCTCTTATTCCGGAAAGAAGCATGCCGCCAAAAGTCGGCCCCATACGGGGAAGGCCGTACATAGTTGAAACTGCCATACCTATCACGATTAATCCGGGAGTAACTTCTCCGGTATGCTCAACCAGCAAATCTTCGGAACGCTCTACCCACATGGCTCCGTAGCCTCTAGTTTTAAGCAGGCCGCGCTCTTCAAGTTTCCGGCATACGCAGGCATCATGGCCGGTTGCATCAATAACCACCTTTGACTCGATTGCAACGGGGTCAACGCAGGTAATCTGGCGGGGAAGTGCTTGAACGGGTGTCCAGTTTATAACCGCACCGGCTACCCGGTTATTCTCTCTTAAAACTATATCTTCAAAAACTGTCATATTGGCTACTTTTACTCCTGCATCACAGGCGGCAGCAATTAATTTTGAACAGGCATGAGGGCCGTCGGCGACAAAAAGTCCCGGATTTGTTTCTTTATAGGGAACTCCCAGCTCATCAAGAATTTTATGAGCAGGTGCCCTTACCGTAAGTTTATTCATAAGGTAGCCGCCGATCCAGAAACCTCCTCCCAGATAATTATTGCGCTCAACGATTAAAACTTTAAATCCCGAAGCCGCAAGCTCTTTCCCGGCTATCAGGCCGCTTGGCCCGGCACCGATAATAACAACATCACTCTCGGTATACTCACAAAACTGTTTAGCAAACTCATTTACGATTGCCCTTGTAACTTCCTTTTCACCGATACTGCTGAAAATCTTATCCGCCATTTACTCCCCCTTACTATTAGAAAAAATAACGGGCAGATACGGGGATCTGCCCCTACAAAATTGACCAGACCAAGACGTATTTTAACAGAAATTTTTATAATTACAATATATTCTAAGGAAGGAGGGTTTAGAATCTTACTGACATTGCTTTATACGGACAAACTTTAACGCACATCTCACAGGCAATGCATTTATCTTCTGAAAATTTTAGCTCCCAGGAAGAAGCATCTAGCTCCAGGGCGGCTACCGGGCATACTCCTACACATAGGCCGCAATGCACACATTTCTTATCATCCCGCTTAACATCCTTTTCTAAATCCTGAACTTTAACTTTCTCGCCGCGTAAATATTTTAAGGCTTCATCGTACTTCTTTTTCTCACCCGTAAGCTCAAGCACCATGAGCCCTTCCTCTTTGGGATTTACCAATGCTTTAAGAATATTAAATTCTAAATCAAAATCCTTGGTGAGTTTATGAATAATCGGCTTATCAACAAGGTTTGACGGAAAATGGAGCACAATCTTTTTTGAGTACATAAATACCACCTCTTTTTTAAACTAAAATTAACTGCCAAAAATCAAAATACTAAAGGCCCGCGGTTAATTCATCGGGTTATTCAGCTACCTCCCTTTCTTTCAGCGGTTTAAATTTATATCCGGAATCGGCCAAAGGAAATGCAGCAACAGGCTCGGTTAAGAGAAATCCGCCTTGTTTAATCTGGTTCTTAAGTTCACCGGCTATTTTTCTTGCCTTGTTGTAACTCGAAATAGCCGCAGTGCGGACTTCCTTGCCCTGGACTTTGATTTTACCGCTTCTTAACTCAGCATAGCTCGCCCTGCCTAAACTTTCCGCTATGCCCTGAGGGTAAGCTTTGCTGTAATCAACTATACTTGCTGTTATCCCGTCATCCGATATACCGGTAAACCGGGCCATTTCCTCATCAAGAATTGGTATAGGCACTCCGATTCCTACGGTAAGGGTAACGCCATACCCCAAGAAGCTTACTCCTTTTAACCAGTCAGGACTCATCTGCTTCAAATCTCCGATTACGGCGGCGGTTCCGGCAGGAACGAGTGTAGTTCCATTGTCTGCCCGGTTTACTCCGGGATTATGCTGTGTGCCCCACCACGCTATATAACCGATGCCCCCGCCTAACAAAATCTTTGTGCCGATACCTATGGTCCGGTAATATGGGTCGTTTAAAAAAGGAGAGAGCTGACCGGCACTGCAGTAGTTTGCATTGCCGCATTTAGGCAAAAGCGTACCCATATATGTGTAGATTGGCTTCTCTGAAAGGTTAACTGCGATATTATAATTCTGATAGAGGTTCCTTGGATTAAAAAGCACTGCTTCATTAATATCTTTAATGTTAATATATGTTTTAATTTTCTTGCGCGGGTAACAGTCTGTGCCGTAACCTGATGCCTCAAGGATAATATCTTTGCCTTTGACTAAATCCTCGATAACATGGCCTCCGCCATAAGCGAATGCCCCGGGAAAAACCTTATTGCGCGGGTCGTCATCGCAAAGAGCGGTTGCCCCGATATAAATATCCACGGCGGCAAAACCAGCATAAGCATGCACACCGTTTAAGGTAACTTTGCCGCCTCCTAATTTTATTTTAGGTTTTGAGTGGCCTACATTGAGGTAGGCTCCCGATGAACACATTGGGCCAAAGGTTCCGGTTGTGACAACATCGACTTCTTTTGCGGCGATTTTGGCGCCTTTGCTTTTAACAATATCAACCATCTCCTCTGCGGTTACTACGGCCACTTTACCATTTCTAATCTTTTCATTAATTTCTGCAATTGTCTTAGCCATAAACACCTCCCGGTATAACCATCAAGTATAATCGGAATTATACCTGATTACAGTAGTTACTGATAGATTACAAAGATTAAACCATTAATCTTTTGAATTGAACTTCTCACCACGTAGATAAATACCTCTCTCCTGTATCGGGTAAAACCGTAACAATTAATTTGCCTTTATTTTCTTTTCGCTTTGCAACTTCAACTGCTGCCCAGGCGGCTGCTCCGCTTGAATTACCGGCCAGGATACCCTCTTCTTTCGCCAATCTCTCCGCATACGCTATGGCATCCTCATCTTTAACACACAATATTTCATCTATTAAATCCCTGCGTAAGACATCCGGCACAAAACCGGCTCCTATACCCTGTATTTTATGCGGGCCGGGTGCGCCTCCGGATAATACAGGTGACTTTTGAGGCTCAAGCGCAATTATTTTAAGCCCTGGTTTCTTTTCTTTTAAAACCTCTGCCACGCCGGTAATCGTTCCGCCTGTGCCGACTCCTGAAACAAAAATATCAATTTTACCGTCAGTATCGCGCCAGATTTCCCGGGCTGTTGTTTCCCTATGTATTTTCGGATTAGCGGGATTCTTAAACTGTTGGGGCATAAATGAATTTTTATGCTTTTTAACAAGTTCTTCCGCTTTTGTAACCGCACCTTTCATCCCCTCTTGAGCCGGCGTTAACACAAAATCTGCACCAAACCATGCTAAAAGATTTCTGCGCTCTAAAGACATGCTTTCCGGCATTGTTAAAATCAGTTTATAACCTCTTTGTGCGCACATAAACGCAAGGGCAATGCCGGTATTGCCGCTAGTCGGCTCGATAATTAATGTATCTTTCTTAATTAATCCGGCAGCCTCGGCTTCCTGAATCATCGATAAACCGATCCTGTCTTTAACGCTTGAACAAGGATTAAAGAACTCAAGCTTTGCTGCAATATCTGCTTCTAAGCCTGCTGCCATTTTTGAAAGCCTGACCAAGGGAGTATTTCCTATGAGCTGAGTAATGTTTTCGGCAATTTTCATTTTTGCCTCCTTCTCGTTTCCAACGCTATACCATTAAAACTTTGAGGTTGCCTCCGTCAAGAGGGACTGCAGAGAGTTCCTCCTCCGCGGAACTTTTAGAATTTCGCAGCAAAAAAACCGTCTTTTCTGTTAATGAAGTGTACCTCGCTAAAATACGTGCGGATAAATTTCTCGCATCCGTATCAGGCATTCCTCTGCCTAAACCTGTCGGGCCGGCAATATCTTTAGGTTCAAATATCAAATCTTGGCCTTGAGCTAATTGAAGAAGTTTTTCGTTTTCTTTCTCGTCTCTTCCCACAATTAATTTATAAGAAGGAGTGATCCGAAAATGCCTCCCGACTTTTAAAAGTTCGATATCTAAAAAGGAATATTGTTTATGTTTCATGATATCCTCAAGCCGCCTTGAGAAATACGAATCAGTAAGCAGGCATCCGCCTGCCGGCTGAGGGTATTCTTCAATCTGGTAATTGCGGGCTAAAGCCATCTGCCCCTTGCGCGACCTTCCGGAGAAATCTAAAAGATTATCCTTTTTAACCCATCCTCTGCTCTCAACAAGAGTATCGTCAAGCAGCTTAGCCGAAAGGGGCCTTAGCAGCAACCCCTTTAAACCGCTTTCCCGGGCTATGGAATTCAAAGCTCCTTTATGCTGAGACATCGGGCGCTGGCCTAAAACTTCTCCTGTTATCACAAAAGAAGCTCCTTCTTCCTGCATGATGCGTTTTGCAGCTTTCAGCATTAATATTTTACAATCAATGCAGGGATTTAAATTCTTTCCGTACCCGTGCTTGGGGTTTTCAACTATATCAAGGTATTCATCGCTTAATGTTACAACTTTGAGTTTACAGCCCAAGGCACAAGAAACCTTTCCCGCTGCAGAATTGCCTATAGTTTCTGCTGTATGCTTAACAAAAGGTATAATGCAATGCAAAGCGATAACTTCAATGCCTTGAGATTGTATAACTTTAATTGCAAGGCTTGAATCAAGCCCGCCGGATAACATTGCAATTGCTTTCATATTCCCGTATTGCGGATTGCGTTGTGCGTATTGCGATTTTAATTATTTTTCGCTTTGACATTTTACCTGTGATTAACCGGCTAAAATTTACCCGTTATTTAAATACTGTACATCATCGCACTGCCGCTTTTCTGCCTATGCTGTTTAACTAAGTCGGAAAGTGAAATCCCGTCCAGGGTATCGGTAATTTTATCTGTGATTTTAACCCAAACGTTTCGGGTTACACAAGTTGAAGTGCGAGGGCATGAGGACGGATCTTTAACACACTCAACAAGATCTAGGCCGCCTTCTAAAATCTCAACTATCTCCCTAAGCTTTATTTGAGAAGGCTCTTTTGTCAAGGCGTATCCGCCTCGCGCTCCGCGGAAAGAAGAAACAAGCCCGTATGTTCTTAAAGGAATAATGATCTGGCTCAGGTACTTTTCCGACAACTCTTCATCGCGGGCTATATCCTTAAGTAAAACTGGCCCTTTGCCGTAATGTAAAGCAAGATTGAGCATCAATCTTGTTCCGTATCTAGTCCATGTAGATATTTTCATCTGTTTTTATTGAATTCTTTCAATCACTACTATTTAGATAAGTTTTATAGTATACATTAACAAAATTGCTTTTCTTGTCAAGATTTTTTTTAATTTAATTTAATCTAAAACAGGCGTGTAAAAAAGCGCTTCTTTATCTGAGAGTTTACCTTCACTGATTAGTTTTCTTAATTCTTGGACATTTACTTTTTGGTAGGGTAAGACTTGATCGGGTATGGCAGTTTTTCCCGCATTCTTCTTAACTTCCGCTGAAATGAAGCGGGTATTAGAAAAAAAATCAATCTCTAAGGCAAAACCAAAAACAATTACAGCAAGGGTTAAAAAAAATGCTGCCTTAAAAAAACCATCGCTATTGTTATCCATAAAACCATCTTTCTTAAAATAGTGGGAAATTAGAAATCACCTTTAGTTATTTCTTATGAATAAACGGGTAAAAGTGTCGCGCAGCCGCCGTTTTTGAATATCCCTTGCTATAACAGCGGAAATCACACGAGGTAAGGCGGCAATCAGAGAAATCATATCCCGAGGCGTGAAAAATCCTATTTCAAGGCTGCGCTTAAGCAGAGATATAAAAGTCCAAGGGGTATAAAATGAAAATTTTATCTTTCTGCCTATCTTCTTTAGCTCTGAAAGGGGGTATTTATCCGAATACAGCATACCGTTGGAAGCGATATGGTATCCAGGCGTAGCGTCGACAATCTCTTTAAGCGGCGAAAATTTCTCAATTCTTAATTTCTGGAAAGTGATTGAATCAACCTTTATTTCTTTTGCAAATTTGGCGATATACAGCATTTCATCTTCAGTTTCACCTATATTTCCGTAAATAAAATAGCCGTGGTAAAAAATAGGGTATTTCTTTAATACCTCAAAGGACTTTCTTATAGTAGCTGAGTCGAAACCTTTATTTAATAATGCTAATATCCGGTCATGCGGCGATTCTATGCCGACTAAAAGAGCCTTAAACCCTGCTTTAGCCATTTTATCAAGCAATGCCGGATACCTGGCAATATCAATTCTGGCCTGGGCGACAAAGCGCTTCTTTATTTGGCGCTGAATTATTAAATCACATATCTGCTCTGCCCTTTTTGCGTCAATGCCGAAATTCTCATCACTAAAAAGAACGACGTTGGCATCAATGGTTTCTATCTCGTTAACAACAGACTTAGGGCTACGGGCGGCATAGTTTCGTTTTTGGCCCAAAGGGTTCAGGGCAAAGGTGCAAAATTTGCAATTATAAGGGCACCCTCTTGCGCTTAAAACCGTGTCAAAAGTTAAATTTGGAATATTTGCACCATTTAATGCCAGGCGGTATGAATTACGCCTTAAAGACCTGTCTGGAGAAAGTATACTGCCCAAATCGGTCAAGGATCTGTTTTTATTATGGGCAACCTTGCCGTTTAGGCGGTAAGAAATACCTAAAATCTTATCAAGCGGTATTTCTTTAAGAATATCTTTTATTGTCTCTTCCCCCTCTCCCCTGACAATAATATTAACATTGCTGCAGGAATCGAAAATCTCATCAACTTTTTCCGTGGCAGTATAGCCGCCTACGACTAAAGGAATGCCTTTTGGGATGGAATTTAACATTTGATAAATATCTTTTAGCTCGCGGTTCCAGCCTATGCCCACGCAGACTATGTCAATTTCTCTTGAAATAAAGCCGATGAGTTTATCAATATTAGAAAATTCTGTTTCGGTCCTTAAATCAAGTAAAGTAACCTTTTCCGCTGCTTCTTTAGCGCTGGTTGCGACATATTCAAGGCCGGTAGGCGGAAAAATCTTCATGGCACTTGTAGCAGAACTCTCGATATAAGGGTTCAAAAATAGGGCATGTCTGTATTTCATGGGCTTTTATTATACCAGAATATTGCTATAAATAAGAGATTTTTCTTTGATTTTTTTTCTTGCCAGAAACCAAAAATATGGTATAAATATAGTTGTCAAGTGCAATGTTCATTGAAAAATCGAGAAATTAGACCGGGGCCTTACGAAGCGGCACGGAAACAAGAGGCCTTGTCTAATATAAAAGGAGAGGTACCCACTGCATTAACAGATAGCTTAAGTTGAAAGTTTCGAAAAGGAGAAAAACTAAAATGGAAGAACAGAAAAAGCTATATATTGGCAATTTAGAATACGGAACCACTGACGAAGACTTAAAAAGCTTCATCGAAGAAAAAGGGGTAACCGTAAAAGAAGTAAAAATCATCACAGACAAATATTCAGGCAGATCAAAAGGCTTTGGCTTCGCTGAATTCGATACCGATGAGCAAGCTCAAGCAGCAATCGATGCCCTAAATGAACAGGAACTAAACGGGCGAAAATTAGCAGTTAACAAAGCACGCAAGATGGAGCCGCGTAAAGACAACTTTGGTGGCGGTGGCGGACGTAACTCAGGTTTTGGCGGAAAGCGATATTAATTAAAAAAATATCTGTTAGCGGAGAAGGGAAAAAGAAAAAGCCGTTTTAACTTTCGCCCCAAGCCTCTCCTTTTTCTCTTTTTTAAATAGATTTAAGATTTGCATGGAGTTTTACATTTCCCGCTTACTTCGCCTTTAGATTTCCCTTCTGGTTTTTTTGTAATATTCCCAACCCAGCAATAAAGGCAAAGTTTCTCCCGGGGCAATCCGATTGCGCTAACCATATCATCTATTGTTTGATATCTTATAGAATCAGCTTCTAAATCCTTGGTGATCCAGTTAACCATTTTCTTATACTTTGGGGAATTGCTGTCAAGATATTCAGAAACATCTTCCATATCCTTGCCTTCTATATCCCGTATAGCCTTTCTAGCAGCTAATTCCTCGGTACTTTTGGTTGATAAACAAAACCTGCAGGGAAACATTAAAGGCGGACACGCAGGCCTTATATGAATTTCTTTTGCCCCGCATTCCCACAGTTTTTTAATTGTGAAATTCTTAAGCTGGGTTCCTCTTACTATGGAATCCTCACACACGACTATTCTGTTTCCTTCGATTGTGTCTTTGATGGGTATTAGCTTCATCCTGGCAATCCGGTCACGAATTTCCTGAGAAGGCGGCGTATAACTTCTGCCGTAGCCAGGGGTGTATTTAATAAGCGGCCGCCTGTACGGCTTTTTTGACTCCATTGCATAGCCAATAGCATGGGCAATGCCTGAATCAGGCACTCCCGATACCACATCTACTTCAATGTCAGTGTCTTTTTTTGCAAGATACCTCCCGCACCTCTCCCTTACAATCTCAACATTAATTCCCTCATAGCTTGATGCGGGAAATCCGGTATAAATCCACAAAAATGCGCAAATTTGACTGGTATCTTTTCCCAAAGACTGTGCAGCCAAACCATCTTTATTTATAAGAACAATTTCTGCGGGCATAAGGTATTTAACCGTGGTAAAGTCGAGGTTTGCAAAAGCGCAGGTTTCCGACGTAACTGCCCAGGCGCCGTCTTTTTTGCCGATGGCCAAAGGAGTATATCCGTATCTGTCGCGGGCAGCGTATATCCCCTCACGGTTAAGCAATAAAAGCGAGCAAGATCCTTCAATTGCAGAAAACATTTTCTCAATTCCGTCTACTATTGTATCCCCCTGGCTTATTAACTTGGCAATGAGCTCAGTTGAATTTACGCCCGTTCTGTTAACTTCGCTGAACGAATAACCGTTTTTAAGCAATGCTGACGCTAATTCTTCTTTATTTACTATAAGGCCGGCTGTTGCTATACAAAAAGGGCCAAATTTAGAATTTAGATAAATCGGTTGTTCATCAGAGTCACTTATAACTCCAATGCCCATATCCCCGTCTATCTTTTTATAATCATCGTAAAGTTTTGATTTAAACTGGCTCTGGCTTATATTATGAATGCGGCGGCTGAAATCCTTGCCCAAAACAGCCATACCGCCGTATTCAGTTCCTAAATGTGTGTGGTAATCAATGCCGTAGAATAAGTCTTTAGTGCAGCTTTGTTTAGACACAACGCCAAATACACCACTCATATAAACCTCCTGGTATAATCACAATAAGTAATATCTGGATTATACCTGATTACAACGATTATTAATAGATTACAGAGATTAAACCATCAAGGCTATTTTTAATCGATTTCCTTATTCAGAAGCTTCAAGGCTGGCTGCATGCTGCATAATAAGCTGAAGGTCATTATCGGAAATTTTTATAATTTTAACTGCGATATCATAGCGCCCGCTGCTTGACTCAGAAGACCGTAAAACTTCAATCACGGCGGAGACCGGTATTGGATTATCCTCTTCTTGCAGGCTGAATTCTAAGATTATATATGATCCAACCGGCAGGGCGCAATCGGATTCGAATAAAAAGCCGTAACGGCTGACGTTTTTTGTAATTGCCTTCTTATAACGGTTTTGCAGGGGAAAGTGAACTTTTATTTTGGATTCAATCCGGGCACTTCTTCTTCGTTCATGCACACGCTGCTCGGCAGAATCAGTAAAGAAAGAGATAAAGGATGTTTTGCCGCTTGGCTTGTCGATTGAAATCTTAATCTTGTAATTGCGCTCAATCGCATCAATTATTTCAGAAAGTTTGCCCACAAACGGCTGGACAATGCAGCCGGTTATTGCTTCGATATCCTTAATCGCTGAAATGTTTATCGGATCAACCATAACCACGGTTATCACATCGCCATGATTATCAACGGGAATCAACATGTATTTTTTTGCAATATCGAAAGGCACGCTATCAATGGCTTTTTGGCTTATTTCAAATGACTTAAGGGGCAGGTACGGATAACCGAATTGAGAAGAAAGGCATTGAGCGAGTTGGTCGTCATCAATATAGCCTTGAAGAATTAAATATTCGGTTATGGTTCCTCCGTACTGCTTCTGGTATTCCAGAGACTGCTTTAGGATTTCCGGAGTAATAAACTTGCGCTCAAGAAATATCTCGCCTATCATCCTGGTTTTCTTATGGCTAGATGTTTTTGAGGCAGGCCGTCTGTAAGATGTTAAGGTTTGCGCTTCTTGAGTTTTATCCGCGGTTTCTTTATGGCGGACAACACCGGCCTTTAACTCGTCAATCATTGACTGAAGTTCATCAATTTTTTCCTGGCGCACGCTAATGTCTGAATTCAACTTTGCAGTAAAGGTTTTAAAATTACTGACTTCTTCAAAAAGATTTTTTTTAATGGCCTTTAATTTTTCTACTTCCTTTTTTTCTTTAATAAGCTCCTTTTTGAAGATTGCATTATCTTTCAAAAGATCCTCTGCTTTCCTTGTTGATTTATGGGCAGAAATAGTAATTGCAAAAACTAAATAAGTTAAAAGGGATACGGCTAGAGATAACGGTGCGGCAATCGAAAATAGGGTAATTAACTCATTGTCCATAATTTAATCAAATTAAAAACTTTATCGGGATCTAAACCGTTACCGGACATATCTAAAATAGGGTATCACATTCCCCCATGCCAGTCAAATGATAGATTAAAAAAACGGGACGCAAAACTACGCCCCGTTTAACTTTATATATCTTAACCTGCATTTATAACTGATGTTATTATTCTTCTTCTTAAGATTTACCTTCTGCCTGCGAACATTTATGATAATCTTTTTTTCTGTTTTTTGCCTTCCCGTGAAAATCCTTTGTCTTTTCCTTAAATTTCTGATATTGCTCGGGAGTCATTATCTTTTTCATTTCGAGAATGCTCTCAATCTTGTGGTCAATAATCTGGCCTTGAATTCTTTTAATCTCATCCGCAAGCCCGCGCAAAGCAGCTTCATTGGAATCGGTCTTGGTTAATTCTTCTCTAAGCTGTTTCTTTTTCTCTTTTAATTCCATTCTAAGCTGCCCAGATACTTCTTTGTGCTGGCTTCTATACTCTTTAATTTGTTCACGCTGAGGCTCTGTTAATCCAATCTCATCCATGACTTTCTTCATTGTTTCTTCTCTTTGCTCTTTTTTCTCGCGGTAACTCTTCTCTTCGCTTAATCCTTCTGCAAAGGCAAATCCCTGAACAATCAAAAAGGCCGCGGCTGCCAAAACAACAGATTTCTGGCTCATTCCTGTTTTCATCTAAAATCACCTCCTTCAATGAGTAGATGAGTTATGGAACCTTTAAAGTTTCATAACTCATAGGCCGAAGGCCGTCTGCGAATTGATTTCGAATCCGCCAAAGGCGGATGAGAAATCTTTTATTTAAATTTTTTCAAAGATCTTTTTACACATTCACTAACTTTGACAAACAAAATTCAAAATAAGTTCCCGTTTTAGAGAAAATATTCCTCAATGGCAGTGCCAAAATCAGCATAATCATTATTTAACCCGTTGTCTTCGACAGCTTCAAGATTTGCAAAGAAATCTGCCTGTTCATTTAAATATTCGCTAACCAAAGCTGCATTGCTATTAGTTTGCCTGGTTGTCGAAATAATTCCGATAATTGTTACCGCCAGTATCCCTGCCAATGCAAAAGAAAATTTAGGTTGTTTTAAGAAATTAGTTATATTTTGCACAAAACTATCAATCAGATTTCCTCTAACTGCGGTTTTAGGGCTGCTTATGTTATTATTTATGTTTATCCAAACCGATTCAGGCGGTTTTATATTCTGGACACCCCTAAAGGGTTTAACGGCTAAATTTAAAACTTCCTCTGAAAAGGCCTTGCATAAACCGCAAGCCTGAAGGTGATCCTCAACTTTAATTTTTAATTCATTATTCAGGCGCCCGTCATTATAATCTGTTAACAGCAAATCTTGCATTTTCTTACACTTCATTTTTTACCACTCCTTTTTGTGCCACAAGCGCCTCTCTCGCTCTTTTAAGCCGCGACCTTACTGTATTAATATTAATTTTTAGGACTTCGGCTATCTCCTCATAGCTCAGGCCTTCCATCTCACGCAACAAAATACATGCTTTATGCTCAGGGCTAAGGCCGGCCAGCAATGATTGGATCAACAATTCATTATCAGCCCTCTCAATAAGCTTATCGGCGCCTGGGGATACCCCGTGGGTTTTAACGGCAATATCAAAATCAGCGCTTTTTCTTGTTATCTTTGCTTTTCTTCTGTATGTATTTATTGAAGCATTTACAGCAATCCTGTAAACCCATGTTTTAAACGAAGATTTAAACTGAAAACGTTTCATATTCCTGTATATCTTAATAAACACATCCTGGGTAGCATCCTCGGCATCGGCGTTATTGCGAAGAATTCGCCGCGACACAGAGAAAACAAATGAAGAAAAGGCTTTGTATATCTCTTCAAATGCCCCTGTATCACCCCGCGCTGACCTTTCGATAATATCTCGAGATATGTCGTTCATCTCACCTCTGATATCTTAGACAACCTAAATAATGAAAAAGTTTCCTAAATCTCGAATTTTCCGGTGTTCGTTATTTTTATGCGTTGGATATGCGAAAATCTGCGTTAAGCTTTGTTTTAAATCCTGCCTGCGAATATCAATAAGCCTATTATCATAAACAGCCCGCCGCTTACAGTGCGCATTATTTCGGGCTTGATAAGATTTCCCAACCAGGAGCCAACCACAACCGAAACAGCAGTGATCATGATATATGCCGCTACCGAACCAAGCCATACCGTAAAAGGCTTGCCTGATTTTGCCGACATGCCTATTGAAACCATCTGTGTTTTATCGGCAAGCTCTGCAAGAAATACCGCGCCAAAAGTGGCAAAAAATATTTTGAGGTCCATATCTCCTCCCTTGGTTTAATGAGAACTTTTTCTAATGGATTTATCCGTATAAAAAAGGCTCTAATCTTGAGGTTTTGAGGACGATACCTGGGGCTCTTTTTGGTTATTTTCAATAGTTATGCTTTTAATATTACTGCCTGAAACTAAACTGTCGGTCAAACGAAACCACTCGAGGAGCATTTTCTTAAAACGAATTGTATGAAAAATCCCCTCAAGTTTCTTATCTTCCAGGGAATTTACTTCCTGGATCAAATCATTCAAACTAACCTTTCCGTATGAATAATTCTCTGTCTCATCTTTTACTATTTCACCTGCCAAGTCTATCTTTTGACGGGCAAGTTCAATCAACTGTTTCTCGTTATTTATTTTTTCATAAAGGCTCGATAGATCAGAGTAAAGCTGTAAATTAGTAAGTGCCGAAGACAATTTTGTCCTTTCTAAAGAAAGTTTTGCTGTTTCAAAGCGTGCTTTTTTTCTTTCTCCGGGGAAAGGCCAGCCGAATCTTAAGCCGAGAATTGCCGAATTTTGCGAATGTTCGATTTCATAGCCGCTGCCTTCGGTTTTGTATTCTGCTGTGAGGGCGATTGAAGGCAATAACTCATCAGCCCTGAGGTTTTTCTCAAACACCCCCTTATCTTCAAGAAAAGATAAAATTTTTGATGTCCTGCCTGAGCTTTTAAAAACACCATATAGATTCTCAAACGGTTCAAAATCAAGTGTTTGCGTTGATACCGGGCCAGGGGTAAAACAAAAGGTATTCTTTTGGCCTACTGCCCTTAGTACCTCATTTAAGAAAACATTATAATCCACGGTAAACCCTATCAGTTTTGCCTTTTTATCCAAAACCTGGACACTTATTTTATTAACATCTATCTCAAGGGCGATTCTATTCCTTTTGCGTTCTTTTATATTTTCGAGAAGATCAATATTTTTTTCGTATGAAACCTGCGCGGTTTTCATCTTTTCATAGGCTTCATACCAGTCATAATAAAGCTTTAAAAGGCCCGCCAGATAATCTTCGTATGCTTCAATGAGCTGATAGCAGCTTAACTCAACTTCAACACCTGCGATTTTCTCCTTGAGGCGGCCTGCCCTGCCAAAGGCATTCGAGGCTATATCTTGAGATAACAATAAGCTTGCGCTCGATTCATCATCAGTGCTCGATAAAGAATACTCTGCGGAAACGGTAGTGCCGGTTTTACGAAAAAGCTTGCTCAAGGACACGGTTGCATCAGCGTCAAGCTCGTTCTTTCTTAAGGTCAGCGAATGTTCATCAGTTACAGAAAGAATAAAATCCCGAGGGTCTAAGTTTATGGCAGGGTAATAATTTAACATATATTCATCGATGAGCAGCCTTTCAAAGAAAGGGTCATTTTGACAGGCAAGGGCAATAAATTCATCGAGCATAAGCTCCCTGCACTGATCAGATTCTTGACATGGCACCTCCTGTGCATAGGAAATTGAGGAAAATATAAAAAAATTAAAAACCAGACTAATGATTGTGAGTATGTTTTTCATGGCTTTAATGTTTTTCTTGTTGAAAGAGTGAACAAACATGGCACAAGGTAAAGAGTTATTACCGTTGAAAAAACCAACCCCCAGGAAAGGGCAAGCATCATCTGGGAAAGCATGGAATCATAACCGGCCCAGCCGTAAGCCGTGGGAATTATGCCGGCAACGGTTGTAACTGTTGTCAGTATAACCGCTCTTAAACGGGTTTTAGCGATAGAGGCAATATTTTTATTGCGCTCATCTCTGGGCACAGAAGGGTCATGGCGGTATTCATCGCTTAACTTAACCACCATGACTATGGCATCATTAACAACCACTCCCGCAAGCCCTAAAGCTCCGACAACAGCGAAAAACCCGAACAAAAAAATACCGTGGATTAAAAAGGCATAAATTATCCCTGCAACGCCAAAAGGTATAGCGAGCATTATAATAAGCGGCTTGGTAAGAGAATTAAAAAGAAGAATGAGAATAATATAAATCAGCAAAACAACCATGAATACCGCCACCCTAAAATCATCCTGTGACTCACGGGTATCCTTAACTTCCCCGGCGAATTCTAAAATCGCTGTCGGGTATTTTATCTTGAATTTTCCGAATACCTCATTTTCAAAATAATCCGCAATTTCAAGCGGCGTTTTCTTAGCGCCTTTTGGAATATCTGCGTAGATGGTTGTTGTCCTCTTTTCATCAAGACGGACAATAGAGCTGGGTATTGACACCTCTTCTACAATAACAATATCCCTTAGAGGAACAAGGTAATTGCCCGAGTTTTCTACCGGTATAGACAATACCTCATCTAAGTTATTTTTAGCATCTTCTGCCACAGAAATACGCACATATAACGGCTCAGAGCCATCGGTAAGCTCGTAAAGCACAGTGCCCTCAAGAGAAGCTCTCAGTGTCTTTGCTATATCGCTTGAATTAATTGAAAGCCGCCTTATCTTATCGCGGTTGAGCTTTATGCGGTATTCAAGATTATAAACCGGTTCGTCTATTTCAACATTTGACAATTGAGGATAATTTCTCATTGCCTCGGCAAGCTCTTTAGCTATCTGGCTCCTGGCCTGGTTGTTATTCTCTTTTACTAAGATTTCTATAGGGCTTTCACTGCCCTGGCCGGAGCGGGTCTTGCTGAATTTTAGCTTTTTTAATGTTTTTGAGTCTTTTAATTTTTCCTTCCATTCTGATATCATCTTATCCGCTGATACCTTGCGTTTTTCCCGGGGTAATATCTCTATGCGCAGCCGGAATTTATTTTCCTGCACCGCTGAACCGCGGCGGCTTCTTGCTATCTGGTTCCTGAACCCGATTACCTCCTTGGTTTCAAGTAAAACATCTTCAAGCTCCTGGCACAGGCGCGCGGTTTCATACCGCGTAGTCCCCTCCTTTGTTTCTCCTGTAACCCGTATCTGGCGGGTTTCTTCATCAGGAAACATTACGAATTTCATTTTTTTAGTTCCGATGAACAAAGCAGAAGATAAAAGCGCTAAAAAAACAATGAGTAAAGCGATGCGGTGCTTAAGAACAATTTCAAGGCTCTTTGCGTAAATGTCTTCAAATCGGCCAAACCAGTAAAAATCTTTTTTTTCTGTTTTTTTATATTTTTTATAAAGAGCGGCTTTAAGCTTAAGCACTAAACCTGAATTAAGAACTTTCCTTATTCGCCCGGGTATTTTAAGCGTCATATGCCCGGGAAGAATGAATATGGCTTCAAAAAGACTGGCACCGAGCATGAGAAAAACAATGGGCGGTATAAAACAAACCATAAGCCCAAAGCGGCCGGTAAAGAAAAAAAGCGGGATAAAGGCAACACATGTTGTTAAAATGCTCGCCATAACAGGGAGCATCATATAAGAAGTGCCCTTAACCGCGGAAACCACATCGCTGACTCCCGTCAAGCGCATGCGGCTGATATTTTCAACAACGACAATGGCATCATCGACAACCATGCCCATAACAATTATGACTGCGGCAAGGGTTATATTATTTATAGAATAACCCATGGCAAAAACAGCAATCATCGTAAAGCAGAAAGTGAACGGTATGCCCAATGCCACCCATAAACCAGAACGGAAATCAAGAAACAGAAAAAGAAATATAAGTATAAGGGAAAAACCGATAAAACCGTTGGTCTTTATCAATTGCAGGCGGTTTCTCACGTCAATTGACTCGTCATCGAGCAACACAACATCTATTTTCGTTTCAGATAAGGCGTTTTCTCGAAAATCATCAACCGCTCTCTCAACCGCCTTGATGGCATCGATTATTCCATAACGGGAATTCTTAACTACATTTAAAATTAACCCCTCATGCCCGTTTATCTTAAGGACTTCGCCCGGCTTATCGTACCCTTTTGTGATTTCGGCAACATCAGAAAGCCTGATTACCTGGCCTTCAAACCCCCCCTGTATCGCAAGGTTTCTTAAAGAATCAATATCGCCCAATTCGCCAAAAATTGTAACCTTAGATTCATCTATATTTTCAATGCTCCCTGCCGGCTGTCTGACATTGCTGCTGCGGATTTCATTCATTACATCATTTAAAGGTATTTCATATTGAATCAATTTTTCAGGGTCAATTTTTATTTGCAATTCATCATTTAGGTAGCCTCTTCTTTCTACACTGTTTATTTCCGCAAGGCTTAAAAGCTTGTCTTCTAAAGAAAGGGCGTAAGATTGCAATGCTTCCCTGGTTTTTACGTCAAGGATTGTCTTGCCCTTGTATACCAGGGCCACGTCAACAATGGCACTGCGTGAAGTTTTATGGACGTGCATATCAGGGTCATCGATAATATCTGAAGGCAAATCAACATCCAGAACAGCATTTCTAAGCTCGGTAATTACTTCGTTCTTATTTGAATAGGCAGGGTCGATTTCTACGTTTACCGAACAGCTGGCAACCCCGGTTGTAGAAGTTATGCTGTAAACACCGTCAACGCCGCTTACAGCTTCCTCAATCGGCTTTGTTACGTAATATTCAACTTCCTCTGCCGAAGCACCGGGATAACTTACCCTTATGTGGAAATTATCAAAGGTGACATCTGGAAGCTCCTCTTTGGGAGAATAATTCCAGGCGGCAATCCCTCCGATAAAAACTATGAAGAAAAATAAGTTTGTAAGAAGGTGCCTTTCAACAAAAAAACTTATTAGTTTCTCTTTCATTTGGATATTATATCAGAATTCAGGTACGATACAATAATTGGAAAAGAATTTAAATTATTATTTTGGTGGCAAAAAGAATAGAGATTCCATAGCGTATATTCCTGCTTGCCCGGTGATGAGTGAAGTGAATTTTGCGAGGGAAATTCGTATTTATATAGGAAGGTGGATGAAAAATGTGCTTCCTTTTCCGGGCTCGCTCTCAGCCCAGATAGAGCCTCTGTGAAGCTCAACGATTATTTTACAAATTGAAAGCCCCAGCCCTAATCCGGTTGCCCCTTCGGGGCGCTTAAGGCTAACCTGTTCGTATTTGTTAAATATTCTTTTTAAGTCTTTTTCTTCTATTCCGATACCTGGATCTGAAACGCTTATTTGAACAAATTGTTTATCCGCTTCGTTAACAACACCTACCCTTACTTCAATCGTTCCTTCTTGCAGTGTAAATTTCAAAGCATTTGAAATTAAATTGTTTATAACTTCGTATATCCTTGCAGAATCAACCTCAATCTCGGGTGCATCTTCAATCGATAAGTTAAGATTTATTTTCTTTTCCATCGCCCACTTCTCAAGGGCATGAGTTGAGTCTTCTGCGATTTTGTTAATTGATGTCTTCTCTTTTTTTAATAATATTTTTCCTGTTTCAAGATACCTTACATCCATTATCTTATTGAGCACATCTTCCGTTGCCTTAAGCCCGTTCATGCATTTATTGAATATTTTTTGCTGGCGTTCATCTAAACTGTTGAAAAACTCCTTATCGTCTGTCAGCATGGAAAGGTTAAACTTTGCCGCCCCAACAGGCAATTTAAGGTCGTGGCCTATTACATCCATGATATGGCTTTTTCTTCGTTCAAGCTCCTCTAACTCTACTTTGTTCTGCAGTGATGATAAGGCACCGATGGGATTTCCGCTTTGATCTTCTATAACAACCGAAGATTCCCTGATGAAATCTATTATTTTTTCGTCTTTTGACTCAATCTTTATTGTTTTTGAAAGCCCGCCTTGGGCATCCTCTTTTCCTCTTGCAACCATAGAAACAAGATGATGGCCTTTTAACAAATCATTAATCCTCTTGCCCTGAACTTCCGGTATTGTAACCCCCAAAACTTTTTGTGCAATGGAATTGACAGAAAGAACAATTCCGTTTTGGTCAAGGATAATGCAACCCTGGCTCATTTGACGAAGAATCGCCTCGGTCCTCTCTTTATCATCGCTTAACCTTTTTTTTATCTTACTCATCGCCTCCATGGACTCATCTACTCTTTTATCGAGCTCTTTCTGAAAATTATTTTCAATACGCCTCAAGCGCAAAAGCTCAGCCTCATCTATTTTTACCTTACGGGGCACCGAAAGCTTGCTCTTAAGATTCTCAACAGCCTCGGCGGGAAACCCTAAATCGAATAACTTCTGCTCCAGATTTGCGATAAACAACTCTATCTCTTTTTGTTTGCCGGCTAGTTTTTTCAGCACCCTGGTTAATGTTTGAGGTTTTTGTTTTACCGTATCGACAATTTCGTTATGGCGCTCTTTTAACTCGTTAGAATCTATTTTTCCTGACAGGTAATTCTCCCAAGTAGAATTAAACTGTTTTGTATCTATTTTTTTTGGTATATCCGGAATTTTTAAATCTTCGCTTAAGGGCGCCTGAGCTGTATCCTGTATGCTTTTATTGCCGGTTAAAAGCTCAAATTTCATTTCATCAAGGATAATATTCTTTACTTCATCCTTGCTTAATACCTCTACAATCCCTCCCCTTTCATCTAACTTTTCCTTAGTTGTATTTACCGTTTTAAGGAAACTTTCAACTTCATGTTTTTGCAATCCTTTATAAAATGTAATACTGTTTATGGAAAACCTGTCGAAAATCTCTTTTAAGAACGAGACATCTGAGGAAACTTCCTTTAACTGCAATGGCGTTATGTCATCGGCGCTCTCTTTAACGATAATCTCAAAATCATCCTGTTTTTTAACAACGGCAAAGGCTTCTGACAAATCAACAACCATAACCATTTGCTCATAAAGCTCCCCGATAACCTTTCTGACCTGAAGCATTTGCAGCCCGTAAATTTTCCTTTTTGCCTCAAGGTTCCTCCATACCTTAAAAACTTCCGAAATCTTTTTAATCAGAATATCTTTCATTGTTTTATTTCTCCTGTGCATTTAGTAATCTTGCCATTCTTGACAAAAAGAAGCGGAAAGATTATATCGCTGAAACAACAGGGAACCCATACGGAAAGAAATAAGAAAACAAGTATCCCCATATACAAGACAAAACTTAACCTCGCGTTAATTGCCATCATTATATGGAATATTGACGCCCATGTGCTTATCAAAACATGCGCGGAATGAGGGAACTTTGTCGCAGGATTAAAATAGGAAATCATTACCCCGATGATTGCAACGGCGCTTATCAGCCACCATTTTTCAATAAACCCGATGTGGGGGCTTCTGTAGGGCAAATCAAGCAATATCTCCCCCAGGTAAGGCATTATTGAATCGCTTAATGTTGCAATACCTATTGAACCCACGTACCCGATGATAAGTAAAAGCGGCAAGTTACAGCTTTTACCGCCCTTAGGGCAAGTATGAAGACGGTAAATAGAGGCGGTGGTAAGGGCGCTTAACAAAACATGAAGAGGATGAAACACATAAAAAAGTTCGTGAGAAAAATGCCGGGGTAAATTTTGCGAAACAAAAAGAAAAAGAATTCCTAAAAAAGCGCCTGCTACGGTAAAAGGGGCGTGCTCTCTTAATACCCTTATTATTAACTTTCCCATTAATTATCCTTTATTTACAAGCTTTTTTGTGTTTCTGATTCAGTTTAACACGAAAAAAAAGAGTGTCAAGATAACTGTGCCTGGAGTTTCCCCATTTTAAAATAAAGAAAACTCCAGGCTGATTACTGAGATTGGGAATAGATTACTGAGATTATGGGCATTCCCCAAAATACAGGTATTCAGATATTATTTTTCTTATCTGCTTAGAACAGAACTCGTTATGAGAAAGAATGCATTATTTTTGGGGAATGTCCAAAACTGTGCAAAACAATCCGGTTATATCAATAAAAACATCCTCTGTTATCCTTTAGCACAAGCCATACAGCCGGCGTCTTTATGAATTCTTAACTCCTTAAAGGAAAAATCCAACGTGTTGAATGTTAGCAGTTTACCTGTTAAAAGATCTCCTATGCCTAAAATGAACTTTAGTATTTCATTGGCAGAAATTACACCTCCTAAGGCGGCTGCCGCACCAAGGATACCTGCCTGGCTTGGATCGGCAACAACATCCGGCGGCGGCGGCTCAGGATAAAGGCACCTGTAACAGGCGCTTTTACCGGGATAAACCGTTATAGCCTGGCCGCTAAACTGAAAAACGCTTGCGTGCGTAAATGGTTTTTTATGCAAAACGCAGGCATCATTTACAAGATAACGGGTAGGAAAATTATCAGAACAATCGGCAACAATATCATACTTTTGTATGGCTTTATATATATTATCGGTGCTCAACCTGATATTATACGGCTCAATTTTAATTTCATGGTTAAGCTTCATAAGCCTCTTGCCCGCTGATTCTGCTTTAGGTTTCCCGATATCGCTTTCCGAATAAAGAATTTGCCTCTGCAAATTGCCAAGCTCAACTTTATCGCAGTCAACAATTCCGATTGTGCCGCAACCGGCAGCCGCTAAATACAATGCGCAGGGAGACCCCAGGCCGCCGGCGCCGACTATCAGAACCTTTGCACCAAAAAGCTTTTTCTGCCCCTTTGTACCTATTTGCTCAATGATAATCTGGCTTTGGTATCGTTTAAGCTGAGTATTATCAAATTTTTTCATCCGCTCGCTGCCTCTTAAAGCCTTTTAACGTAAATTTCTCTTGCAATCTCGCTGTCTAAAGCTATTTGCTGTTGGTCAACTTCAATCACAAAAGTCGGAAAAGTCTGGTGGATCTTAATCACAACTCCCGGGACCACCCCCAAAGACAGTAATTTGTGCAATTCCGGATGTCCATGTGTCACCATATATACAACCTTAGAGGTTTCCCCGCTTTTAAGCTTATCTAAGGTAACTACAATGCTTGCTACTGAAGGCTGCTGAGCCCGGCAGCAATCACCCGCGGGTATCCTCGAGCCATGAGGGCAAATTTTTGGATGGCCTAACAGAATGCAAATACTTTTTTCAACCTCCTGAGATATAATATGTTCAAATTCGCAGGCTATAGAATCAACAGACTCTTTTTTTATCTCAAGCACGTCAATAAGCAGCCTTTCTGCCAGCCGCTGCCTTCGTATTACATCTTTGGCAAGTTTGCTGCCCTTGTCGGTAAAAGACACTTTGTTCCCCGACTGGCGTATATATCCGGCTTCTATCATATCTTCATATACGCAAAGGCCGGTTTCATAGAGCCGGTTTTTTATCTCCTCGGAGTCACTTATTCTTCTTTCCTCATACTCCCAGATACAACTCAATGCCTCTTCTAATTTCTTTTGGTCTATAGGCATATTTTATCCTCCTGTCTATATTGCGATCGCGGCAAACCGTAGTAAAAAATTTAACGCTCCACCAACGATAAAAGCAAAAATAAACGTAAATAAAAACAAAACAAGAGCAGTTTTAAGCCCCCTTTCTTTAATCATTACAAAAAACTGTGCTATGCATGGCACAAACAGCGTTATAACCACAATGCTAACCAGGGTCTGTATGCCATCTAACTGGCCGGATTTCTTAAGCATGTATAAACCGGCGGCACCGTAATCACGCCTGAAGAAACCAACAAGAAAAGCCTCGGTTGCTTTATGCGGCAAACTTAAGAGTTTAACCACTAACGGCTCGGCAAACCTGTTAACAGAATCAAGAATACCGATTTTGTCCAGCAAAAACAATAACATTGCCCCTAACACAAACAAAGGCACAGCTTCCTTAAGGTACCATTTTATTCTCATCCATGTCTTGATCAATATATTTCTAAATTGCGGCATCCTGATTGGGGGAATTTCCTGAATTAGAACACTGCGCCTTCCTGGTATAATTTTAGAAACCAAAAAGCTCACAGAAAAACCGCTCAATACCATAATACCAAACCAAATCAAGAAAGCACGTTGAGAAACATCACTTAGCATGCCCATTATGACGCCTAATTGAGCCGAGCATGGTATAGCCAAGGCTAAAATTAAAGTTGCAATAACCCTCTCTTTCTTTGTGTCTAATGTCCTTGTTGTTAAAGTTGCCATAGTGCCGCAGCCTAAACCCAGGATAAAAGGTAAAACCGCCTTACCGTTTAAACCTATGGGGTGAAACAATCTATCCAGAAGCACGCAAAGCCTGGGAAGGTATCCCGAATCTTCGAGCAGGCCGAAAAATAAAAAAAACGCTCCCACAATAGGAAATATTATTGCTAAAGCGTATGTAACCGCCATGCTGATTATTCCATAGTCACCCATAAGAAAATCATGTGTCCACCCGGGAACTTTAAGGTATGACAAAAAAGATTCAACCCATGGAATAAGGTAAGTGCCGAAAATATTTGACTCAAGGAAATCCACAAGAAAACCCGCTGCGAACTGGCCGACAAATTTATACATTACATATAAAAGCAAAACTGCCATGGGTATTGCCGTTATCGGACGTAAAGCCGCCTTACCCAGTAAATCATAAATGCGGTTTTTAGATATTTTCCCGGAAATTGTGGTTGCTTTTTCGGCTATTTCTTTTGAGCGGGACTCGCGAATTTTCTTTATAACTAATTTAAGCGGCTGAGGGTATTCTTTTTGCAAATTGTTAACTATTTCTTCTATCTGGTGTATTTTATCCTTATCTATCGAAATCAAACCGTAAATTTCCTTTTCACCGCATATAATCGAAAGGGAAATAAACCTTTTATGCCTGACAGAAGCCCCCAGAATAAAAGAGATGGAACCGATAGCTTGCTCAATTTTAATATCATAGACAGATACAAAAGGGTTTTCGCCTGCATGTAATACCGCAGCCCTTAAAGCAGGCAGGCCGTCTCTTGTTGTTGCAACAGTCTCAACTGCCTTGATGTTTAATGCTTCTTCTAATTTCTTTCTGTCAATGATAATACCCCTGTCTTTAGCCTCATCGCTCATATTGAGGCAAAGAACAATCGGAATGCCCAAATCCGCTAATTCCTGGGTAAGATTAAGCGACCGGCGCAAAGATTTACTGTCAATAACCTGAATTATAACCTTGGGAGCTTCAGTTACCAAAAGGCTTCTTGTAACTGCCTCATCCTCTGACTGCGGCAAAAGGCTGGATGTTCCCGGGGTATCAATTACGATAAATTGCTCTTTTGCGAAACTTCCTATGCCCCTTGATATATCAACGGTTGTGCCGGGATAATTTGAAACACTTACATACTGCTTAGTTAAATAATTAAACACCATGCTTTTGCCGGTATTGGCATTTCCCGCTAAAACAAGTATGGGTTTATCTTTAAATTCCAGCCTGGTTTTAATAAAATTATGCATATTGCTTCATTTCACCCGCCGGCAACGGCAGTAATAATTGTTACCGAATTACCGTCAGAAAGTTTTGTCTCTAATCCCTCTAAGAAACGGATATCTTCGCCGTTTAGAAAAATGTTAATAAATTTACGTAAGTTATATTCCTTATCGCATACTTTTTCCTTAAAGCCGGGAAATTCAGCATCAAGAATATCAATCAATTCTCTCAGATTATTTGCTTCTACGTTAACTAAGGATTTGCCTTTAGTTAAGTTATACAGCGGCATAGGAATTCTTACGTTTACCTTCATCCGTTCTTCTTGCTCCTGCATGGTGTTAAACGGCGGGTTTTTCCGAAGAGTAGGCGTATTTTGGCTCTACTTTGATAATGGAATTTATTTTAGGAAAATGCTCCTTAAGCTTTTCCTTAATTGAAGTTATAACGGCAGCGGTTTGCTGTTGATTTATTTCGTCGGAAAGAGTAATATCAAATATTGCATTGCATTTATGCGGGTGAAACCCCGTAATCCTAAGTTCATGGAATGACTTAAGCCGAATATCCTGCGATATTATAGTTTCCAATGCTTTTGATATGGCTTCATATTGGGGGTGATCTCGATTAACGGGGTCAAAATGGACAATTGCAGTTCCTTTAATCTTATTGTTCAGCTCAAGTTCTATGTCTTCGCAAAGTTTATGAAGATTAGTTACTGTTTCCTTATCGGAGACTTCAATATGCAAAGATACCACATTTGCTGAACCATAATTATGAAATATAATATCATGCACCCCTAAAACACCCTTGTGCCCTTTTGCGATAAGCTCGATTTCATTTAACAGCTTAAGGTTAGGCGCCTCCCCCAGCAAAGGGCTAACGGCATCCTTTGCAATTGAATAGGCCGAATAAAAAATAAATAAGGAGATAAAAATACCCATTATCCCGTCTATGCGGTAAAAATTCAGGCGTGAAGAAATCAAAGCCACAACCACCAAAATTGTTGTAAAGGCATCGCTTCTATGGTGAAGTGCGTCTGCGTGAAGTGCTTTTGAATTGATAATATTTCCCAGATAAAATGACAACCGCGACATGGCCTCCTTTATCGCAATTGTTGCGATAACTATCAGCATAACAAGGGCAGATGCTTTTACTTTTTGCGGATTAAGAATGTTGTGTATTGATCTCTCAAGAAGTTCTACGCCAACGATAAAAAGCAGCGAAGAAATAATCAGGGTTACGATGGGTTCCATTCTACCGTGGCCAAAGGGGTGTTCCTTATCCGAGGGCTTCGTGGAGACCTTAAATCCGATGATTAATACAATCGAAGATACAGAATCTGACAGCGTATGGACACTGTCGGCTAAGAGTGAAATGCTCTTTATGGAAAGGCCTATTATCATCTTTACAACAAAAAGAGCGGTGTTTATAATAATGCTGATCCAGCCTTCAAGAATTCCATACCTTGCTCTTATGCCGGCATCTTCTGTATTCTTGTAGTCTTTAATTGTTCGCTTTAGAAGCCAATCCGTAAAAACTTTCATAATAACCTTTTCTTTTTAATTTGCGCAAGCTCGGGTATTTTATTCTTAATTTCCTCAATTGTAAAGGTTAGACAATTATTTTATTTAATACCATTTTACCAATTCTATTTTAGATTTTCAAGGGTCTATCCCGGGTTTGGGGATTGGTTTTTTCTACATTCGCAAAGTGCAATGGTATTTCTTGCCATAGTTCTTGAGCAATTTCCCCGTATTTGTTTAAGATTATTTGGTTATTGTTTACGGTTGAGAAAAGTTGTTTCCGATTGCATGTTAGCATCGTTACATAATAATGACCCCGGTGAGAGTAGTTGTATCCCGATAGCCTAAGTTTGCGGGGAGTATATGTTTTTGGCATTAATTGTTTATTATTTTATATGTTTAACATCGGCATCAGCGGCCGGAAAGCGCAGCTTTACGGTCCGCTGGATGAAGTTGTTATAAATTAATTAAATTATCAATATCCAGTTGCCAATTAACAGGGTTATTGGATATATATTCCCGTATCGCGTTCAATGACCTATCATTTCGGATTATATGGTCATAGAATGAACGCTGCCAAACGGGTTTCCTGGGTGTATTAAGCAAAATATTAACCCGTTTTGTTACAATAGATTTAAAACCGGAAACAAATGATGATAATGTATGTTTTCGATTAATATTACCTGTAGGGGCGGACGGCTGTCCGCCCGTTAAATTATGGTTAATTATAATTATACAATGTAAATGGTTTGGCATAATAATATAACGGTCCAATTTTATTTCATTTCGAATATTTTCGGTATTTTTCAATTCTTCGTCAACGATTAAACCAATTTCATTCAATTTTATTTTTATACCATTGCT
>JBDRDJ010000016.1:0-32837 GCA_043820815.1 Candidatus Omnitrophota bacterium
ACCTTAGCCGCTTTAGCTGATATAACGCCTTTGTTCTCAATTGCACCGGCAATTAAGACGCCAAAGCCGCCTTCCTTTATATTAAGCTTTCCTTCGTTAAGAAGGAGGATATCGAGCTGTTCATCGGTTAACTTCTTAAACACCATATTACCGTCTAAGAAGTCCTGGTTATTGAGATCTCTGGTTGAGAGTATTAAGCCCTGTGCATCCACAGTTGCTCCTGCCCCTATATATACGCCTGAGGCATTAACTAAGATAAACACACCGTGCTCAAATGGCAAGGCGATTATCGGGTTAGTACTGCTGTTTTGGTGAAAATGATTACAGCGTTTTCATAATATTGAGCGGCTGGGAATGATTTTAATATAGAAATTGGAAAAAGCAGCTGATACAAGCCGTAAAATATTTGGACATTCCCCAAAATTAATATATTGTTTTTCATAACGAGTTTAACCATAAACAGTTAAGAAGAATAATATCTGAATCCCTGTATTTTGAGGAATGTCCATAATCTCAGTAATCTTTCCCCAATCTCAGTAATCAATCGGGAGTTTCTTAGATTTCAAAAATGAGGAAACTCCCGGTAAAATATTCCTTTAATCAAAGGCAATGATTTGGTATACTTTTACCGGCTATCACTTGCGTGAGGGTTACACAAATAATTCGTGGTTGAAGAATAACATGATTCAAAAAGACTTAGGATTTGTCCTGCGCCGTTATGATTTCCGCACATCAAGCATAATCGCAACCGTATATACCGAGCGTTTCGGGAAAATATCCGTTATTCTTAAAGGCTTCTACGGTAAGAAAAGGGAATTCAGTTCACCCCTTGAATTATGTTCGTTGAATGAATTTGTTTTTTATCCGAAAAAGAGCCCAATTTGGCTTGTTTCATTTGTTGACCTTATTCATATGCACGGTTATTTGCGTGAAAATTTTCTTAAAGCGCAAGTCGCCGGCATTTTCATAAACTTGATAGAAAATGTTATGCAGCCATGGGATGTTCATCCCGAAATATTTGATCTCCTGAAAAATTCCCTTTCAAAACTTGAAAATGAAGATGAACGCAAGCTGTTGTGCATTTTTTTAATTAAATTTTTAACTTTGTCGGGTTTTAAACCGGAATTTACAAAGTGCCTTGTTTGCAGCAAATATCTTTCAGAGGATACTTTATTTAGTGTTTCCCGGGGAGGCCTTTTATGCCGCGGCTGCTCTAAAAAGTCTGATGACATAACTTCCGTAAGTAAAGAGGCATATTCTTCACTTCTTTATATGCAAAAAAGTAATCTACAGATGGCATTAAGAATTTCCTTAACTAAAAATTGCCGCCATGAAGTCTTTTATTTGCTTCGCAGGTTCCTTGCTTACCATCTTGAAAACGATATTTTATCTAAATTTATCATGTAATTCTGGTATAATAAAATATGATTTACGAAGACAGAATATCCAGTTCGCAGGAGAAAAAGGCAAAGAAAACCTCAGGAAAAGAATTCTTTCCCAAGGATATAGATGCTTCAATACTTAAGACAATCGATTATCATTACCCTTATCGTAAAATTTCAGTTCAGTCATCCAGCGGTGAATTTACCTGCCTCTGCCCGTTTTCCGGGCTTCCTGATTTTGCCCGCCTTAATATAACTTACGTGCCGCGGCGCAAACTCATTGAGCTTAAATCTCTCAAATTTTACTTTTATAGTTTTCGCAGTGTTAAGATTTATAACGAGCACGTTGTGAATAAGATTTTAGAAGACTTAAAAAACCTGCTCAATCCCCATGAAATATCCGTAACCGGTGAGTTTACTTCCCGCGGCGGGATATGCAATAAAGTAACCGCGTCGTATAAGGCAAAGCGCTGAATAAGGCATAAGGCCTATGAAAAATAAGCAGGTTGCGCAGATTTTTAACGGGATTGCGGAATTATTGGAACTCAAAGGCGAAAACCCTTTCAGGATACGTGCTTATGAAAGGGCTGCCCGTAATATAGAAGAACTTGGCGATGACATTTGTAAGAAGGGGGTTAAGCTGGCTCTTTCTACGGATAGCCATAGATCCGAGGATCTTGATTTAATGAAAATAGGCATAAGCACGGCAAGGAGAGCATGGCTTAAGGCAGGGGATATTATAAATACCATGGATACGGGGAGGTTGTTAAAATGGCTGGACAAGTAAGGCCACAGAGAAGTTTGTCATTTGTCATTGGTCTTGTGCCTGCTGTCTGCTGCCGGTTGTCAAAAGGGCATTTATAAAAAGAAATATGCCGCAGCCGGCACTATTCTGGAGGTTACGTCACCGGATAAAAGAGCGGCAAAGATTGTATATGATGAGTTTCGCAGGCTTGAGAAAATATTCAATCTCTATGATTCAAAATCTGAGCTGTCACGGTTAAACGAAACTTTCAATACGCCTTTTGATGTTTCACCGGAGATGATTGAAGTTATTGATTTGGCAAAGCAGGTTTATGAATATACCGATGGTTCATTTGATGTAAGCTGCGGAGAAATTTACAGATTTTGGAAAGAGGTAATTGCTAAGAAAAACATAAGTAAACTTCCTCCCAAGAGCGAAATAGATAAGCTTAAAGAACTATGCGGAATGCGGTTTATTGATATTAACAAAGATGCTAAAACCATTGCCATAAGGAAAAAAGGCCTTAAAATTGATTTGGGCGGCATTGCAAAAGGGTATATGGCTGATAAAGCCGTTCAAAAGCTTAAGGAACACGGAATAGAAAGCGCCCTTATTAATGCCGGAGGCGATATTTACTGTCTTGGGACTAACGGAAATAATTTCTGGAGGGTAGGCATAAAGAATCCCGAGGAATTACTGGGATTATTGGAAACACAGGAGCTGGCCAATGAAGCGATTGCCACATCAGGTAATTATGAGCAGTTTTTTGAATTAGAGGGCAGGCGGTATTCTCATATCATTGATCCGGTTTCCGGCTATCCGGTTGAGAATAGTTGTGTTAGCGTAACCGTTGTTAATAAGAATTGTTCATCGGCAGATGCCTTAGCTACGGCTTTCTTTGTTATGGGTAAAGACGCCGTTAGAAAAACAATATCACGTACCCCTTCCACAATGAAGGTATTTGTTCTTACCGATGAAAAAGAAGGGAAAAGGCTGCATTTTATTAGATAGTAGGGGTGGGTTTAAAACCCGCCCTCTAATAAAATAATTCATGATTAAAAAATGAAGAAAATAACCGTAAAAGATATTATTGCAAAAAAGAACAAGGATAAAATAGTTATGCTTACCTGTTATGATTATTCATTCGCAGGGGCATTAGACGAAGCAGGTGTTGACATAATTTTGGTCGGGGATTCTTTAGCTAATGTTGTTCTTGGCAAGCGCTATACCCGCGAGGTAACTTTTAAAGAGATGCTAAATCATACGGAAGCTGTTTCTAAGGGTGTTGAACGCGCCTTGGTTGTTACTGATATGCCTTATGTGTGCTACCAGAAGAATCCCAAAAAAGCCCTTTATTTCGCCAGAAAGTTTATATCCTGCGGCGCCGATGGTGTTAAGCTTGAGTGGTTTAAGGGGTGCGAGGCGGTTGCGAAAGAACTTAATGAAAACGGTATACAGGTTATGGGCCATGTGGGCTTAACTCCCCAGGCAGTTAAATCACCCTCGGGGTTTAAGGTCCAGGGCAAGGATAGATTCTCCGCGCTTGAGTTGGTTAATTGTGCCGTTATATTGGAAAAAACAGGTGTTTTTAGCGTGGTTCTTGAATGTATTCCTTTAAGAGTTTCTAATGTAATAACCGGCCTTTTAAAGGTGCCTACAATAGGCATCGGTGCCGGTATGTTTTGCGACGGCCAGGTGCTTGTGCTCTATGATTTTTTAGGGCTTTATAAAAGAATCCGCCCGAAGTTCGCAAGGCAGTATAGTAATTTCCATTCTCAGATTAAAGATTCTGTTATGCGGTTCACAAAGGATATCTCTGCCAATAGCTTTCCGGCAAAAGAAGAGAGCTTTACCATGCCTGACAATGAGTTTGACGCCTTTGAAGCAGAGCTTAAAAAGCAATGAAATTAAAATAGACGTTATGAAAGTATTTATCGCATTAGGGTCAAATATCGGAGAAAGAAGAGATAATATCGAGAGGGCAATAGCTTGTTTGAGGGAGTATGGCGGCATAGAGATTAGAAAAGTCTCGACAGTTATTGAGTCCGAGCCTTCAGGCGGACCGGCGCAGGGAAATTATCTTAATGCCGTAATTGAAGTTGAAACAAATATATGCCCCAAGAACCTTCTTAAAGTTTTGAAGTCAATTGAGAAGAAACTGGGCCGGCTGCCTGCGGTTCGCTTCGGCCCGCGGATAATTGATTTAGATATACTTTTATACGGAGAACTCATCGTAAACGAAAGCAATCTATCAATACCGCATCCGCGCATGTTTACCCGCTGTTTTGTCCTAAAGCCACTTTTAGAAATTGCCCCCGATATTGTATCGGATAATGCAATTTTGAGAGAAAAAAAGGATATCATTGCAGGAGTTTTAAAAAACACTAAATTACACAAAGGTTTGTTATCAAAATCAGCCAAATGATTACAACGGGAAGCATTAATACAGTTCGCAGGCTTGTTGGTAGGGCCAAAAAAGGCTCTAAGATAGTCGGTTTTGTGCCTACAATGGGCGCTCTTCATCAGGGGCACATTTCTTTAATACGCCGCTGCCGCAGGGAATGTGATTTTGTTTTAGCCAGTATTTTTGTCAACCCCATTCAGTTCGGCCCCAAAGAGGACTACAGCAATTACCCCCGCAGATTAAGCCGGGACAAAATGCTGTTAAAACGCGAAGAAGTTGATGTATTATTTCTGCCTTCAGTTGGGTCTTTTTATGCCGGTGATTTCTCGACTTTTGTTTTTGAAGAAAGATTAAGCAAAATTCTCTGCGGTAAATCCCGCCCCGGACATTTTAAAGGGGTTTTAACGGTTGTAGCCAAATTGTTTAATGTAGTCTTACCGGATAAAGCTTATTTCGGGCAGAAAGATTACCAGCAGTCAATTTTGATAAGAAAAATGGCCAACGAACTCAACATTCCCGTAAAAATAGAAATATGCCCGATTGTGCGTGAAAAAGACGGCCTTGCGATAAGCAGCCGTAATGAATATTTAAATCCAAAAGAACGCCTTGATGCTCTATGCCTTTTTGAGGCAACCCGGCTCTTTAAAAAACTTGTTAAAGAAGGCCGGCGCAGCAGCCGGGAAATAATAAAAATGTTAAAAGGTTTGATACTTTCTAGAGAATCGGCAAAAATAGGCTACGTATCCATAATCGATGCCTCAAATCTTAAAGAAATAAAAACAATTAAAGGCAGGGTTGCCCTTGTTTTGGCTGTTAAAATCGGGAAAACCAGATTAATCGATAATTGTATTATTACCGCTTGAAAAAGGTGCGTTTACGAGGTACAATCTTAAGAAAGGGTGAAAAGAATTGCCATGGAAGATAAAAGTCACCAAGATTTAATTAATGAAATCAATAATTTGAAGGAAAAGCTGTCTCAACTTTCTTCCAAAGCAAGCGGGGCTGCGGATGAGGCTTTAGAACACTTGGAAAATCCCAGCCCTGTTCTTAGGGTGTCAAAAGACGGTATAATTATCTTTGCCAACAAGGCATCACAGCTTTTCCTGGATGATTGGGGCTGCCGGGTTGGAATGGGGCTGCCCGATGATTTGAAAGAGAAATTTACCGGCATTTATAATACGGGCATTGCCGGGATATTAGAGATTATCTGCCGCGGTAAAACTTACCGGGTTGAGGCTGCGCCCGTTAAAAACTCCGGTTATCTTAATGTTTATGCCTATGATATTTCCGAAAGCAAAGATGACAAACAGGCTTTGTTTAATTCAAGAAACAAGCTTGAGGCTTTAAACAGCGAATTGCTTAAAGCAAAGCAGGAATTAGAGCAGTCAGGCTATGAGCTTGAGGAAGTTGTCCGCCGGCGCACGCATGCTTTAACTGTTCTTTATGAGGTTTCCAACGATATCTCTTATACTTTAGATTACCAGCGTTTGCTTAAGGTTACCATGGAAGGGCTGCTGCAGGTTGTTGCTTATGATGTTTGCGGCGCGCTTGTATATAGCAAAGCCAGTGCCGCGGTCACTTTAAATTCCGTTTATCATGATGTTTCTCATTTTACAGAAACTGTTAAGGAGAGCCTTCTTGATTCTATTTCGCTTCTTACCGGCGATAACATTCGAAAAAAGAGATTAAATATTTTTATTGTTCCTTCGCAATCCGGCGCACCCAAGAGAGACAAAGGGGATTATAACGAGCTTAAGTCTTTTATCAATGTTCCTTTTGTTGTGCGGGGAAAAACCATCGGAGTCCTTAATGTATCGAGTTGTAACAGTAATGCTTTTAGCGACCAGGATACCAAATTTATCTACACAATAGCCAATCTCGCCTCTAACACTATTGAGCGGCTTCAGGAATTAGTATCAGCTCAGAAATCTAAAATGGAATCAATGGTTGAAAGTATGAACGAAGGTGTAATAATGTTTGATGGCAACGGCGAAATTGTTGTCCTTAACCCGGAAGCAAAAACGTTGCTGTCACTGGAAATTGATGCGGCAAAGAGCGGTGAGCCAGTTTACCAGCGCTTAGAGGCCGTTGGCTTGGCGCCTGCAATTAAAGAATCTCAGAAAGGCTCGAAAACAGCAGTAAAAGAAATCTATATTCCCCGCGGCAATAAAGAATTGATTGTCCATTGCGAAATTTCACCTGTCCGTGATGACCAGAAAGAGATTATAGGTTTTGTAATTATTCTTCGCGATGTAACCAGAGAAAAAGAAGCCGAGAGAATGAAAAGCGAATTTATCGCAACCGTATCTCACGAGCTTCGAACTCCTCTTACAACTATCCGGGAAGTTGTTTCACAGATATTAGACGGCATTCTTGGCGAAACCACACAGGAGCAGACAAATTTTTTAAATATTTGCCTTAATGACATTGACAGGCTGGCGCGTATTATAAATAACATTCTCGATATTTCAAAAATCGAAGCCGGCAAAGTAGAACTTAAAATGAGTTTTCTTGATTTATCTGAAGTTATCCAGGATATAGAAGCTTCTTTTAAACCGCGCGTTAAAGCCCAGGGCATTGACATTGATACCTATATGTCAAAACCGTCAATAGAGGCTTATGTTGATAGAGATAAAATCATTCAGGTTTTTACTAACCTTGTCGCAAACTCCCTGCGCTTTACCGAGGCCGGCAGAATCGGCTTATCGGTTATTGACCGGCGCGGGTGGATAGAATGCAGTGTTTCTGATACCGGATGCGGGATTCGCCAGGAAGATATTCCAAAAGTATTTGATAAATTTACTCAGGTTGACAGAAAAGAAGGGGCATCTGAGAAGGGCACAGGCCTGGGGCTTGCTATTGCAAAGAGTATTGTTGAGCTTCACTTTGGAAAGATATGGGCAGAAAGTGAACCGGGCAAAGGAGCAAAGTTTACATTCACAATCCCCGCATATAATACTCTCGAGATGTTTAAAGAAATTCTTAACAATAAAATACTTGAAGCCAAAAAGGAGTACAAAGAGCTTTCGGTTTTCGCAGCCAGGATAAATAATTTTGAATCATTCTCTAAAGGCTTTTCGGAAGATAATGCAAAAGCATTCTTTAAACGCTTGGCTGGGGAACTCGAAAGTATTTGCGCAGGCGGCAGTACTTTTATGAGAATAGAAAAAGATAAAATTATCGGATGCACAAACGCAAAGAGATATGATATAGCCGCCACATTCAATAGATGTAAAAGGGCAATAAAGGAAATTATTGTTCAAACAAATCAAGACAGCGAAATTGATTTCTCCTGCGGCTATTCTATATATCCTGACCACGCGGTTAACCCCTCTGATTTAATAAAAGTATCTGAGGATGCATTGGCCAGCGAAAGGGATGAACGCATGAAAAAGCAGATACTGATAGTTGATGATGAGCCTGTTATAGTTGAGTCGTTAAACAGGTTTCTTACAGAAAAGGGCTACCAGTATCTTTGTGAGGCTTCAAACGGAAAAGATGCTCTTTCTAAAATAGCCCAAAACCCCCCTGATTTAATACTGCTTGATATGCAGTTACCCGCCATGAACGGCTATGAGGTTATTGGCAGGTTAAAAGAGGATTCAAAAACCCATGATATCCCTATTGTAATAATGTCAGGTTATGAAGTCGATGCGGAAAAGTTAGGAGATTGGATTGATAAGAAAACCATACCTATGGTAGGCAAGCCTTTCAACATGGAGCATTTAATAAGAGTCATTGAGTATATGTTGTAACAGGTTATGTGAAAGAAAAGCATTTAATTGAGTTATTGGTTATTTAAATTTAAATTACTTACAGAAACAAAGAGGGGGGGGTTATGGCAGAGAAAATACTCGTAATCGACGATAATCATGTTATTTGTATGCTCATTGAATCCCGGCTTAAGGCAAATGGATATGATGTGATAATTGCCTTAAGCGGAGAAGACGGGTTAGCTAAGGCGCGCGCAGAAAAGCCGGATTTAATTCTGTTAGACATTACTATGCCGGGCATGGATGGTTTTGAAGTCGCCGCACAGTTAAAGGACAGTGAGGAAACCAATAATATCCCGTTTGTCATGCTAACCGCAAGAGGGGAGCAGGAAGCAATTGCCAAAGCGCTTAATGATTTAGGGGCAAAAGGTTATGTTGTAAAACCCTTTAAGCCTGATGTTTTATTGGGTGAGATCCAGCGGACATTAAAGGGCGAAGCAAAAACGTAAAAATATCGGTAAGGAGATTTGAAGATGAAAAAAATACTTATTGCAGATGATTCCCTGTTTATGCGAACAAATTTAAGGGATATGCTCGCCGGGCGCTTTGAGATTGTTGAGGCAGCTTCGGGAGAGGAGGTTCTGGCTAAATTCAAAGATGAGAAGCCTGACCTTGTTTTGCTCGATATTATAATGCCCCAGGCAGGGATTGAGGGTATTGATATACTCAAAAACATTATGAAGATTGACCCTAAGGCAAAGGTAATTGTCGTATCTTCCATGCGGCAGGATTTCTTAATAGAAAAGTGCAGGGAATTAGGCGTTACAAGCTATATCAAGAAGCCGGTTGTTGTGGCGGAAATGGTTGAACTAATCGAAAAAACCATTTAGGTGCGGGACATTATTTTTAATTACTTTTTGTTGACAAATTTCCAGAATGTGGTATAAAAAGACCCTTGTTGTTATGAGGTAAATATGCCTAAAAACTCCAAAACTAAGTTTTACAATTCAGTTGCCCGGCCATGGGTTGTTGTTGACGCTAAGGGTGCAACTCTCGGCAGGCTTGCCAGCAGGGTCTCAAGGATTCTACAGGGAAAGCAAAAGCCTGTCTATAGCCCGAATTTCCTGTGCGGCGATAAGGTAATTATCATTAATGCCAAAGATATAAGGGTTAGCGGGGATAAGTACCAAACAAAGATTTATGATAAGTATACCGGATATCCCAGCGGCAGGAAAGTGATGCCCCTTAAAGAATTAGCCGCCAAGAACAGCCCGAAAGTTTTACGTTTAGCCATAAAAGGCATGCTTCCTAAAACATGGCTTGGCAAGAGAATGTTGAGGTCTCTAAGAATATATGAACAAGAATCTCACCTGCATTCTGCTCAGCAGCCCCAGGGGGTATTAATAAAATAAGCTTATGAGCAAAGATGAAAAAAAAATGAATATAGCCACAGGCAGAAGAAAAGATGCAGTGGCCAGAGTAAGGCTGGTAAATCCCGGCAGCGGAAAAATTGTAGTAAACAAGAAAGACTTTTCTCAATATTTTAATACAACCGGACAGCGCACTCAGGTAAAAAGGCCGTTAATTGTAACCGAACTCGAAGGCAGGGTAGATGTGTTTTCAAATGTAAGAGGCGGCGGCCTAAGCGGCCAAGCAGGTGCGCTTAGTTTAGGCATCTCCAGGTGCCTTTTGGGAGGTAACTCTCAGTTAAGAAGTACCTTACGCCGCGAAGACTTGCTTACGCGCGACCCGCGTGCTAAAGAGCGGAAAAAATACGGCCGTAAAGGTGCCCGCAAAAAATTCCAGTGGACCAAGCGTTAATCCTACCGTTAATCCTACCGTTAATCGCAGCTATCAAATCACCGTCGGCAACCCGCCTCTACCCTTAGAATCTTCCTTGGATTAATTTACTTGACATATAAGTATCCTTGCGCTAATGTATTCAGCCATGTTTAGTGCCATTGAATCCATACTCGAAGACGTAAAAAAGGGCAAGCCCGTAATTGTTGTCGATGACCAGGCAAGAGAGAACGAGGGCGATATAATTATAGCCGCCGAATTCGCTACTCCTGAAAAGATCAATTTCATGATAAAAGAAGCAAGAGGCCTGGTCTGCGTTCCCTTGTCAAGCCAGAGAGTTAAGCAACTGGCTTTAGAGCCTATGTATCACGGTGATGGCAATGACCCTTTTAAAACAGCATGGCGCATGTCTGTTGACGCGGCAAGCGGAATTACAACCGGAATATCAGCGTTTGACAGGGCGCACACAATTGAACTCTTGATTAATCCTGACGCCGGTTTTGATGATTTTGTCAAGCCCGGCCATGTATTTCCTCTAGAAGCAAAAGAAGGCGGGGTTCTTGTGCGTGCCGGCCACACTGAAGCGGCTGTTGATTTTGCGAAATTAGCAGGGCTTTACCCTGCAGGGGTTATTTGCGAAATTATTAAGGAAGACGGTTCAATGGCCAGGCTTTGTGACCTAATTGAATTTGCAAAACTACACAATATTAAAATCTGCACAATCGCCGCACTCATTGAGCATCGCCGCCAAAAAGAGAAATTAATTAAACTAATAGATAAAGTGAACCTGCCTACCGAGTACGGAAATTTTACTTTATACCTTTATGAGTCTCTTCTTGACGGGACTGAACATTGTGCTTTGGCCAGCGGCAGGATAACCAGCCAGCCTACTTATGTAAGGGTTCATTCCGAATGCCTGACAGGCGATATTCTTTTTTCCCTCAGGTGCGATTGCGGCCACCAGTTAAGAGAGGCCCTTAAGATTATAGCAAAAGAGCAAGGTGTGCTTTTGTATATGCGCCAGGAGGGAAGAGGCATAGGGCTTAAAAATAAGATTAAAGCATATGCGCTCCAGGACAAAGGAGCAGATACCGTTGAAGCCAACCAAATGCTGGGATTTGGCCCTGATTTAAGGGATTACGGTATAGGCGCTCAGATCCTTGTTGACCTGGGTGTTAATAAGATAAGGCTTCTTACTAATAATCCTAAGAAAATTATCGGCTTAGACGGTTACGGCCTTGAAGTTGTAGAGCGTATTCCCATAAAAATAAATTCGAATCCTCAGAACCGTAATTATCTGGAAACAAAGAAGAAAAAATTAGACCATATGTTATAGGCCAAAAACACAGGGGGTGGACATGAAAGAGATTAAAGGTAATTATTCGGGAAAAGGGAAAAAGATCGCAATTGTCATATCCCGCTTTAATGAATTTATTTCAAGTCAGCTGCTCGGCGGCTGCATAGATACTCTTATCAAAGCGGGAACAAAAGCAGCCGATATTTCTGTTATATGGTCTCCGGGATCATTTGAGATTCCTCAAATATTAAGCAGGTTAAACATAAAGAATTTTGATGCTGCCGTTGCTTTAGGTGCGGTTATTAGAGGAGATACGCCTCATTTTGAATATATCGCGTCGGAAGTTTCAAAGGGCATAGCCCGTATTTCCATGGAGAAAAAGTTTCCCATAATTTTTGGAGTAATCACCGCCGATACCATTGAGCAGGCAATCGAAAGGGCAGGCACTAAGCAGGGAAACAAAGGCAGAGATTCTGCGCTTTCTGCTCTTGAAATGGCTGATATCTTTTCTCAATTATAGGCAAAGGCATGATTTTTATATGAGGGCACGGTCAAAGGCGCGAGAAGCAGCCTTACATCTTCTTTACCGCATAGAGATATCCCGCGAGGACTACAACCAGGCATTTAAAAGCTATTGCCAAGAACATGATTTACCGGCTGACATAGCCGATTTTTCATTCATTCTTATTGATGGGGTCCTCAAGAATATTAAATCCATAGATAGTTTAATTAAGAAGTATGTAAAAAACTGGGTCATTGAAAGAATGGCAGTGATCGACCGCAATATTTTACGAATATCATGTTTTGAATTGCTTTTTTACGAGGACATACCGCCTAAAGTTTCCATAAATGAGGCAATAGAACTGGCTAAACGTTTCGGAGACATAGATTCGCCCCGTTTTGTCAACGGCATGTTAGATAAAATATACCGCTCAGAATGCAAAGTTCCCTCAAGAAGCAAGGATCCATCTTCTTGCGACGCCGAGACAGGTTTGGACGTACCTGTTAGCGGCAATTCAGGCTCAGAGCATCACAAGAAGCAGGAAAATCCCTAGCCAGTGGTTTATCCATCAAGCGAGCCTGATTTTAACGCCATTCGAAAACGAAAATATTGGAAAGCGCAATTTTAAGACTATAGAAAAAATATGGATAAGAAATTATGCGATCTTCATATTCATTCTGTGTTTTCAGACAGCGATATGGAGCTTAAAGAAATTTTTGAGGCAGCTAAACAAAAGGGCCTTAAGTGCATCTCAATAACCGACCATGATACCGTAGACGGATTAAAAGAGGCGCGGCAGTTAAGCGCCCATTATGGTATTGAGCTGCTTGACGGCGTTGAGATTTCTGCCCAATACGGTGACGTTGAAGTTCATATTTTGGGTTATTTCACTGATTCATACGGACCCGGGCTTATAAATGCCCTCGAGGAAATTAAAGTGTACAGGCGCCAGCGCCTCTTAACAATGGCAAGGAAACTCGCATCTCTTGGGGTTGCTGTCGATTCTGATGAATTAATGGCGAGAATCAAAACCGCAATACCCACAAGGCTTCATCTTGCTTTGTATTTGGTTGAGAAATCCAAGGCGATATCTATAAGCGATGCCTTTAGAAAATACCTTTCTCCTCGAAGCCCTGCATATTCGGCACGCTTTAAGTACAGCGTCGAAGAAACAATAAAACTTATAAAGGAAAACGGCGGCCTTGCTTTTTTAGCACATCCTCACATGTTAAAAAGCCAGTATGCGCTTTCCGAGTTTGTTTCCTGGGGACTTGATGGTATTGAGGCCAGATACCCGCATTTTACTGCTCAAAGGACCGCTTTCTATGAAGCCAAGGCAGAGGAGCTCGGTTTGCTTAAGAGCGGCGGTTCCGATGCCCATGGAAGCTACAAAGAATTTACCGAAGTAGGTACAGTTAAAGTGCCTTATCTATGGGTTGAACAGATAAAAATAGCCAATTCAGGCGCCTTGCTCAATGAATAATGATATTTTCTTTATGAAGAAAGCCCTAAGGCTTGCCCGCCGCGCACAAGGGTTTACCTCTCCTAACCCTCTAGTGGGGGCCGTGATTGTTAAGCGGGGAATAATTATTGCTTCAGGTTATCATAAAAAGGCAGGTTTGCCCCACGCAGAGATAGAGGCAATCCATCGCGCAAAAGATAAGCTGAAAGGTTCAACCCTTTATGTTAATCTTGAGCCGTGCTGTAATTTTGGCCGCAGTGGGCCTTGTGTTGATGAGATTATATCCCAAGATATAAGGCGGGTTGTAACAGCGGCTGCTGACCCGAATCCAAAGGTTAATGGAAAGTCTATAAAAAAGATGCTTAAAAGCGGTATTAACGTAAAAGTTGGCGTGTGCGAAAAAGAGGCTAAAGCATTAAATGAGATTTTTTTTACTGTTATGCAAAAGAAAAGGCCTTTCGTGGCCGCAAAAACTGCGCAGAGTTTAGACGGAAAAACAGCAACCAGGAAGGGATTTTCTAAGTGGATTACTTCAGAGAGGAGCCGGGATTTCTCGAAATCCTTTCGGGATATCTACGATTGTATACTTGTGGGGATTAATACGGTTTTAGCGGATAACCCCCGGCTCAATGGTAAAAAAAAGATTCCCTTTAAGGCAGTAATCGACTCCTCATTACAAATACCGGTTTCTTCTCAATTGGTAAGTAAATATTCCGATAAATTAATCGTAATAACTTCTTCCCGTAACAGGAAAAAAGCGTCTAAGTTTCCAAAGGATATTGTTTTTATTTTTATGGGAGAAAGTAAAGAATTTAAACCCAAAGATATTATTAAAAAAATATATGAACTGGGGATTACCTCTGTTTTTATAGAGGGCGGTTCAGAAACACTGGGAAGGTTTTTTGATGCCCGGCTGGTCGATAAAGCATATTTCTTTATTGCCCCTAAGATTATAGGAGGAAAAAACGCCCTTGGATCCGTAGGCGCAAAGGGCAATCCAAACATTGCCAGCTGCCCGGTTTTAGATAAATTAAAGGCAGTTAATATTGGAGAGGATATCCTGGTTACCGGTTACCCTGTATATAAAAAGAATGAAGGAATTTGACGAACTTATAAAAACAGTAAGGCGCCTTCGCTCTCCGCAAGGCTGCCCGTGGGACCGCGCTCAGGCCCTTGATGATTACAAGAAGTTTCTTCTTGAGGAGGCTTATGAGTTAATAGACGGAATTGAAAATAACAATCCCGAAATTATAAAAGAGGAACTGGGAGATTTAATTCTTATACTTATAACAATTGCAGAGTTTTTCCGCATAAAGGGAAAGTTTAAGATCGGACAGGCTGTATCGGCTGTAAACAATAAACTCATTTCGCGCCACCCTCATGTTTTCTCAACAAAAAAATTAAAGACAAAAGATGAAGTTTTGGCTTACTGGATAAAAAGCAAGGCTCTTGATAAGAAGCGAAAAAGCATAAAAGATAGGCTTCCTAAATTTTCTCCTTCTTTGCTTATGGCTGAGGTGTTTTTTAAAGAGAGAAGTTCTTTAAAAAAAAGCACTTCGCATAGCGAAAAAGAAAAGGCCGGCTGTCTTAAGCAAAGTATAATAAAAAAAATAAAAGCTCTCGATAAGTTAAAACCTGAGAAAAAGATTATCGGTGATATTATTTTTGCCTTAAGCGAGATTTGCTATCTTTACGGGGTTGAACCTGAAACGGCGCTGCGTAAGAAAATACTCAGAGAAGCGGATAAAATTAAATACAATAATTATAAACCTTAGCCAAATACCGCAAAAAAATAATAAAATTTAATTTAAAATATGGTATAATAAATAACCAATTTTAACAATTGAGGAGATAGATGGAAAACCAGAGAAGATTAATCCGATTGGAAACTCGAGATTTTCTTGAGATAAAACCCGTTAATGAAGTTGCCAAGCGCCTGAAGGCTGAGATTAAAGATTTTTCCCTTATGGGAATTTGTTTTAATTCCGAAGTCGAATGGCAGCGGGGCCAGGTTCTTATAATCGATTACTTCCTTTCCGACGACCTGGATTCTGTCAGGGTCAAGGTTGTTGTGGCCTGGTCTGAGTTTATAGATCACGCAAAAGGTTATTTTTGCGGGGCAGAAGTAATCGGAGTTGATCAGGATAAGCAGGATAAATTTGCCGCATATTATTACAAAAAATTGCGGGAGAGATTTTATTAATTTATCTGCATACAAACAGCCTTCCGTCAATACGGGTTTATCAGCCCGGTCATTTCTTTTATAACAGATTTTCTATGAATATTTTTCTGGTTGCGGTAATTGCAATAATTTTATTTGATTACCTTTTGCATCTTGTTAAAGATGTTCTGAATATCCGAAAACTCAATCCAGATCTTCCCCGCGAATTCGAAGGTTTTTATGACGAAGACAGTTATAAGAAATCCCAGCAGTATTTAAGCCAGCGGACGGTATTCTCGCTTATTGAGGATGCTTTTTTAAAATCCGTTACAATCATCTTTATCCTTGCCGGGGGGTTTAACGCGTTTGATTTATTCGCAAGAAGTTTTAAGGCCGGGCCAATTCCAACCGGGATGATTTTTGCCGCAGTTGTAATAGCGGCTTTTCAATTTTTAAACATTCCTTTCTCATATTATTACACATTTGTTATTGAGGAAAAATTCGGATTTAACAAGACGAAAAGATTAACTTTTTTCCTCGATATCGCAAAGTCATGGTTTCTCGGCGGAGTTATTGCGGGTGTTATTTACACTTTACTTATATGGTTTTTCCGAACTGCCGGTAATTTAGCCTGGGCTTTTTGCTGGATTGCAGTTGTTCTTTTTCAATTATTTTTGACATTTATCGCTCCTGTTGTGATACTGCCGATTTTTAATAAATTTACCCCCTTAACCGATGGGCCTTTAAAAAAGTCAATCGAGGATTATGCAAATAAGGAAAATTTTACGATCAAAGGCATATATGTAATGGACGGCTCCAGGCGTTCGGCTAAATCAAATGCTTTTTTTACCGGTTTTGGTAAATTTAAGCGGATCGTTTTATTCGACACTCTTATATCTAAACACACAACAGAGGAATTAGTCTCAATAATAGCTCATGAAATGGGCCATTTTAAGATGAGGCATATACATAAGATGTTAACGGCTTCGATTCTGCAAACGGGTTTTCTGTTTTTTTTGCTCTCATTTTTTATTAAGAGCCCCGGCTTATTTTCGGCTTTTAAGATGGAACATATTTCTGTATATGCGGGAATCATATTTTTTTCGTTTTTATACGCACCAATACAAATGTTTTTGTCAATACTGTCAAACTTTGTTTCAAGAAAATTTGAATATCAGGCCGATTCTTACACGGTAAAAACTTTTGGTAACCGCCCTGCTTTTATATGCGCGCTGAGAAAACTTTCTTCTCATAATTTATCTAATTTGACCCCCCATAAGTTTAAAGTGTTTATGGATTATACCCATCCGCCTGTTTTAGAGCGGATTAAAGTTATAAGTGAGGCCTCCGGTGGCTAAGAAAGTGGAAATTTACATAAGCACAGACATTGAATCAGACGGCCCTATACCGGGTGAATATTCTATGCTCAGTTTCGGCTCAGCCGCATTTAAAATGGATAAAAGCTTAATTGATACTTATACCGCTAATCTTGACTTTCTTCCCGGTGCCAGACAGGATCCTCCCACAATGGAATGGTGGAAAACTAAAAAAACCGCATGGCGTGCCTGCCGCCGCAGCCCTCGAGACCCAAAGGCAGTAATGCTTGAATATTCGCAGTGGCTTTGTGATTTACCGGGTAAACCTGTATTTGTCGGGTACCCGGCTTGTGTTGATTTCATGTTTATATACTGGTATATGATAAAATTTACCGGAAAATGCCCTTTTTCTTATGTTGCCTTAGATATTAAGACATATGCCATGGCAATGTTGAAAAAGCCGTTTCGCAGTGTGGTTAAAAAAGCTATGCCGCAGAGATGGTTTGATGAATCTAAGAAATCTCATATTGCTTTAGATGATGCTATTGAGCAAGGCAGGCTTTTCTGCAATATGCTTAGAGAGAATACCCGCCCTAAGTAGACACAAGAAATGACAATGAGCATAAACCAGTCGCAAACAATATCATCTCCAGAAGTCGTAATTGTAGAAGCTTCCGCCGGCAGCGGCAAAACCTACGCTTTAGCTAAACGTTACATCCAGCTGCTCATCAATCCTGGCCTTAAAATAAACCAAATTCCCTTGCAGAACATTCTCGCCATAACTTTTACCAATAAAGCTACCATCGAAATGAAAGAAAGGATATTGGAGCTGTTAAAAAAAATAGCATTCTGGTCTTTTTCCGGAGTTGATGAGGAAAAAGATATGCTTTCTGTTTTAAGAGTCGATAGAGAGCATGCGCAGTCAAAGGCTTCCCATATTATGGATACAATTATTAGAAATTATAATTCTTTTCAAGTCTATACAATTGACAGTTTTATAAACGCTTTATTGCTGGGCTGTGCGTTTCATATTGACCGCTCTGCACACTTTTCAATAAAGCATGATTATAGCCAGTATCTTTCTTATTGCCTTGATATGGTAATTGATGAGGCAAAGAGCGACAAGAAGGTGTTTGAGTTTTTCGAAGAATTCTTACAGCACTATATATTTGTGCAGCATAAAACAGGGTGGTTTCCAAAAGATGATATTTTGAAATTTGTAAAGTCGTTATTTAATCTAAGCAATAAATACGGAGGTTCTTTCGGCATATATCCTGCCGATACCGCCGACATTATGAAGTCTAAAGCCTTAATCTATAAGCAGGTTAAAGATTTTTCAGAATACTTTCCTGAAGGCATAAACCTGACAGCGAAGAAATCCCTAACTAATTTTATTAAAAAAGATAATCCTTTTTTTGAATTAAAAGATTTACCCGGAGTTTTAAGCGGCCAAATCCCTCCAATGAAAAAAAATGCTGCTCTGCCTTTGAATTTCGAGCGGCGATGGAAGAAAACAAACAGCCTTGTTAAAAATACTGCCCAGCTTGAGGCGAATATCGTTTTTAATCCTTATGTTATGCTGTTTCGGGGGATGCTTGGGTATTTCCAGCAGGTTTGCAAAAAGGACGATATAATATTTCTTCAGGAACTTAACCGTAAGGCAGGTTTGCTCTTTGGCCCTGAGGGCGTAACAGTTGCTGAACTGTACTGGCGCCTGTCAACGCGTTTTTCACACTATCTCATAGACGAATTGCAGGATACAAGTATACTGCAGTGGCACAACATCCGCATTATGATCGAAGAGGCTCTTTCAAAAGGGGGGACTCTTTTTTGTGTCGGAGATAAAAAACAAGCCATATACCGTTTCCGCGGAGGCGAGAGAGGCCTTTTTGAAAAGGTAAAAAAAGAATTTTCAATTTTCAACATAAAACAAAAACATTTGACAAAAAACTGGCGAAGCCAGAAAGCGGTTGTAGAATTCAATAATATTGTTTTTTCTAAAAGTAATCTTCAAAGAGCCTTAAACGAGTCCGGGATCATCGATGAAATAAGCCGGCAGGCAGAAGCAAAAGATGCGATACTTGAGTCATTTACAGAATCTTATCAGCTTAACAAGGAAGAAAACGATGCCGGTTATGTATCTGTTTCGAGGATAGAGGAAAAAAGCCAGAGAGAGCGTAATAGGATAATTAAAACTAAAATTATATCGTTAGTGGGCGAGCTTAAAGAGAGATTCTATTGCCGCGACATAGCCATTTTGGCGCGTGATAATAACGAAGTTGAAATGATCACTTCCTGGCTGCTTGAGGCTAAAATTCCTGCTGAATCAGAAAAAACTCTCAATGTCCTTGAGCATGGATTGATAAAAGAAATTATTGCTTTATTGAGATTTTTGTATTCGCCGATAGACGATTTAAGTTTTGCATCTTTTATTTTGGGTGATATCTTTGCCAATGCAGCCGGTGTAAATAAAAAAGAGTCAACTTCGTTTCTTTTTGAGCTCAATATAAAAAGGCAGGCCGAAGGTTGTGACTCGCTTTACCGGGAATTCCGTAAAAAATACGCAAAGGTTTGGGAAGATTATATCGAGGGCCTATTTAAAGAAGGAGGGTTTAAGTCCGTGTATGACTTATTAATAGATATATATCAGCGTTTTCGAGTCTTCGATATTTTCTTAAAAAACCAGGCATTTTTCATGAAATTTTTAGAATTGGCGGCTGTTAAGGAAGATGAGTATACAGGATTAGGGCAATTCTTAACTTACATTAAAAGCGCACCTTCTGATGATATATATGTAAATGTAACAAGCAGTGACAGCGTTAAGATTCTTACTATTCATAAATCCAAGGGGTTAGAATTTCCCGCTGTTATAATTCCTTTTTTACGTATGGATATAAGCCCCAGTGTAGGCGAAAAAGATTCAAACCTTCATATCAGCGCGGATGAGCATGGCAATGTCAGCCTTTTAAGAATTACTAAAGCTAATCGAAGATTCTCTCCTGAATTAGAAGAAACCTTTAGCCGGGATTACGCTAATGCATGTATTGATGAGTTAAATGCGATGTATGTTGCTTTAACAAGAGCGAAACACGAACTTTACCTGTTCATCTCTCAAAAAAGCGGCTTGTCTAACAATAAGGCGTGTTATTTTATTCCCGCAGAAATTAAATCTATGGGTAAAAAAAGACAAGTTGATACGGTATGCGGTGCCTCAAAACATCCGGTTGTTAATATTCCCGCTTCAATTTATAAAAACTGGGTTGATTTACTAAAGGGCGAGTTTATAGATATCAGAGAGTTTATAAACCGCCAAGCTATTAAAGAAGGGATTTTTTATCATTCGGCCCTGTCTCAGATAGAAAACTTAAGAAGTAAAAACACAGATGAAGCGATAAAAGAAGCAATTAAGTTCGCTCTGGCAAAGCATCCTAACGTTTCAAATGTAGAATATTTTAAGGATAAAACAAAAAACATTATTGAAAGTGGAGCCTTAAGAGACATATTTTATATTTCCCAAGGATTTGTATTTTGCGAGAAAGAAATAGCTGATAGATCCGGCAATTTAAAGATAATAGACAGGCTTATCGTGAAAAAAAGCCAGGTTTGGGTAATTGATTATAAAAGTTCCCATGAATCTGCTGACGCCGCTCATCATCAGGTTAAAGATTACATGAGCATAATCAGCCAGATTTACCCCGATAAAACGATTAAGGGCTTTGTTATTTACATAGACGATGAGGCCTTAGAGGAAGTTGATCCGTGAAATCAGTGTAATCAATCAAAGCGATGGAAAAGATCATAGCTTACAATTTAGAAGATAATTTTATTGAAAAGTTATCAGAATTTATCTGTGCAAATTTTTTAAAAGATGGCGCTGATTTAAGTTCTGTCGCCTGCGTATTCGGCGGCAGGCGTCCGGCACTATTTTTAAGGCGAAAACTCGCAAAAACTATTAATTCAGGATATATCCCGCCCTCTGTTTTTACGATTGATGATTTTGTTGATTATCTTATTCCCGGCGGTAAATACTTAAAGCCCTTAGGCCAGCTGGATTCATCATATATTATTTACAAATTAGTTTTAAATCATATACCTGAGCTGACTGAAAACCGGAATAATTTCGGAGATTTTATGTCTTGGGCGCAGGAGATCTCGTCTTTTATCGAACAGCTTGACATAGAGGATATTTCATGCGATAGCCTGTTTGATATTCAAAAGAGTGCTGAAATAGGTTACGAGATACCCGCAAGCATTAATAAAATTCTTAAGTGTATCGGCGCATTACGCAAAGATTACCACGATTATCTAATTGGTAAAAACATACGCTCTAAAGGAATGCGTTACCTCGACGCATCACGGTTGGTTAGTAAAGCTTCTTTAGATGAATATAAGGTAATTATTTTTTGCAATTTTTTCTATCTTTATTCAACCGAGCAAAAAATAATAAAAAATATAATAGATAGGGGAAAAGGAATTTGTATTTTTCAAGGTTCCGGGGATGAGTGGCCGGTTTTAGAAGAAAATTTTCGCAATTTTAGCAAACCCGTAAGCCCATCAAGAATTGATAATAAGCCGCTGGATTTCTCTTTGTACCAGGGGTTTGACACTCACTCTCAAGTTTGCATGGTTAGAGAAATAATAAAAAAAATAAAAAACAAAGATGATACCGTTATTGTTGTTCCTGATTCTAAGGCGCTTGTGCCTCTTCTTGCAGAAATTTCATCGATTGTCGATGAATTTAACGTTTCCATGGGTTACCCCTTGAATAAAAGCCCCCTCTATGAACTTTTCGAGTTAATCTTTAAATGTCAGGAAAGCAGGCATGATGAAACTTATTACGCCAATGCTTATATTAACCTCATCAAGCACCCCTTGATAAAAAATCTTTTAATTTGCGAAACTTCTTCCGTGACCCGCGTTATGATGCATACGATAGAAGAGCTGCTTCAAGGGATGCAAGAAAGTTCAATCGGGGGGAGCCTTTTTTTTAAACTTGAGGAAATCGAAAAAGATCCCGATGTATTTTCAATAACCAAGCAAACATTAGCTAATATGGATATAGCTATAAGCCATAAACAATGCGAAGCCGTGATTACTGAGATTCATAACTCATTATTCAGGGCATTTGAAGGCGTGCGTGACTTTAGCGGTTTTGCCTGCACATTGCAAAAACTTATTGATATTCTGCTTGATAAAAGCCGCCTTCTTAATTTTTCTTTTAATCTTAAGGCTCTTGAGAATATCATTATGATTAAAGAAGACTTTCAAAGCGTATTCTTTTGCAAAGAGCCTATGGCTGAAGATCAACTATGGGAAATATTTCGCCAGAAGCTAAGCAGCTGCAGGATGTCTTTTACGGGTTCTCCGTTAAAGAAAATGCAGGTATTGGGTTTGATGGAAACGCGCTCTCTTACCTTTGAAAATGTTATCGTATTAAATGTTAACGAATCGGCCATACCGAAAATAAAAATGTACGAACCGCTTATCCCAAGAGAAGTTATGGTGCGCTTAGGGCTAAACCGTTTAGAGAAAGAAGAACAGATACAAAGGTATCAATTTATGCGGCTGATACGATCGGCAAAAAACGTTCATATAATCTATGAAGAAAATTACAACAAAGAAAAAAGCCGCTTCATCGAAGAACTTATATGGCAAAAGCAGAGAGCCTCGGGAAAGATTGAACCCCTTTCTATCCCTAAGGTTTCTTTTTCCATTAATGTATCTTTACCTGATGCAGTCATAAAAAAAACCCCATCAATGGTAAATTCTCTAAAATCTCAAACATATTCTGCAAGCCGTATCAATACATACTTATCCTGCCCCTTGGAATTTTATTACCGTTATATTTTAGGCCTTAAAGAAAAAGAAGAGCTTCTGGGAGATTTACATTCAAGGCATATCGGTACATTCCTGCATCAATTACTTGAAATTGCTTTTTCCGGTTTTATCGGTAAAAAGCCTAAGATGGACGAACGTTTTAGAAAATATTTTTTCAAATTGATGGATGAAGAGTTTGACCGTAAACTAACAAGGCGGATGAAATCTGATTCTTTTCTTCTAAAAAAAATTATTAAAAGGCGCCTTGATAAATTTATCGATTGTGAAGCAGAGCGTGATGTTATGCGGATAATTTGCCTTGAGAAAAAGTATTTTTCAACGTTAACTCTCGAAGGCAGCCCTATTAAATTTCAATATACAGTTGACAGAATAGATGAGCTTAAAGGAAACCGCATTGTTGTTATTGATTATAAAACCGGCGGAGCTGATATTTCGCCCAAGAAATACAGCTCTCTTAATAATATGCAGATGGAGCGTGAATCTATAAGAGAAAACATAAAGTCATTTCAACTGCCTTTGTATTACTATTTCGTATCAGAACAGTTTCCTGAAAAAGATGTCAACGCAGAGATATTTAATATCAGGACTCTTAAAAGAAAGGCTTTTATATATGAAGAAGATTTAGGGCATAAAGATGAAATATTAAGAATTTGCCTCGGTGCTCTTGGTAAAATAATAGAAGAGATTTTTGATATTGGTGTTCCTTTTGTTCCCAATAAAGAAGAATTCAGGTGTAGAAACTGCTCCTTTAATGATCTTTGCAAATAATATTTAATGCAATAAATAAACCCTTATACGCAGCGGCTCTTAATCGCAGTTTAACCCCCGGCCTTGTAATAGCCCATGTTAACCTTGCCGTATCTTATCTTGATGATGGGGCTGCTGATAGGGCAGTTTTTCATTATCAGAAAGCTGTTGACCTGGGTTATAAAGGAAAAGGCAGCCTTTCTGAGCGCATTACCCGTTTAAAAGAGACTAAAAATGATAAATATAAATAATTTGTCTAAATGTTACGGCGAGCGGGTTCTTTTCGATAATGTTAACCTTAGCATTAATCCCGGAGAAAAGATTGGTCTGGTCGGCCCTAACGGGGCAGGTAAAACAACTCTTTTTTCTTTAATCCTCGAAGAAACCGAGCCGTCTTGCGGAAACATCACGGTTAAGAGCGGTATCCGTATAGGCTATCTTCCTCAAGAGTCAAAATTTGATTCAAAACAAACGGTTTTAGGAGAGCTCCTTAAGGGAGATGATAAGATCGTCAGCCTTATTAAGGAAAAAGAGGCGCTTGAACATAATTCCGGGGCCGCCAGCTCCCGTTACGGAGAGATTCTTCATGAGCTTGAGGTGTTGGATTATTTTGGGCTGGAGTACAAAGCAAAAAGAATTTTGCACGGCCTTGGCTTTAAGGAAGATGATTTTAATAAGCCGGTTTGTCAGCTAAGCGGCGGATGGCAAATGAGGACGCTTCTGGCGAAACTTCTTACTTTGCATTTCGATCTGCTTCTTTTAGATGAGCCTACCAATTTTCTTGATTTATCGGCCGCGCTATGGTTTAAAGATTATCTTGCCCGCTTTAAAGGCACTTTTATCATGATATCTCATGATAAAGATTATCTTGATGAGGTTGCTAATTATACCCTTATCTTTGAGAACTCAAAGCTCGCAAAAGTAAAGGGCAACTACGAACATTTTCGAAGAATCATAGAGGAGAAACGCAGCTTCCTGCTTAAGAAGAATAAAGAACAGCAAAAAAAACGCAAGCAGCTCCAAGATTTTATTAACCGCTTCCACGCCCAGCCCAATAAAGCCTCCCAGGTAAGAGCAAAAAGAAAGATGCTCGAGATGATGGAGGAAATCGTTGTGCCCGAGGACCGCATTGAGAGCATACGTAATTTTAACTTCCCTAAGACCAAACGATGCGGCCATCAACTGATAAATTTAAAAGAAATTGATAAATCTTACGGCGATAATTGTGTTTATAAAAATTTTAATTTTGAAATCGTACGCAATGAAAAAGCGGTTTTGGTTGGCGAAAACGGAGCCGGCAAGTCAACGCTTTTAAAGATTCTTGCGGGAGAGGCTGATATCGATAAAGGCACAAGATTGGCCGGGTACGGTGTTGAGACAGGCTATTTTTCTCAGGCACGCATGGATGTTTTAAACCCTTACAACGATGTCCTTGAGGAAGCCTTAAGTGTTGCCGGCGATTCCTTGGCGCCTGAGGCAGTAAGAACTATTTTGGGAGCTTTCTTATTCAGAGGCGATGATGTTTATAAAAGTGTGCAAATTCTATCAGGCGGTGAAAAGAGCCGGCTTATTCTGGCTAAGCTGTTAATTAATCCGCCCAATTTCCTGCTTTTGGATGAACCGACAACTCATCTTGACGTAGATGCTGTCGAGGCCCTTATCAGGGCGTTAAAAGTTTATGATGGAGCGTTTGTTGCCATAAGCCACGATATTCATTTTGTCCGCTCAGTCGCTAACTGTGTGTTTGAGGTAAAAGACGGCCAAGTTACAAAGTTTCCCGGTAATTTTGATTACTATTTAGAAGCTAGAGCAAAAATTCCCCATAAACACAGCCATGCTTCCGGTGAAACCAAAGATAAATATATCAGTGCCAAAGAAAGGCGGAGCGAGCAGGCTCAGATTCGCAAAAATGAGAAAGAGAAACGTAAAATGCATAATGAAAACCTTAGTAAAAGGATAAAGAAAATGCGCAAAGAGAAAGAAAGCTTAGAAACCAGCAGGTATGCAAAGAAGCGTGTTCTCGACAGCAGATGTAAACATTCTGACAGGGAAGTATTTAATAAGTACAGCTCTGAGCTTGACAAAATAGATATAAAGATCGCTAAAATCGATGCTGATATCGAAAAGTTAAAAAACAATTTCTATAAAAAACCGAATACCGGAACATATGAATAAAAGAATTATCATATTGCAAATTACCATAATCATAATCGCAGGGTTCGCAGTCTATGCCAATTCCATAAAAGGGGAGTTTGTATGGGATGATGAGCATCTTGTGCGCGATAATATTTTTATAAAAGACTTTTATAACCTGGGTAAAGTTCTAACCAATGATATTGCCGCAGGCGCCGGAGAGGAGTATCAATATTTCAGGCCGCTTCAGATGGTAACTTATATGCTGGATTATTCATTTTGGAAGTCTGATGTGCGGGGATATCACCTTTCTAATATTATATTTCATATACTTGCTGCCTTAAGCATATTTTGGTTTGTTTTGGTGCTTTTTGAGAAAACAAACCTGGCTCTTTTAACTTCCCTTTTCTTTATAATTCATCCTATACACACAGAGGCTGTCGCATACATTTCAGGAAGAGCGGATTCTTTGGTCACAATCTTTCTTGCACTCACACTGATTTTTTACATAAAAGGAATAAATTCCTCTAATCGTTCTATGTTTATTTTTATGGCGTTAAGTTATGTTCTATGTCTTATGTCGCGAGAAAATAGCTTAATGCTGCCGGTATTCATTATTCTTTACCATCGGCTCTTTAAAAAAAGAATAAATTTTATCCCGTTAATCCCAATATTTATTTTAATTTTAATATATTTGCCTTATCGGTCGGTAATACTTGCTGAGGCTGGCCTGCATCTTAAGGATAACTCTGTTTTTCTTCAGCGGCTGCCGGGGTTTTTTGCGGCGTTTTTTAGTTATATCAGGCTTCTTGTTTTCTCCTTCAATCTCCATATGGAGTACGGTAACAATCTATTTTCTTTTTCACAGCCGGTTGTAATATCAGGGGTTTTGGCATTGGTCATCTTTTTTGCCTGTTTATTTGCAGCAAGAAAGAAATCACCTTTGATTTTGTTTTCTATGATGTGGTATCTCGCGGCGCTCCTTCCGCAGTCTAACCTGTTCCCCGTAAAAGCATCTATGGCGGAACACTGGCTTTATATACCTTCAATAGGGTTTTTTCTTATATTGGCATACGCAGCCATTAAACTTTATGAAATTAAGAAATTGCGGCTGGTTTCGGTTATTTGTTCTGTGGCTTCTGTAATTTACTTTGGCTGTCTAACTATTTATCATAATAATAATTGGAAAACCCCTTTAGCCCTTTATCAATGGACATTGAAACATTCGCCAAAAAGCATACGCACTCTTAACAGCCTTGCAATTTTATCATGGCAGTCAGGCGATCCCGAAAGTGCAATAGGATACCTAAAGAGATCTTTAGAGGTTAATCCAACCTATGCTTTTGGCTGCAACAATCTTGGTTTGGTTTATGCAGAAACGCAAAGATTTCGCGAGGCAGAGATTGAACTCAAGAAGGCAATTGAAATTTACCCTGAATATGCCGCCGCGCACAACAATATAGGGATGGTGTACGATAAGATATCCAGGGATAACGAGGCAATAAAATCTTTTATTAGGGCAATAGAACTTAACCCCAATTATGTCACAGCTTATGTTAATCTGGGAAATATTTATAAGAAACTTGGTGAATACAAAAACGCTATTCCAGCCTACAGAAAAGCTATTGAATTAAATCCCAATTCGGTAGAAGCTTATAATAATCTCGCAATTGCTTTCGCTTTAGACGAAAACAACGAGGAGTCAGAGTCAACATTTAAGACAATAATTGGAATCAAACCGGATTATATAGATGCATATAATAATTTAGGTTTTCTCTATCAAAGATGGGGCAGGTTTAGAGATGCTATAGATTATTATAAGAAAGCACTCCAAATTAACCCTGATGCCGTAACCGTGCATATAAATATATCCAGTGCTTACTTAAGCATTAAAGAGTTTGACTTGGCCCTAAAACATTATGATAAAGCAGTGTCGCTTGGCCATAAGCCTGACCCGGAATATCTTGAAAAGCTTGCCCCGCACCGTTAATTCCAGATTCCCCATGGGGCAAACAAGATCCAACAATTAGCGGTAGGCAAGGACTAATCACTGACTGGCGCACAGCGAAACAAAAACCAATTAATAATTGACGTTTTCTTTTAATAGTATTATGATTAAAACAGATTATGATACAAAATAAGGTTAAGGTAGAGAAATTTTACCAGAGTTTGATTAGGAAAGAAAAAATTCCTTATAAAAAAGCTCTGCAAATATACGAAGCCCTTTACAAAGAAGCGGTTTCTTTAGGGGTTATTAATTCCGATAATATTCTTGAGGGTTTGGAAATTGATATCAAAATAGCCGATGCTTTACGCGCATTAAAGACATGATTGAGAAACTAATCCGAAAAATAGCTAAAAGCCTTGATAAAGAAAGAATCTCCTACATGATTATCGGCGGCCAAGCTGTGTTGCTTTACGGAACGCCGCGTTTAACAAGAGATATTGATATTACCTTAGGTATAGATACAGACGAATTTGAAGCAGTCAAAGCCGTATGTAAAAGAGCTAACCTTTTACTCTTGCCTGAAGATCCTGAGAATTTCGCAAAAGATACAAAAGTATTACCCGCTCAAGATGTAAAGCTTATCATACGCGTGGATTTTATATTTTCATTTACCCCTTACGAAAAACAAGCAATCAAGCGGACAAAAAAGGTAATGATAGCCGGCTATCCTGTGCGGTTTGCTTCTTGCGAGGATGTTATTATTCATAAAATGATTGCAGCAAGGGCTATCGACCACGAAGATGTAAGGAACGTTCTATTAAAAAACAAAAATACCCTAAATATTGAATATATTAATAATTGGCTTGCCAAATTTAATACCCTCTCAGGTTTAGAAGACATTGCTGATAGATTTAATAATCTCATTAATAAATTGCATTTTTAAGAAATTATTCCTTCCTTTCCTAATCACGAATTACCACGAATGATTCGCAATAGCGGATGCGTATATCCAATCTTTTTTTGCCACCAAGCGAAAACTTATAAGCAAAATAATTCAGACAAAAAACCTTTGTGATCTTTGTGGCTTTAGTGTGAGAAAAAAAAGTTTATAACCAAGTTAGCAGGGGGTTAGGATGAAGTCAGGAGATGTTTGTTTGAAAGGTGACAAAGGTATTGCAAAAATATGTAAATATTGTATACTTTAGATATGGAATTTGAATATGATGCGAATAAGTCAGCGGCTAATAAACAAAAGCACGGAGTAGATTTTGAAGAAACGAAGGTTCTCTGGGTGCAAGATAACGTAATATTGTCAGCCCTTACCAGAGGAGAACAAAGATATATGATTATTGGCAAAATAGAAGCAAGCCTGTACTCTTGCATTTTCACGCTGAGGAAAAATAAAATAAGAGTAATTTCATGCAGGCGAAGCAGAGAACAAGAAAGGAGAATATACTATGAAAAAATCAAATAGGAAAAAAATAACATCTGAGGAATTTGATAAACGATTCGACAACGGAGAAGATATGGGAGGCTTCCTTAATATCCGTAAGGCAGAAGTAAATAAACACGCCCGGCGAATTAATATTGATTTCCCGCTTTCTTTCTTAAAAAGAATAGAAAAAGAGGCGAGAAGAATTGGGGTTGCCAGAACAGCTCTGATTAAGATTTGGATAGCAGAACGCTTAGAACATATTCAACATCAATAATAAAATAAGGTTACTTTTTCAAACAATTACCAATACCGATGGCTTGCATTAGTATTAATTCTGCAGTGATTACTTAACCAAATATCATCAGTTCCGTGCAAATAATTCTGGCGCAGGATTTGTGAGGGGGTAGATAAAAATACACAAGGCTGTCTTTTCAGGCAGCCCTTTTATATTTGAGGGCAGGCAAAGAAAGGGAAGAAACGAGGATATTATAATATGGACATATTGTCAATAACTATTTTTAGGATGACCTTGACAAATTGGAAAAAATATGTTATAAATTGTGAAGAGGAAGATTGAAAGCGATTTCATTAACACGAATTACCACGAATGAAGGAAAGAGAAATTCTTGTTTTCTTCTTATTTATCAAGGGTATAATTTCTTTATAAGGTGGATGGGATAGTGATAGGTGACTAATGTAACCAGGAGGGGTAATTATGAGAGTAAGAGATGTTTGTTTGAAAGGTATTTTGGTTGAGTTTAATACAAAGCTTATTAAAAGTTTTGTAACAGCAATACTGTGTGCTATGTTTGTTTTATCAACCACGCCTGCCTACACAAGGGCTGCATACACAACTCCGGAAGGCATAAACGTGATAAGCGGCAGCATAGCAATCAACCAAGGAAGCTCATTCTATACCATAACCGCAAGCTCGGATAAAACAATAATCGAAGCAGATTCTTTTGACATAAACCAGGGCCAATACTTTGTAATCCAGCTTCCCTCGCAAGCCTCATCCTTCCTAACCCGTGTAGTTGGAGGCAACCCAACCCGGATAAACGGAAGCCTGTTTACCAACGGCTTCTTTGCCCTTGTTAACCCAAACGGCATTGAAACAGGCTCTTATGCCTGCATATCCGGTAACAGCATAATCCTCTCAACAAGAGACATAGATAACCAGGACTTCTTAGACGGTAACCTCATCTTCAAGAAGCTCTCAGACGACCAGATAGACAAACTCCTCCTAAACAAAGGCTCAATCTTTGTAAGACAGGGCGGGTTTGGAGCCTTAATCGCAGGAGCAGTAGAAAACCAGGGCAAAATCTATGCCAGCCTAAGTAAAGTAATCTTTGCCTCAGGAGATGCAGTTAAACTAAACTTATCATCAGACGGCTTAATCTCAGTTGCCATAGACGAACCAACCGCCCAAACCATCCTTGACGTAAACGGCAACCGCATAACAGACCAAATCAAGAATACAGGAACTATCCAATCTGATGGTGGACAGGTTATCCTCTCTGCCCAGAGTTTACCCGACATCTTCAACAAAGCAATCAACTTAGAAGGAACCACCCAAGCCAACCGCATAGAACTAAGCGCAAACGGTGATATCGTAAGCTTTGGAACAGTCAAAGCAAACACCCTAAACGAAAAAGGTGCATCATTTAACATAGCCGGCAGCTATGCCGTAGCTAAAACAACCGCAGAGAATGATGACGGAGCAGTTGTAATTGGAAAACCCAATGAAACAACCAATTACCAAGGCCTGATACAAGACCCTCAGGATATTATCGTAACAAATGATGCTAAAATATTTTTAACCTTTAACACTATTTTTCACGCTGACTCAGACACAAACGGATCAGGCTTATTTACCATGATGCCCGGCTCAAACATAAACTTAAATAATTTCTCCCTCGATATCTACGCCTCGGAAGACTCAATCTTAAGAGACATCTTCGGTACTCAATCCTTAACTCTTCATGAATCAAAATCAGGCTCAAACCCCACCTACTATACAGGCTATACCTACGACATTCCCTCATTTACATTAGATAACGCTGGCCTCTATAAATTCACAGGAAACGGTGGTGACGGTTCATCAGAAAACCCCTTTAAAATCAAAACCCTAAAAGACCTGCAATCAATAGCACTTTACCTGGATAAGAATTATGAGTTAGCTAATGACATCGATGCTTCTAAAACTTCCCTCTGGAATGGAGGTAAGGGGTTTAAAACCATTGATGGATTGTCAGAAGAAGGTTTTGTTGGTTCACTTAACGGTGACGGAAATATTATATCAAATCTCTATATTCATGACTTTGCCTACAACGGATATAATCATAGTTTATTTATTAGTATTAAAGGCGCTGTGCTTAATCTTGGTTTAGAAAAAATTGATGTATTTGTTTCTGGTTCAGGAAGCGCATTGGCAATAATTAATGAAGGAACTATAGAAAACTGCTATGCAACTGGAGCTGTAGCAAGTGAAGGTGGAGGTGGATTAGTTTCTACTAATTGGGGCACAATAAGGAATTCCTATGCGGCAGTAGAGCTTTCTGTAAGTGACGAGGATCATTTAGGCGGTGCCTTTGGAGGACTGGTTGCAGAAAATTGGGGAACCATAGAAAATTCCTACGCAACCGGTAACGTTTTCGGTGGAAGTGAAAATGTAGGAGGGTTAGTAGGTGCCCATAATAGCGGAATTATCACGAATTGCTATGCAACCGGAGATGTCACCGGCTATGATTATGTCGGGGGTTTGGTAGGAATGAATTCATCTGTCATTAAGAATTCCTATGCCACGGGAAATATCGAAGGCATAATCATTGAAGAAGAGCATAATTATCGCTTAGGTGGCAGGGGTATTGGAGGTTTAGTGGGTGTGAGTTGGTTTGGCTCTATAACTAACTCATATGCAACAGGCAATGTAACAGGTTATGAGGATGTGGGCGGTTTGGCAGGTCTTAGTAATAATCCTGGAATCATCACCAACTCCTACTTCACCGACGCAAACCACGATAACGGAGCAGGCACTCTTATAACCCAAGAACAACTAAACCAGAAGGAAACTTTTCAAAACTGGAGCTTCGCCCCATCCGAAGGTTACATCTGGAAAATCGATGAAGGAAGCGCACCCTACCTCTTCTGGGAATACTCATACGGAGCTGACATAGACCGTGACGGGAAGGTATGGTTGAGCGACTGGGCGATATTGAGAACTAACTTTAGCCGCACATCCGATGACCCTTTATACAACCCCCTTGCTGACTTTAACCAGGACGGAAGGGTGTGGTTAAGTGATTGGGCAACATTCAGAGCCAACTTCGGCAGCGGAATTTGAGATTTGGATATAGTCCATGGTCGATGGTTGATAGTTTCGAATGTCCTTCTTTGCTAAGGCTACAGAGGGCAGGTGAGGTCGGCTGCGGCCGAAGGAAGCTCTGAGCTTTATCTTTCTTGACTGTCTTGCTTTTTTGTTCAATCCCATCTTTTCCCGGCATTGATAAGCAATACCGGAAATCCTTCCCAGAGCTTTGTGTCTTTACCCTTTGCAAGAAAGCCATGCATCTCTGCCCTTACAGGCGTGGTTTTATTCTTCTTCGCCAAATACCTCTGCGGTCTTGCCGCAGGATTTGCGCGTAATTCGTGGAAATTCGTGATTATATGATATAATGTTTCCGTGAAAGACAACGACAACCTCTTCATCCTAATCCTTCTCTTTGCAGGCATTCTTATCTACCTTCCCTCTGTCACAAGCGGGTTTATCTTCGATGATAACCATATGATCGTTGAGAACCTGTTTATAAAGAACCCTGATCACTTCAACATGTTCTTTAAGGGGTTTGTTTCAAGCTATCCTCTGCCTAAAGGCATGGTAAGGCCTGTTTTAATGCTTACCTTTGCCTTTAACTACTTCAGCGCAAAGTTAAACCCCATAGGCTACCATATTGT
>JBDRDJ010000017.1:0-20544 GCA_043820815.1 Candidatus Omnitrophota bacterium
GGCATGGTGTAGACAGGCATGGTTGATAAAACAAACATGGCACACAGTATCGCTGTTGCAAAACTTTTAATAAGCTTTGTATTAAACTCAACCAAAATACCTTTCAAACAAACATCTCTTACTCTCATACTATCTGCCTCCGGTTTAACACTTGTTAATATCACCTTACAAAATAATTATATACCTGAATATAAAAAGAAAACAAGAATTTTCTTATTTGTCCACACTGGCAATTGCTCTGCGCTTCTAAATCCATTCCGTGTTTCTGTATCAATTCCGTGCTTCCGTGGTTGCAGTGTAAGCGTTTTCATCTCTCCTCTTCACAATTTATAACATATTTTTCTTAATTTGTCAAGGTCATTGTAAAATTAGTTATTGACAATATGTCCATATGCATAATTTGATTAATTTCCCCCCCTTTTTACAACTTCGTAAGTTGTAGTTATTTTGTTTTGAGAGAACTTTTGATGTTTTCTTGATAGCAGCAGAGGCAGGGCCGATTAGCTATGTGATTCTGGCATATGTTCACAGGATTTCTGAGAGAATCTCCTGCTGTCTGTGCTCCATGGCTAAACGCTCTTTCTTTTTAGAATCACGGTAACCGATAAGATGTAAAATACCGTGTATTAGATAAAGATTGAGTTCGTTTTGCCATGAAGACTTATATACCCGGGCTTGCGAAACAGCCTTTTCAACAGAAACCACAACTTCGCCCATAAAACAAGGCTCCAGCTCGTCGCTCAACGGAAAAGCAATAACATCAGTCGAATAATTTCGTTTAAGAAACTGCTTATTTAAGGCTTTAATAAAATCATTATCGCAAAGGATAACCGATAATGAAACTGCTCTGCAGGCGGTTTTTCGATATGGGCGGATTTTTCGATCTTTTAGAAGGCTATGTTTTATTTCAGAAGATATTAAAGCAAGGACTCTTTCTAAAATTTGCCTTATTTTATTATGGTTTATTCTCTTTATCTTTTGCCGGTTTAATATTTCTATTCTCATTCTTAGGGTAATTTATGCGGGTATGAAATATCGCATTTAGAATACGGATAAAACTTCTTGTAATTTTCTCAAGCTCTTGAAGAGTTAGGGTCGTCTCGTCAAGCTCGCCCTCCATGAATCTCTTTCGTACTACTTCCCTTGCCGTTTCCTCTATACGCGAGGGGTTTGGCTCCTCAAGTGTCCGGGATAACGCCTCAATAGTGTCGGCTAAGGCGACGATAGCGATTTCTTTACTCTGGGGTTTTGGCCCTTGATAGCGGTATTCTTCCTGGGGTTCGGTATGCGGTTCGAGCTCCTTTGCCCTGTGATAGAAATAATATACTAATGTGCGGCCGTGATGCTGGATTATAAAATCGATTATTTTAGAATTAATATGGTGTTTTGTGGCAAGCTCAATACCATCCTTAACATGGTTAACAATAATCAGCTTGCTCATCGAAGGCTTTAAATCTTTATGAATATCTCTGTAGGTCACCTGGTTTTCCACAAAATAATCGGGTTTCAGCATTTTGCCGATATCATGGTAATAAGCCCCTACGCGGGCAAGAAGTGAATTAGCCCCGATTGACTCAGCCGCAGCCTCGCTTAAATTGGCTACAACCAGCGAATGCTGGTAAGTTCCCGGTGCTTCAAGAATCAACCTTCTCAATAAAGGATGATTGAAATCTGAAAGCTCAAGAAGAGAAAGGTTAGTCACCACTTTAAAGGCGTATTCAAAAAAGGAAAGGCTGCCTAAGACAAGGATCGAATAAATTATGCCGCTTATCAAACAAACGGCGGTTAAAGAAAAATCATAAATAAAAAGGCTCTGCCAGCCTTCCATTATAGAAGCCACAAAGAGGCAAATAACCCCGGCGACAAAACCGGCACGAACAACCTGAAATCTCCGCCTGACCCTAAAAGATAGCATTGAAGAAACGATAGAAGCGGAAAGGAGGCTCACCAAAACATTAAAGTTGTTTACGCTGCTTGTCCCCACAGACGCACCTAATACCGAAACAAAAATAGAAAAAAGAACTGAAAATTCCAGATTGTCAAAGAGCATAGTTGCCAATATTGCAAAACCGATAACCGGCATCCCGTAGCCGGTAAAAAATTCATACTGGGTTAATTTAAGCTTAAAAATAATCGAGGTAAGTATAGAAAGGGCAACTGCCAAAGCCCCTAAAAGCGCCAGGTCCAAAGTTGTCGGCAGGTTATCTATCTTACGCCAAAAACGGGCATAAATAAACAGAATTAAAGCAAGAAAAATAGGGGCAAAACTAACATCATAAAGGCGCAGAACAAGCCCCGTGGAGAGAAAGAATGCCGCTCCAATGAGAAATGAAACAAAGTCAGGCCTTAATTTTGCAGTAATGATCCTCATATGCCTGGATAATCTCTTGAATCAATGGATGCCTGACAGCATCTTTTTTGTCTAAATATATAAAATTTATACCCTTAATCGGCTTTAACAAGCTTACCGCTTCCAGAAGCCCGGCAGGCTTTCCTTCGGGAAGGTCGCTTTGCGTAATGTCTCCGGTGATAACAGTTTTTGATTCGAAGCCCAATCTGGTAAGAAACATCTTCAGCTGATCCGGGGTACAATTTTGAGCTTCATCAAGAATAATGAAAGCATTATTTAACGTTCTTCCGCGCATATGTGCTAAAGGAGCAATTTCAATAATACCGGAATTAATATAATTTTCAATAGCATCAGCCTCCAGCATATCATAAAGAGCATCATAGAGAGGCCGCAGATACGGCCCGAGTTTATCACGCAGGCCTCCGGGAAGAAACCCAAGAGACTCGCCCGCTTCAATCGCAGGGCGGGTAAGAATAATCCTGCGAACACGCTTCTCAACAAGGGAATTGACAGCCATGGCCATAGCGAGATATGTTTTTCCTGTGCCTGCGGGGCCTATAGAAAAAGTAATGTCGCATTTTAAAATTGCCTTTATGTAATTGAGCTGCCCCTTTGTTTTAGGCATAACAAACTTCTTTCGGCCAGACAAAACCCTGATACCTGATTTTTTATCGCTAATTTTACCGCTTCCGGAATCAAGCAATTTCTTATTGGAGTCATTTGTACTTATGTATTGGCGTAATTGTTCCTGGTCAAAAGCAAAACCATCCTTTGTTAATTCTATCATTTTCGATATGCAATAATTAGCATGCTCGAGGTTATTTTTACTGCCGATTATTAAAATTCCTTCATTTACCTGAGAAATTCTTACCTTAAACTCCTTCTCCAGAAAGCGCAGATTACAATCCTCTACGCCGAAAATGTCTCTTATGCAATTGTAATCTTCAACCTTGATTAATCTTTCCATAATTTTGAAATCTGACATCTAACTTCGGCCTTGAAGCATCAGCGCTATTCAAGAGGAGGAATCTTAATTGTCATCCCGGGACGAACCGCATCCGGGCTTTTTAGAACATCGCTGTTTTGTTTATAAAGAAACATGTACTTCTTTGTTGTTCCGTAAAATTTTTGCGAAACCTTCTGAAGCGTGTCATTTTTCTGAATAATATAAAGCTGAGGCTCTTGCTCTTCCCCAACGCTATCGGCATCTGATTCATATTCATCAACCTCATCGTAATCTGAAGAATCCAAGTACTCATCGGATGTGTCAATTTCTTCATATAAGGAACCGCTTTCATCTTCTACCCCAGCGCCTGAACCTTTAGGCTCTGACTTTTCAGGGCCATGGCCTCCGGTTTCAAATTCAACAACAGTTATTGTTTGTGTGTCCGCCCAATTGTCTTTATCTTCATCATCGTCTCTCATGTACTTTCTTCTTTTCTCATACTCCTCATCCTTTGGCCTGGGCTTTTGAACAGTATAAGTCCGCAACAAACAGCCGCCCATGAAAATAACCGCAAAAATTATCCATAGTCTCTTCATTTTACACCCCCTCTTCTGAATAGGTATTGTGAAAAGTTTTTATTCGGCAACTAACTCTATATATAACTCTTTTAACTGTTTATCTGAAACGTTTGCAGGAGCGCCGGTTAAAGGGCATAACCCTTTCTGGGTTTTGGGAAATGCGATTACGTCTCTGATACTCTCAACTGAGCATATTATCGCATAAAGCCTGTCTAAGCCAAAAGCTATGCCGCCGTGGGCAGGAGCACCATACTGGAAAGACCTCAAAAGAAAACCGAATTTCTCCTGCGCCTCTTTGCCCGATATTCCCAAAACTTTAAAAATTTTACTCTGTAGGCGAGAAGAATGAATTCTTATTGAACCGCTTCCGATTTCTTCGCCGTTTATTACGAGGTCATAAGCGCGCGCCCTAACTTTAGTTAAATCTTTTACCCTGCCCTTAGATAATTCTTCTTCGGCATCCGAAGAGGGAAAATAAACCATGTCCTCTTCTTTGGGCGAAGTGAAAGGATGATGGCACGCCTGCAGTTTCTCTTCATCCTCATTATATTCAAAAAGAGGAAAATCCACAACCCATAAAAAACGGTATTCTTTACCGCCTATAACAGCACTTTCGCCCAAATCGGGCTTGTCGGTTTTATACTTTTCCATTGCTTCAAGGTAAGTTATCCTCTTAAAAGGAATCTTGGGCGCCTCTCCTAAAACTTCTTCAAATACCGCACAAATCATATTCTCGGCCAAACTTAGTATATCATCTTCCTCGACAAAAGACATTTCAATATCAAGTTGTGTAAACTCCGGCTGCCTGTCTTTTCTTAAATCCTCGTCACGGAAACAGCGGACAATCTGATAATATCTGTCAATTGCGCCGACCATCAGTATCTGCTTAAACAGCTGGGGAGACTGAGGCAAAGCGTAAAATTTATTGGGATTCAAGCGTGAGGGAACAAGATAATCTCTGGCACCTTCGGGAGTAGACTTAGTAAGAAAGGGGGTCTCCACCTCAATAAAATTCTGTTTGTTTAAGAAACCCCTGAAAGCCTGGTTAAATTTATGGCGCAAGATAATATTTTTAGATACCCGCTGTCTCCTTAGGTCAAGGTATCGATGATACAGCCTGACCTCCTCTCCTGCTTCGACAGAATCATCAATAGAAAACGGAAGGTCCTGGCAGGCGCCCATAATCTCCAGCTCATGGCAACCCAGCTCGACTAAACCGGTAGAAATATTTGGATTCTGAGTGCCTTTGGGCCTTGCATTAACAACTCCTTTTACCTTTAAAACGTCTTCGTTTCTGATCTTTTTGACCAAATCATAAGCCTGGGCATTCGGTTTGGGAAAAAACACTACCTGTGTAATTCCATACCTGTCCCTTAAATCGATAAAAGTAATTTTTCCGTGGTCACGGCGCGATGCAGCCCACCCGCACAAAATAACTTCTTCGCCGACATTTTTATGGTTTAGTTCTCCGCAAGTATGAGTCCTGTGCATTAGTTCTCCTTTTTAGGGTATCACCTGTGCATCATACAAAGATTTTTTTAATATAGAAACTAAATTCTTAATACTTACTTTATCCTGCGTGGATTCCTCCATATTGCGCAGCACAACAGAATCTTCTTTAAATTCATCTTCGCCTAAGATTACAGAATACTTAGCGCCTATTTTCTGGGCATAGCGAAGCTGGCTCTTAACTGACTTACCGTCGAAATCCATATCTGAAGATACACCCTGCCTTCTTAATTCCTGCATTATTTTAAAACCGCTGCGCTTTAATCCATCATTGGTTGTAATAACCATAACAGAAAGGCTTAAGCCTTTTTCGGTATCCCCTAAAACAATCATAATCCTTTCTAATCCCAGGGCGAATCCTACTGCGCCGATATCAGGGCCGCCTAAACTTTTTATTAAATTATTATACCTGCCTCCGGCACCGATTGCATCCTGAGAGCCCAAAGACGAAGAAGTAAGCTCAAATACGGTATTAGTATAGTAATCAAGGCCCCTTACAAGAGATTGGTCATACTCATAAGTAACGCCTGAGTCGCTCAGCAAAGAAAGGACACCTTCAAAATGCTCCAAGCAATCCTTGCATAAGTGAGATCTTCCTATCTCTAACGATGCTATTAACTTTTTGCAAGAATCTTTCTTGCAATCAAGCACACGCAATGGGTTTAAAGACAGGCGCCTTTTGCAATCATCACAAAGAAACCCAAGGGAGTTCTTTAATGATACGCTTATTCTCTCTGATAATTTTTGCTTATCATGGCCGCAGCCAAGGGTATTTATTTTAAGTTTAAAATCCTTTACGCTGAATGCCTCAACCAAGGCTATTGCCGCCAATATAATTTCTGCATCAGTATAGCAGCTATACGAACCGATTACTTCTGCGCCTATATGGTGAAATTGCCTGAGCCTGCCTTTTTGTGGCCTCTCGCCGCGAAACATCGGCCCTCTGTAAAAAAATTTGCTGTGCTTAGACTGGCTATAAATTTTATTTTGAACAAAATACCGCACTACCTGAGCGGTGCCTTCGGGCCTTAAGGCGATATCTTTACCCTCAATTTTAAATATTTGCCGCTCTATGATATCGGTTGACTCGCCTAACCCTCTTTTAAACAGGCCTTCTTCTTCTAAAGCAGGCAGCATGAGCTCGCCATAACCCCAGCAACTAAGAATGTCTCTTGCTTTAGTAAGGAAAAAATCAAGGCGAGAGGATTTATCAGGAGAAAAATCAGAAAATCCGCGCACACGAAGAAAACTATTTCCCACCCCTTACGGCCTCCTCTTGTTTGCCTTTGACAGCAAATTTTAGGTTGATATAGTCAGCTCAATATACAGGCATTAGAACAAATAAAGAGAAGTCCTTCGGGGTTCATCCAAAGCTAATTAAACTGTTAGCGTATGAGCTTCTTCATTTCAAGGCCGGGCTTGAAAACTGCGGTCTTCCTCTCAGGAACCGGCACAACTTCACCTGTCTTAGGATTCCTGCCAACCCGCTTCTTGCGGCGCTTGACAAGGAATACTCCAAAGTTCCTAAGCTCAATGCGCTCACCGCGTTGGAGAGATTCTACTATGATGTCAAGGGTTCTCTGGACGACCTCTTTAACGATAACCTGCTTTACCCTTGCCTCTTGGCTGATCTTTAAAACAATATCGCGTTTTCTCATGATTTAAGTCTATCAGCCGCGCTTTAGAGTGTCAAGGACAAATTTTCTTCGCCAACAACAGAACTTACCTCATTCAATGCCTGTTTGCTTAATTTAATTGAGAGTTCTTTAGAAGTCTTTATTTTTACACCTTTTAAATTAGAACCTTTAAGTTCAAAGACAACCGGCGTATCTCCACGGTTATTTACGAAAATATTCCTTAAGGAATCCATGTTAAAAGATCCATGTTCAACCGCTATGCGCATTATGTTAATATGTTCATACACATTATCAACCGGTATTACCGAAAAAGCGAGCAATTTGGGGACATTATCTTTTGTTTCCACCTTGCCTTTTATAAAAACAACGGCTTTCTCTCTAAGGTTAGCGGCAGCCTCTGCGAAGGTCCGGGGGAAAACAAGAACTTCCACGCTTTGGGTTCCATCTTCCAGCTTTATAATTGCCATTCTCTCATTGGTGCGGCGGGTAGTAATAATATGCATTTTATCGATTACGCCGCACACACACACATTTTCTCTTATATTTCCTTCATACAGAAGGCTTATGTTATCACGCCTTATAAACCTTACACTATCAGAGTATACGCCCATAGGATGACAAGTAACATACATTCCCAGCAATGACTTTTCAAAACTTAAGAGCTGGGCAAGCGGCCATTCTTCAATATCGGGAATAGAATTTTCGGGCTTTGATTCGAATAAAAGCATCTGTTGTGTATCTTTGCGTTTGCCCATCCTGTTCAACAGAAGATCGGAAATCGCCATCAGCTGAGCTCTTTTTAACCCAAAAGAATCCATGGCTCCTGATTTTACAAGGCTTTCAATAACTTTTTTATTCGTTGTCCTTGAATCGACTCTATCGCAGAAATCAAATATATCTTTAAACTTATCCTGCATTCTAACCCTGATTATATTTTCCAAAGCGGCTTTACCGACATTCTTTATTGCCAGAAGGCCAAAACGTATATTATTCTGGTCTGTAACGGTAAAATTAGCAAAACTGGAATTTATATCGGGTGCGAGCACGTTTAGCCTCATTCCTTTAGCTTCATTTACATAGTCAACCACTTTATCGGTATTGTTTCGTTCACTTGTTAAAAGCGCAGCCATAAATTCAACCGGATAATTTGCTTTAAGAAAGGCCGTCCGGTAAGATATTAAAGCATACGCGGTAGAATGACTTTTGTTAAATCCGTAACCGGAAAAATAATCAATTAAATCGAATATCTGGTTTGCGATACGCTCAGAAATATGGTTTTTCTTACACCCGGCTATAAATAGATGCCTTTGTTCATCCATTATTTCAGGTATTTTTTTTCCTATTGCTTTTCTTAAAAGATCGGCACCGGATAAATCAAACCCCGCTAATTGGGAAACTATCTGCATGGTCTGCTCTTGATAAAGGATGATCCCGTAAGTTTCCCTTAGAATTGGCTCAAGCTTAGGCGTGATATAAAAAACTTTTTTCTTGCCCTGTTTACGCTGTATAAAATCATCGACCATACCGCTTCCTAAAGGGCCGGGCCGGTAAAGAGCAAGAACGGCTATCAAATCTTCGAATTTAGAAGGGCTTATCTTTGTCAAAATTTCCCGCATACCCCTGCTTTCCAACTGGAAAACCCCGACAGTATCGCCCTTAGAAAGAAGAGAAAAGGTTTTTTTATCTTCGAGGCTAAGCGTACCCATATCTATGCCGATATCTTTTGTCCTTTTGATTATCTTTAACGTCTCCTCGATTACAGTAAGGGTTTTAAGGCCTAAGAAATCCATCTTTAAAAGCCCTGTTTTTTCGAGAGACTCCATATCAAAACCGGTGATAATTTCATCTTCGCTGCCGCGCGCTAACGGAATACGCTCGATGAGCGGCTTATCGGAAATAACAACGCCGGCGGCATGAGTCGATGAATGCCGCGAAAGCCCCTCAAGCTGCATGGCTACATCAATTAAGCGCTTTATCCTGCTATCGCCTTCGTATATGTCAGAAAGCTCACGGCTATTTGACAGCGCCTCTTTAAGCGTCATCGTATGGCCTACGGTATAAGGAATCATCTTCGCTATCCGGTCTACTTCTGCATAGCTAACCCCCATAACCCTTCCTACGTCGCGCACAACTGCCCTGGCCAGCATAGTTCCAAAGGTAATTATCTGGGCAACGTTTTCTCTTCCGTATTTTTGTGCTACATAGGCTAAAATTTTCGGTCTTTTTTCGTAACAAAAATCAATATCAATATCGGGCATGGAAATCCTGGCAGGATTAAGGAATCTCTCAAAGAGAAGATCATACCGCAGGGGATCAACATCAGTAATTCCCAATATATAACTTACGATGCTTCCGGCTGCCGAGCCCCTGCCGGGGCCTACAGGTATATGGCTTGATTTAGCAAACGAAATTAAATCCCATATGATAAGAAAGTAGCTTGCAAACCCTGTTTTTTTAATTACGTCCAGCTCATAGGATAAACGCGCCTTAATTCCATCTGTTATATTACTGTAACGATTAGGCAAACTCTCATAACAAATTCCTGTTAAGAATTCTTCAGCCGTTTCACCGGACGAGATAGGAAAATGAGGAAGGTATATCTGGGAAAAATCAAACGTAAGATTACATTTTTGGGTAATCTCTAAGGTATTTTTGATACTTTCGGGTATTTCGGAGAAAATCGCCTTCATCTCGGAAGGTGTACGGAAATAGAAAGTATCGCTGTTAAACTTAAATCGTTTTGGGTCCGTTAGAACAGACTGAGTCTGTATACAAAGGAGGGCCTCTTGGCTGAAAGAATGTTCTCTCTCTAAATAATGAATGTCGTTGGTAGCAACAAGGGGAATGCCTAATTCGCGGGAAATCTTAATCAAATGTTCGTTGACCTTAGCCTGTTCAGGTAATCCATTTTCCATAATTTCAAGATAAAAATTTCCCCGTCCAAAAATACTCAAATATTCGTCAGCCAATTTGTACGCGCCTGTTATATCCTGAAAAATTATAGCTGAAGGGATTTCTCCTTTCAGGCAGGCGCTTAAACCGATAAGGCCTTTATTGTAGGTTTTTAGCAAATCCTTGTCTATCCTCGGCTTATAATAAAATCCCTCAATATTAGCGAGGCTTACTAATTTTAACAAGTTTCTATAGCCTTCGTTATTTTTTGCAAGAAGTATAAGGTGATGATTGGTATCTTCAGTATTTTTTGCATCTTTCTTAAAGCGGGACCCTGATGTAATATAGGCTTCACACCCGATGATCGGCTTAATCCCTTTCTTTAAGCAGATATTATAAAACTTTATCGCACCGAAAAGATTACCGTGGTCGGTAATTGCCAACGCGGGGAGCTTTAAGCTGACAGCCTTATCAACAAGCCTGTCTAACAAACAGGCTCCGTCTAAAAGGCTGTACTGGGTATGAACGTGAAGATGAACGAAATCGCTATGTACCATAATTACTCCCACTCAATCGTTGCGGGGGGTTTTGAACTTATATCGAAAACTACTCTGTTAATGCCCCGGACTTTATTTATGATCTCATTAGAAACATCCTCAAGCACGGCATAAGGCATTTTAGCCCAATCTGCAGTCATCCCGTCAGTGCTCGTTACAACACGAAGAGAAACTACATGCTCATAAGTCCTCTTATCTCCCATAACCCCAACTGTTTTAAGCGGTAATAAAACACAAAATGCCTGCCAGTAACTGTTATATAACTTGTGCTTTTTTATAATATCCTCAAATATGGTATCGGCTTGCCGTAAAATTTTAAGACGGCTGGTTGTTACTTCGCCTATAATCCTAACCGCAAGCCCCGGGCCGGGAAAAGGGTGCCGGTGTATAATTGTATCGGGAAGCCCAAGCAGCCTTGCGATTTCCCTGACTTCATCTTTAAAAAGCTCCCGGAAAGGCTCAATCAGTTTAAGTTTCATATCAAGAGGAAGCCCCCCTACATTATGATGCGATTTTATCCGTGCAGTAGGCCCGCCAAAGAAAGGCACAGACTCGATAACATCGGGATATAAAGTTCCCTGGACAAGAAACTTTACATTTCTTATTTTTTTGGCGGCGTTTTCAAAAACACGGATAAATTCATGGCCGATTATTTTTCTTTTTTCTTCAGGGTCAACAATACCTTTTAATTTTGACAGAAAAGAATTTGCAGTATTTACATAACATAAATCAATCTTAAAATGGCTGCCAAATAAACGTATCACTCTCTGAGCTTCGGATTTACGCAATAATCCGTTGTTAACAAAAATACATTTCAGCCGCCCCCCGATAGCCCTATGCAGCAAAACCGCCGCTGTAGATGAATCAACGCCTCCGCTTAAACCGCAGATAACATTCTGGTTGGAAATTTTCTTTCTTATAACTTCTATCTGTTCCCTTATAAAATCTTCCAGCTGCCAGTTGGCAAAGCATTCGCAGATTCTAAAAATAAAATTTGAAATCACCTGGATACCCAGTTCCGTATGGACAACTTCTGGGTGAAATTGAACACCAAAAAACTTTTTCTTAACATTTCCGATAGCGGCATAACCGCAGCTTGCCGTATGAGCCAGAAGCTTAAAACCTTTTGGCAGGTCAACAACCTTATCGGTATGGCTCATCCAGGAAATTATCTTAGCCGGCATTGAAAAAAATAAATCATCGTGGCCGTCTATATACATTTGAGCACGGCCGTATTCACGCTTGCGGGATTCTTTAACCCGGCCGCCCATAATCTTTACCATGAGCTGCATACCGTAACAAATTCCAAGCACAGGAATCTCCATTTTAAAAAGGCGGTTCTTAACTGAAGGGGCATTTTTTTCATAAACACTGTGCGGGCCGCCCGATAAAATCACCCCTTTAGGATTAATTTTTATTATTTCATCAAGCCCAACAGTGCAGGGCATAATTATGCTGAATACTTTAAGCTCTCTTACTCGCCTCGCAATAAGCTGGGTATACTGAGACCCAAAATCAAGAATTACAATTGTATCTTTCTTCATTTACACATGCCGATTCTCTGCGCAGCCTGGAAAACTTTTCCTTCCGACTGGATTGAAGGGGCAATAATGACTTCAACAAAGTGCATATCTTTAATACACCCTGCCCCTAAAGAACCCATTGAGGTAGTGAGGGCGCCCATTAAATTCTGCGATCCGTCATCAACTACCGCTGGGCCGAATAAAATCTGCTCTAATGTTCCGGTGACATTAACTTCAACTCTTGTGCCTCTGGGAAGATTCCCATGCGAAGTCGCCATTCCCCAGTGAAAACCCAAACCCGGCGCTTCTTTGGCTCTGGCAAAAGCGGAACCGATCATAACAGCGTTGGCACCCGATGCAAAAGCTTTACAAATATCACCGCCCCTGCTCATTCCTCCATCGGTAATTATAGGTATATAACTACCTGTCTTCTTGAAATAAAAATCCCTGGCACTTGCGGCATCTACGGTAGCTGTAACTTGAGGAACCCCTATGCCCAAAACTCCTCTTGTTGTGCAAGCCGCACCCGGCCCAACCCCTATAAGAATAGCCGAGCATCCGGTTTCAAGAAGCTCAAGAGTAACTTCATAGGTAACACAATTGCCAAGTATTACGGGAATTTTTCTTTTTTTACAGAATTTAAAAAGGTCTAAGGGGGTATATTTTGAAGCGACATGTTTTGCCGTTGTTACCGTTGACTGTACCACAAAACAATCGGCCCCTGCCTTCTCGGCGATTGAAGCATATCTTTCTGCGTTTTGAGGAATACAGCTTAAGGCGGCATAGCCTTTTGCCTTCTTAATCTCATTAACCCGCTTTTCTATTAATTTTTCTTTAACCGGAGAGGTGTATATTTTCTGTATCAGATGCGTAGATTCATCGGCAGATGCTTTAGATATCTCATGTAAAACTTCACTGGGATTATCGTATCTTGTCTGCACACCGTCTAAATTAAAAACAGCGATGCCGCCTAAACGGGACATTTCAATAGCGAATCTAACATCTACAACGCCGTCCATGGCCGCCGCTATTATGGGGACAGAAAAACATTTTCCGGAAAGCTCCCATGAAGCACTAACTTCCTCGGGGTTAATGGTTACCCTTCCCGGAACAAGTGCCACTTCATCGAAACCATAGCATCTCCGTGCGCGTTTACCGATACCTATCCATTCTGCCATAGTAGATACCTCCTCTTATATCGATACATTTAAAATAAATTTTATCCTGCATTTTTTATGCTTCATAAACTTCATTTACCTTACATAGCTCATCAATTGCGTTCTTCTTTTGTTCTGCGGTTAAAGCCTCTATTTTTAAAGGCTCGGTTTCTTCTTTAAATATCTTCTTAACGAGCCAGTCTGCCTGCATTTCTATGTAACCGCTGGCGGATGTAAAAAAATAATCATTTTCTATGTTGTCGCGGGCTGCGTCACCGATTAAATATACGCCGCTATAGTCAGTAAATAAATAATCATGCTTGTTAAGTTCTTCATCGGAAAAATTACGATTAGGGTAGAACCCGCTGTCAATCAAAACAAGCTGGGACGAGAAAACCTTAAAAGGTTCTATCTTGATTGCTTTAACACCCCCTTCACCGATAACCTCCTCCAAAGAACAGTTAATATGCGCATGTATTCCCCTTAAAGCCAAATTGCCAAGAACAACGTCTTTTTCGTCACCTAAGAAATCAAGGTTTTCGGCTATAACTCTTACTTCCTTAATACGATTTTTAAGGGCAAATGCCAGTTTTAAACCAAGAAAAGTCGATACGGATACTGCCGCCTCATTAGATACTTTAATGAAATCTCTTATCTTGAAAGGGTCTATCCGGTCTAAATAAAAAAAGCCTTCGCGATGCTGGCCCCTGGCAGAAATTTTCTTGGATTTTAACCCGGTTGCGATAATCAGAAGTTCAAAGTCAATAGGGTTAGAATCTTTGAGAAAAATTTTTTTCCTCTTGAAATTTATTCTTTCTACTTCAGCGCCGGTAAAATTAACTCGATGATATTCTGCCAGCTCAGATATCTTTTTCCACTTAAATTCGGTAATCTTGTTTAAACAATCAAATCTATTGAAATAATACTGGTTTTTATCGATTAGGGTAATTCGCGAAGCCGGCTCTTTCGCCTTTATTTTCTCGATAACGGCCAGGCCGGCCATTCCCGCTCCAATTACTGTTATATCCATTAGTTATAACTTCTTTATAGCTGTTTCCTTGAGAGGATTGCAAGGTTATGATATAAAAATAATGTCGTAAATTTTCCAACGATGGCCGATGAAACAAAATAAGAAACTTTATCTTTTATTGAATCATAGTCTGCGTCACCGGTAATGTTTCCGTTTAGAACACTCGTGGAAACATCGATAACAACTGCCCCTTTTTTAATCCAATCTCCTTTAATAAGGTGAGGTTTTCCGGCAGCACTTATAAGTATATCGGCTAAACTTACATAAAAAGGCAAATCACCCTTGTTGTAAGTCTCTATGTTAGCTATGGTTACAGTTGATATCTCATCTCCTAAAAATAAGGACAGGGGTTTTCCAATCAGAGAAGAAAAGCCTATGATAACCACCCTTTTACCTGTTAACTGGGAATCATTTTGTAAAAGAATCCTGTTAAGCAAATATAAAACACTCAAAGCTGTTGGTGAGAAACAAAAACCATCGCCTTGGGAAAACGAATCAGGCGGTAAAATTATTTGTTTGGATGTATAGCACAGCTTGCCCATATTAAGAGGAGAGAGCCCTTCTATGTCTTTTTCCTGGCTTATTAAAGAAAACATCATTGACTCAGGCATTTTTTGCGGGAAGGGTTTGTTTAATATTATTCCATTGATACTCTTGTCATTATTTAATTCCCTTAGCTTTTCACTAAAATAATCGTATGAAGCATCGCTGTCAATCTCCACCGTTTTATAGCGGACGCCGAATTCATCTGCCATTTGCTTTTGGGCTGATAAATAGCGCCGCGCGGCACCATCAGAACCAAAAACGAATGACGCAAGGCAAAGTTGAGGCAAAGATTTAATGTTTGATTTTATTTGATTCCTAAGGGAGTCATAACTTTCCTCGGGTTTAAATTTATCACCCATTTCTTCTAATCCTCCGGATAGATTTATCTGTTTCACGCAAGGAATCCTTAATGCAGTTTAGGTATTTTACTTTAGTTGAAAACATTTTACTATTTGCTTTAAGATTATCTACACATCCGGATAAAGATAGCCTTAAAAAGGCTAAACCAATATAATAATCACTGGCTATACCATCTTTTATATCAAATTCGGCTTTTTTAGCAAGAAAAAAAGCTTTTTTTACGTTTTTTGCTAAACTTAAGGTAATAGCTTCGCTTTTTTTAATCATTAGCATACGTTTTTTTCCCCGCTTATGCATAATCTCATTAAAAATTTTACCGTCAAGGTCAATATAGGGATTTATTTTCAGGCGTAATTTAATGAGCTCTGAAGTTATTTTCTTCAATTTCAAGGGTTTTTTCCCAGAATATCGAAGGGCTTTCTCAATTAAACTGACCCCTATGCAAAAAGCAGCACAAATTGCACTTCCCCCGCCGGGCGACGGCTTTCTCTTACCCAAATTCCTGCAATACCTGCTCAAGCCTATTCTATAATTACTCATTTTTTAAATTTCTCATTCATTAAATTCATGACAAATAAAGCGAACGGATAAAACTCTTTCTGTGTATAGGGCTTTTATTATATTTTTTGAGAAGTTGAAAATGTTCTTTAGTAGGGTAGCCTTTATGGCGCTTGAAATTCCACTGAGGATATAAAAAATGCGCTACTTCCATAAGGTAATCCCTAAACACTTTAGCTACAACCGAAGCACAAGCTACTTCATCTACGCTTTTATCAGCCCCGATAACACAACGGTACTTTATTTTAGTATTCGTTCTGTAAAGGTTCCCATCGATTATGAATGTTGCCTTTTTAAGTTTAGGCTCTTTTTGAATCAATCCATTAACGGCCCGGTCAAAAGATAAAAAGGTAGCATTTAAGATGTTTATCTCATCTATCTCATCTTGAGAAGCTATGCCGACAGAGAACGTAGAGTTATCACTTAACCAGGAAACAACTTGATGGCGGGATGATTCCTGCAATTGCTTTGAGTCTTTGACGATAAACGGGGGTTTCTTTTTAAGATAAAGAGCGCATCCCACAACTGCGCCGGCTAAAGGCCCCCTTCCTGCTTCATCTACTCCTACTATCATTTTCAAGACTCAACGACCCCTCGGTAAAGACGCGGAAAACCGCTTCTACGAATTAAGCGAGGGAAGCGCGTTTACCAACCCTGCCTCTTAGGTAATACAGGCGTTTTCTTCTTGGCCTGCGCCTGGATTTTCTAGAAACTTCTATCTTTTGTATTAAAGGCGAATAATAAGGAAATGTCACCTCATACGATTCACCGTAAGCTATTCTTCTTAGGGTAAATGTTTTTCTGTGCATGGAGCCCTGCTGTTTAATGACAATGCCTTCAACAGGATGAATCCTTTCCTTATCTTTTTCCTTGATAGAGTAGAAAACCTTAATCGTATCTCCGTGGCTAAACTGCGGGTGGTCTCTTTTGTATTGCTCTTTCAACTCTTTCTCAACCATAAATAACTTATCCATATGCACCCTCCATTTTTGATTTTTAATTTTTAATTTTTAATTTATCTATGAGGTCGGACCGCTTCTTTTTTGTTACTTCAAGAGATTTTTTCTTTCTCCACTCGTCAATCTTTACATGATTGCCTGACAAAAGAACAGATGGAACCCGTAACCCCCTAAACTCCTCTGGCCTTGTATAATGGGGGAAATCCAAGAGGGGCTTTTCAAAACTTTCCTGCTCAATTGACTTAGCGTCAGAAACAACACCGGGAATTATGCGGCTTAAACAATCGATAAAAACCATTGCCGCCAGCTCCCCGCCGCTTAGAACATAATCCCCTATAGAAATTTCTTCATCAATAAGATTGTCTCTGACTCTCTGGTCAATACCTTCGTAGCGGCCGGCTATAAGAACTAAACGCTCAAATTTCAAGAATTTTCGTATCAACCTCTGGTTTAAAGCCACGCCTTGAGGGCTGAAGAATACAATACGGGTTTGCTTAAGTTTAGGCCGCTTTGGGTACATCGGACAGCCTAAAACCGCCTCAACGGCTTCAAATATCGGCTCAGGCCGAAAAACCATGCCACCGCCTCCTCCGTAAGAAGGAGCATCTACTTTATTATGGCGGTCATTCGAATAATCTCTTAGGTTATGGACATTGATCTTAACCAAACCTTTAGCCTGAGCCCGTTTTATAATCGATTCACCAAGAACCGGCGAAAACATCTTGGGAAATATGGTAATAACGTCTATTATCATTTTCTAAGACCAGTTCGTGATTCGTGGTTTGTGTTTAGCGGTTCGCTATTCAAGCGCCTCCTATTTTTAAGACGAAACACTAATCACGAAACGCGAACCACGAGTCATCTGCAATAATTGGATAAGAAATCTTTCTTAAATTGTACGAAGCTGCCATCTTCAATGGCAGTGCGGATTCTCTTCATGAAATTATTATACCAGAATACATTGTGGTACGTAAGAAGCTGAGCACCAAGCATTTCCTTAGCATTAAACAAATGGCGGATATATGCGCGGGAATATTCCCTGCATACACTACAAGCACATTTACTGTCAATGGGCCCTGTATCGCTTGCATAAGGAGAATCGCGTAAAATAACCTTTCCTCTATCGGTAAAAGCCGTTCCCGTACGCCCCAGCCGCGTAGGAAGAATACAATCAAAAAGGTCAATGCCTAAGGAAACTGCCTCTAAAATACCCTCCGGTTTTCCGTAGCCCATAAAGTATCTCAGGTATTCCTTATCGGCATTTTCAGTTATATACGAAAGGGTATTATACCGTAAATCCGCGCTTTCGCCAACACTTAAACCGCCTATGCAAAAGCCGTCAATTCCTATATCCATGAGCCTTTCAAGGCATTGTTTTCGTAAATCATTGAACGTTGCTCCCTGAACAATACCAAAGAAAAGCTGGGCATCCGAGGCATGCTTTTTAAAATAAGCTTTGCTTTTTCCTGCCCAATCCAGGCTCCTTAACATTGCGCGCCTTGCATCTAAATATGTAGCCGGTAGCTTTATACACTCATCAAGGGGAACAACTATATCAGAACCCATCGCGATCTGAGCCTGCATGATATCTTCGGGCGTTAGAAATATTCTTCTTCCGTCTATGTGCGATTTAAAGCTGACCCCTTTATCGCTTACGCTGCGCAAAGCGTTTAAGCTAAAAATCTGATAGCCTCCGCTGTCGGTTATAATTGCCTTTTTAAAATTCATAAATGCGTGCAAACCGCCGCATTCCTTTATTATCTTTACTCCCGGCCTTAAATAAAGATGATAGGCATTTACCAGTAATCCCTCAATTCCTATATCAGAGATATCGCCGGCAGATAAGCCTTTTATGGCCGCCTGCGTTGCAACAGGAAAGAATGCCGGCGTAGAAAACTTCCCATGCTTAGAACAGAATACTCCTGTCCTGGCTCTGGTAGCTTTATCTGTCTTAATTAAGGTAAACATTTAATTCCGATCAGGCACAAACAAAAAAGATAATTTAAAGCGGTAAACCCCGTTAGAAACGGACATTTTCGTGATGCTGTTGATGGCATTTCTAACGGGGTAAATTTAGACTTCTTTTGCGGGTTGATGCTGTAACTGGCAGTTAGATTAAGCCGAAAACAAAAAAAGATAAAACTTTAGCCTCCCCTTTTGAGGGAGGCTAAAGTTTTATAAACAGTCGTTGCTTAAATACTAATTAGAACTTATAACGAAGCTGTGCTAAAAATTCATTGTTGCGCGGTTCGTCGCCGCCGGTCTTTTCCTTGTTGATGTTATACTCAAGTGATAGCATAACCTTATCGGTGATGAAGTTTTGCAAAGCTATGGTGTGCTGGATTCTGTTCCATGATTGAGGATACTCATCAAGGGCTACGCTTCCAACATTGGCTCTTTCGCCTACTCCATAATAACTATAGCGATAAAGAGGCATAACCGCATCAAGATACTTCATGCCTACATCAACTCTATAGTTAGTTTGTAAAGTCCATGCATAACGGCGAAGGTAGCTATCTTGTGACCTAATATACTGGGCATAAAACTCTAACGCGTCCTTGGCGTAAGCAAGGTTAACACCTAATCTTCTCTTAGTCTGGCTGCCTTGGATGAAGTCACCGCTTTCTTCCGGCCTGTCTATAAATACAGTTCCGTCAAGCCATGCGTCAATGTCAGTATTTGAAACTTTACCAAAATAGCCCCAGACAAGCAGGTCAATATCGCCTAACTCGCCAAGATAATTGTGGTAACCTAAACCAACCGAGAAATCAAAATGATTATCAGTGTTTATGTTTCCGACATCGGCATCCATGGTGTTGCCATCAGCTAAGATTCCATTTACGTCACCCGATTGCTTTCCAACATTCTTGTCATCAAGCACATAACCATTGGTAACAAAAGTCCTGAAATAAAAAGGATCTGCTTTAGCAAAATACTGAACGCCTAAGAAAGGATACTTCCAATAGGCAGTTCTTGCTAATGGTGAAGTCTGTGTGTAATACTCTAAAGCGTCTGCGTAAAATGGGTCCTGAAGGCCAACCTGGACAACACTTTCATAGGGAGCGAAATCTTCAATTGTCATGTAAGCTTCATCAAGGTTAACTTCATTATCAGCTTCGAAGTCAACTTTGATTTTGGCCGAGATGTTCTTTGAAGCTTTAACTTTGGCTTGAAGCCTTATTTCATCCATCATGAACCTGGCCCTTCCGTTTATCTCGTTAAATCCAGGATTCGGATCAGAATCGCTATCCTGAGGATCATGATAGTTAATCTCAACTTTTCCGCCGATTTTAATCAGGTCGCCCTTGTAACTTGTGATGTACTGGGGCGGGTCCTTCTGCATAACCTCCAGCGCACTTACCTTCTCTTGAAGAGATCTCAACTCTTTTCGAAGCATATCAATATCACTTTGCGCGTAAGTGACACCAACGAAGGCAAGAGCAAACAATGCCACAATGAAAATTGCACCTGCTTTTCTCATTCATCCCTCCTTTTCTTGTGGATAACCACACATGAAAAACAATATTAACAAACACAAACTCTATATTTTTATTTTATTCAACAATCTACCGAAATATTATCATCTTAAGGAATCCGTTTAGCGTTCTCTTCATCACCTCCTTTTTTCTTAAATTTGGAATTCCTTAATATAAACATTCTAAAAAGAAAAACAGTGATTGTCAACAAAAAGTTTAAGCAAATTTTAAAAAAACAAAACAATGCTTCAGGGCATGTTTTGCCTGAAGTTTTAATATAGGTATTGTATCAAGAACCCCAAATACATGTCAAGCATTTAATTGTAAAAGTACTGTCAAGATTTATTCGCAAACTCTAAAGAAGCATTTTTCTGTTTTGTGCTTGGCGCATCCTCAAAAGCCCTATCTAGAATGAGCCCCTCTTCTTTAAGGGTTAAATAAGTAAATATATCCAGGCTGCGTTGGT
>JBDRDJ010000018.1:0-2001 GCA_043820815.1 Candidatus Omnitrophota bacterium
TATCTTAAGGCAATAGTCATAGCGGTTCTTTTTCTTTTTTTATCGCAAGGTTGCGCTTTGACAGAGAAACGAGAGCAAATCAATCTGTTAAAAAGCTTAGGGGAAAACCAAAATAGAATCCAGCGCTATGTTTTTAGGCAAGAAACGCTTTTTTCCCGGCTAAGCAATGATATAAAGAATAATCAATTAAAAAACGGTATTCAAAAAGCAGCAATTATTTCAAGATATGGGGATCCAATTTATTGCGAATATATCGAAAGCGGAATGGAAATAAGCCAATCTTGCCTTTACCGCCACCCAACTAAATATTTCTCTAGCGATATGATTTATCTTTATTTTGATAAGAGTCAGAATTTATCTCGCTGGGAATTAAAACCTGCCGAAAATTATAACCCTTAAGCCTGTAGCCGCAATATAATAATGTCAGTATTCTGCAAATAGAGAATGTCAGGTATACTCACCTCTATAAGGAGGTGGGTAGAGTGCTGATCCTGACAATGAAAGAAGTAAATAGATACAAAGTAATCTCTGAAGTAATCAAGGGTTATCTAAAAGTAGAAGACGCAGCCAGGGCCTTGAATCGAAGCCAACGCCAAGTCTACCGGATAAAGGCAGCGGTAATAAAAGAAGGGGCTAAGGCCGTAATCCATAAAAACAAAGTCAAACGCGGCCCCCGCTGGCTGACTGACAAGGTTAAGGCTAGGATAAAGTACCTTTATCAGACAAAATACCAGGGTTTTAACATCACTCACATGACTGAATTCCTAAACGAAGAAGAAAAGATAAAAACCTCACGGGAATCCGTAAGACAGGCCCTTATAGAAGCAGACCTCTATGCCAAATGGAAAAAGCATCCTAAGCATAGGAGTTGGCGGGAGCCCCGCTCAAGAGAAGGACAAATGCTTCAGTTCGATACCTCAGATCATGACTGGCTGGAAGGAAGAGGCCCTAAGCTTAATCTTATCGGTGGCGTAGACGATGCTACTTCCAATTGTCCGGGAGCAAGGTTTGCTTTAAGTGATTCCTGTATTGAGAATATGCGTGTTTTAAAACGTATCGTCGAGACAAAAGGTATACCCTTAAGCTTTTACTGTGATAAGGACTCTAACTTCCGGGTTAACCGCGCTCAGGGTATTCAGTATGAACTTGAAGGCAAAAACTATGTCCTAAGTCAGATAGGCCGCGCATTGGAAGAGCTAGGGGTTGAAGTAATCTACGCTAACTCTGCTCAGGCCAAAGGCCGTGTTGAGCGCGCATGGGGCACCTTCCAAGACAGGCTTTGTTCTGAGCTAAGACTACACAAAATTTCGACGCCTCACGGAGCTAATCATTATCTTTTGGAAGAATTCCTGCCTAAACATAATCGTAAATTTGCCCATCCTGCTAAAGAACCCGGATCAGCCTACAGGTCTGTGCCTAAAGGATTAAACCTAAACAATATCTTCTGCATAAAAGAAGAGAGAACCGTTGCCCCTGATAATACCATAAGTTATAAATCAAAATATTACCAACTGCTGCCTGATGAATACCGGGTTAGCTTTACCAAAGCCAAAGTAATGGTACACGAATGGTTGGACGGCTCAATACATATATTTTACAAAGGTAAAGAACTAAAGAATAAGCCAATACCTAAGGTTAGGTATAAAAATAAACAAACGGCTCTTTTAACAGCAAATTACTGACATTTTTAATTTGCAATAAACCTGACATTTTTAATTTGCGTTCACATTATAACCCTTAAGCCTTGACAAGTTAGAATTATATGGTATACTTTTAACACTTTTTTGCTGAAAGCGGTTTCACAGCAAAAAGTATTTTTTTAAAGAGTAATTTAACACTTTCATAAAGATTTAAAGAAGGAATTTTAAGAATAGCCACGGCTTCTTAAAATTTTACCTTTGGTCAGAAGGGTAAAATTGGAGGAGTGCGTGGCTTTTTAATTGAGCGCATAACTTACGGCAACGCGAAGCGCAACGTAAGTTATCTGCGCGAAATTATCCC
>JBDRDJ010000019.1:0-27579 GCA_043820815.1 Candidatus Omnitrophota bacterium
GATGGTACCGGTGCGCACCGATAAGCCGATACCTAAAAGTACTCTCCTTAAAGGTTCAAAGCATATCAGAACTTTAAAGATAGACAAGCCGGTTAACTGCGGCGATGTTATTATTAAGGACTTTTTAGGCTTGGGGGTTAATTTGATCGCAACCCGCCAGGCTGAACTAAACTAAAGGTGTCAAGTTTCAACTTGACAACAGGTTGGTTTTTGCCAAAATTCATCCCCCTTGACGAATAGCTTAATCAGAGTTATATTATAAATATATTCAGGCAAAGTCCCGAGTTAGAAGAGCTAAATCCGGGACTATAATCATTAAAACCTTCGCTAGAAATGGCGTGGGTTTTTGTATTTTATGTAGAATAATTTTATAGTATAATATGAATGCGGAAGGGGAGGATTTATCATGGCTAACGGTGTAGAATTATTTGATATAAAACGAGCGAGTGAGTGGGCAAGTCGTTATTTAAACAAGAACGTCACAGTTTCAAATATTGCATATTTAATCCAGTATGGAAGAGTTAGGAAATATGGTAGGAATAGCAACACTTTAGTAAAAAAACAGGAGTTAATACAATATTACAAGTCATATAATGGTAAAAGAGAGCTCTCATGGAGATCTCAGTTGGGCAGTGATCTGAATTGGGCTTTATCATTCGATAATTATAAAGAAGCAGAGACAACTAAACATGTTCATAGATTGCACCCCTATAAAGGAAAATTCATCCCACAGCTTGTTGAGTATTTTCTTGATAATCACATAGACAAGTTCAAAAAAGATATTTATTTCAAAAAGGGCGACATAGTTTTAGACCCTTTTTGTGGAAGTGGCACAGCATTAGTGCAAGCCAATGAACTAGGAATGCATGCAATAGGTATTGACATATCAACCTTCAATTCGTTAATTAGCAATATAAAGCTCGGTCAATATGATTTTTCAAAATTGCAGAATGAGATAACGATGATTACAGCAGAACTAAAACGTTTCCTTATCAATTCGCATGTTACAGAGTTTGAGGATAAATTGTTTGCTAAGTTATTTGAGTTTAACACTAAATATTTTCCATCTCCGGGGTATAAATATAAAGTAGGTAACGGTTCAATAAATGGGTTTAAATATGGTGAACAAAAAGAAAAAGAATTTTTGCCAATATTTCAGAAATTAGTTAAGGATTATAAAATTAAAATAAGAAATGGGAAAGAAGATTCTTTTTTAAATAAGTGGTATCTAAAAAGCGTAAGGGATGAGATCGGTTTCGTATATAATTTAGTTAAAAAAATTACTGACAAAAAGACAAAAGATGTAATTACTGTAATTTTGAGCCGTACGATTAGATCCTGCCGCGCTACTACGCATGCAGATTTAGCGACGTTGAAAGAGCCAATGACACAAACTTATTACTGTGCTAAACACGGGAAAATTTGCAAGCCGTTATTCTCAATTTTAAATTGGTGGGAAAGATACAGCGTGGATACAATTAATAGGTTGAAGCAATTTCAAGAAATAAGAACAAAAACTCATCAAATATGCCTAACGGGGGATGCTAGAAGTATTGATATCTTTGAATCACTAAGAGAGAAAAATGAAGATTTTTTTAAGATTACACGTAGACAAAAAATTAAGGGAATTTTTTCAAGTCCTCCTTATGTCGGATTGATTAACTATCACGAGCAACATGCTTACGCCTATGATTTATTTGGCTACAAAAGACAGGATGATTTGGAGATAGGGCCGCTATCTAAAGGGCAAGGGAGAGAAGCGAGAGAGTCTTATATTCAGGGGATAGCAGACGTTCTTAATAATTGCAAGAGGTTTTTAATAAAAGACCACGATATATTTTTAGTAGCAAATGATAAATATGGTATGTATCCCTTCATTGCAGGAAAAGCTGATATGGAAATTATAAATCAGTATAGACGACCAGTATTAAATAGAACAGAAAAAGATAAATCAGCTTATGAAGAAACTATTTTCCATTTAAAAGGAAAAAAATAATACTTTTTAGGGGGCTAATAATGGGGTTATCTAAAATCCAAATTCGAGAAGTTGAGAGCGTTCTTAAAGAGGGACTCCGTAATAAATTTAAAAAATATAACCCCGAACCAGCCTCGATGCCTTTCCATACTAGATTGTTGGGAAAAGATAGATTGGCATTATTCTCTTTCATTCATTCGTTAAATACAAATTTTGGTACGAGTATTTTTGAGCCGGTTACACTTGTATTGGCTAAAAATAACTTCAAAGATGCTAGGTCCCATGTGGGCGCAGGTGATTTTATTTACGAAGGGGCACAATTTGAAATACAAAAAATAATGGATAGATTAATGACTGCGCAAACCGTCCCAGACAAAATAAAAGAAATAGAAAAAATTAGGAGTGCTTGCCAAAAAGGGAAAAAGCGCAAAGTTAAGCTTACTAAAGTAGATATTTTTCTTGAAGAAAATAATGGCGAACTTCTTTTGTTTGATTTAAAGAGCGCGAAGCCAAATATCGGCGAGTTTAAGGGTTTTAAACGTACACTACTAGAGTGGGTAGCTGCAATATTGGCAGTGAATAAGAAAGCAAGAATTAATACTCTCGTTGCTATTCCTTACAATCCATATGAACCAAAACCATATATGAGATGGACAATGCGAGGGATGCTTGATTTAGACAAAGAATTGAAAGTTGCTAGTGAATTTTGGAATTTTATCTCTGGCGATGGAACATATCAAGATTTGCTTGATTGTTTCGAAAGAGTTGGAATAGAATTAAGACCTGAAATAGATAAATATTTCGCAAGGTTTGCTAATAAGAGATAATTTGTTGTAGTTTCAACTTGACAACAGGTTGGTTTTTGCCAAAATTCATCCCCCTTGACGAATAGCTTAATCAGAGTTATATTATAAATATATTCAGGCAAAGTCCCGAGTTGGAAGGGCTAAATCCAGGACTTCCGCCATAGGCGGACCAACTTAAATAATATATTTTGTGGTTGGATAATCAATTAAAACCTTCGCTAGAAATGGCGTGGGTTTTTGTATTTTAGGGGGTATCATAAATGCCGGCGATTCACAAAGTTCCGGATGTAACAGAGAAACTTTCAATTCTGTCGCGCGATTCACAGTACGACCTTGCCTGTGCCTGCGGCACGAGCAAGGCTTATCGCCGGCATCGTTCAAGGGACGATAAGTGGATATATCCTGTAACCTTGCCGCAGGGTGGTACGACCTATCTTTTTAAGACGCTGGTATCCACAACGAATGCATCAACAACTGCCGGTATTGCCCCTTACGTGCAGGCAGGGATGTTAGGCGGTGCACGCTTAGGCCGGAAGATCTTGCAAAACTTTTCTTAAGGTACTACTATTCTCATAAGGTATCAGGCCTTTTCTTAAGCAGCGGAGTGTTGGATTCTCCTGATAAGACAATGGGCGCTATAAACGCCGTAGCCGGTATTTTACGCAGGAGCCGGTTTAAAGGCTACATGCACTTGAAGGTTATCCCGGGCACTTCTGATGCTGCTATTCGAGAATCAGTTTCCCTGGCAAGCGCTGTTTCTATCAACATTGAAACTGCCCGTCAAGAAAGTTTCCAAACTCTTTGTACAACAAAGAACTATTCTCGGGACATCATCCGGCCTATCAACCTTATAAGTACTCTAACACAGGAAAGAACCCCTTACAGCCATGTTAAGCAAACAACGCAGTTTGTTGTCGGCGCTTCTTCGGAACCAGACCGCGACATAATCATCCATTCCTGGAGGCTGTACAAACAGCTTAGGCTTAGCCGTATTTATTTCAGTGCCTACCAAAGAGGTTTGGGTGAGCCCGGTATTCCCGGCGAACTCTCCCGGCACAGCAATGCCGACCTTTTAACCCGGGAACACCGGTTATATCAAGTGGATTGGTTACTGCGTAAGTACGGGTTTCGGCCCGAAGAGATACCCTTAGAAAGCGACGGTAACCTTTCTCTTACAACTGACCCTAAAGAAATGTGGGCCAAGGCGCACCCCGGCCATTTCCCGGTCAATATTAACAGGGCGCAACCCTGTGACCTTTTGCGTATCCCCGGGTTTGGTCTGGTTACAGTTAATCGTGTGCTTGCCATGCGAAAAAGCGGGAGTAGAATCCGGCATATCGAAGAGTTAGGCAAAGCCGGTAAACGTCTTAAGAAAGCACAACAATACGTGGACTTTGGTTAATTACCGGGGTCGGGTTTCGGCTTGACTACATGTTTACCGCACAACAACCCCGTCTCCTTATCCGTCTACTGCGTCAAAACTAACCCTAAGACATGGCAATTTAACCTTGAAAATTCCGGCAGAATTGGTAATATAACAGTGTTAAAATGAAGAAAGTACAGTCTTTTACAGTGTGGTTACTGCCGCTTATAGTAATAGGCGGATTGTTCCAGCCGCTTCTGGGGTATCTGGTAATAGCGATGATGGCGGCTCTTTTGGTTTTGTCTTACTTTAAGCGGCGCTATTGGTGTTGGAATATTTGTCCCCGGGGAGCTTTTCTGGATATTGTATTGTCAAAATTTAGCCTGAATAAACCCCCGCCTAAATTATTCGCTAAACAATGGTTTCGCTGGTCTATGGTTATTTTGTTTAGTGCAACTTTGGTGCTTCGCCTTGTTTCAACCGGAGGAAACCTTATTGCAATAGGTGCGGTTTTTGTTGCAATATGTCTTTTAACAACCATTATCTCTATTGCAATCGGTATACCTACTAAACATAGAGGATGGTGTATGATATGCCCAATGGGGACATTGCAGGAGAAAATTAATAAGATTAGTGAAAAATGAGGCGGATTTTTGGGTTTTTGCGGCATTCAAAAGGAATTGAATGGTGAAAAAATGGCTCTTTCTCATAACCGGGATCCTGATTTTGCCTTCTTTGGCGCGGGCGGACTTGACTGCTGACTGGTACAGTGATTGGGCTTTTGATAGCTCAAACCGGAAGAAAAATGATTTTGTTTTAAGCGGCTATGCTGAAACAGGGAAGAAGTCCACTGCCGAAGATTACCAAGAAGAAGACACGGACGACGATTATATTTATCGCAACTATCATCTTAAGTTTGGGCAGAAAGTATCCGACCGGCTAAGTTATGATATCAGCTCGTTTATCTATGACAAGGACTATAACACCAAAGATTCTTTGGATAATATATCCAGAATATTTAAAACGAACTGGTCGTATTATATCAGGAAACTCAAGGAAGAATCTCTGGAGTTAGATGTCAGGCTGAATTATAAAGAGAAGCGGTATGACAATACGCCGGGAAGTGAATATGACCAGATCAGGTTTGCGCCAACGCTTACATTTAAAAAGAAGAATCTCTGCACTATTGATTTAACTGCCGGCATTGATGATTACAATTATTTAGTTGAAGGCGTGAAAGATCAGCTTAAGATTTTTGGTAAGATTGGAGCGGACAGATATTTTCTTGATAAGAAATTGATGCTCACTTTGTCTTACAGGATAGAACAATTAGGAAAGAAAAACATAGATCGGAAAAGGTCCAAGCATGAGGTTTCAGGCGGCTTGGATTATGTGTTTGACAACCCTTTAGTTTATAAAATTACAACCCGGGCAGGCTGGGGCGAGAGGGATACCAAAGAAGAAGAGGCAAGAGACGAGGATTACGATTATGAGTATTGGCGATACTACGCCAAGACCGAACACAGAATCAATCCGAGATTGAAAACAAATCTAAAATATCAATACTTCAAGAAAGATTACGTCAGCGCGGACTTGGATCACAGGGGTTTTTATATTCAAAACAACTGGGACTATGAAATTTTAGACGATGAAAAGCAAAGGTTGTGGCTTGACTTTGGTATCGAGCACAAAGGCGTAGATTATACCCTGAAGGCAGACAATAATTATAAGAAAGAAGCAGCCGGGATAAACGCAAGCTATCAGAGAAAGAAAGACTGGAAGGTTTCGGCAGGATTAGAGGGGAATTCTTACAATCTTGATGAATCAAGTAATGATAAAGAAAGATATTACGCGAAACTATCAGGCGAGAAATTATTTTTAGACGGGGATTTAGTTTTATCGTTGGACTTAAAGTATAGATACACAAATAATGAGCAGGAAAACGATAAAGAACAAGAAGCGGTCAGAGCGGCGTTTAAGTATAAATTTTAGAGGAGGATCGAAGATGTGTCCTTAGCTGATGAAACAGCCGGGTTGGGAGAAAAGGGGGAAAATAAATGTCCAAATTAGGATGCATTAAAGATAAATTTGATGACAGAGATTATTTAATGCGGGCGTATTTGCCGGTTATAAAACTGCCTAAGAAAATTGATTACACGCCGAAGCTATCGCCGGTCAGGGACCAGGGAGCCGAAGGGACCTGCGTTAGTTTTGCCACAGCTTGCGGCATGAAGGAATATCAGGAGTTACTTGATTATGAAAAGTTAGTGGAGCTTTCCCCGCGGTTTGTTTATAGCGAATGTAAAAAGATTGACGGTATGCCGCAGGAAGAAGGCACGACCATCCGCGCGGCTATGCAGGTGCTTGAAGGCAAAGGTGTTTGTCAGGAAAAGTTCTGGCCGTATCAGCCGCATCAAAAGGATAAGCCAAAGAAAGGCGCGAAAGCCAACGCGAAAAAGTTTCGCGTTATGACTTACGCCCGCATACTTAACCTTAATGAGCTGCGTTTGAGCCTTGCCGCTAAGGGGCCTTGCGTTATCGGTGTCGAAGTTTTTGAAGGGATGATGGAAACTAAAACAGGACTTGTGCCAATGCCGACGAAAAATGAAACCGCCCTGGGTGGCCATGCGATTTGCCCGGTAGGTTACGATGATAAAAAGAAAGTTATCAAATTTAAGAACTCCTGGTCTGATAAATGGGGCAAGAAGGGCTACGGACTTTTACCCTATGCTTATATTGAGTACTATATGATTGACGCCTGGAGCTCGGTAGATATTGAGGATCCCAACCCGCTTACGCTGGCAAGTGTATTGGATTACAGGAAGCGGGCTTTAGTTTGATATTTAGTTTAGGGGGGGTAAACCGTCTGTGATTTCAAGTTGGGGTAGCTGGCAGCCTCTTCTCAATAAATTTACACTACAAGAATCAGTAAAGTAAATAATGTAGCGTAACGGGAATACAACCAAACGGGAACTTGAAAATTGGAAGTGCCAATTTGGCACCTCCAATTCAGATAAAATGGGCCTAAGGCGTTCACCGACAGAGAGGGACGTCCATTAATTCATTAAAATACCCAAGAGATAATGCCTGGTGTCGGTTTGACCTCGATATTCATGTATCTCGTTTAGCAAGACGAGCACCGAATAATAACGCATTGCGAAAATACTCATTTCCGGCCATCCTTGTTATTTAATCAGATATTTGGTATAGTAGCAGAAATAACAAAAGGAGGCAGTTGTATGGATAGAATCACTATGGAGTTTAGTCCTGAACAGTATAGAACCCTGGTTGAAATTGTATATCTTGGCGAATGGATGATAAACTCGATACGTACGGAACCAATTGCTAAGTATGAAAAGATCGAGAGTTATATTTATTCCTTTTGCCGTAAGGCTAATGCAGAGGATTATATTGAGTACGATAATGAAATGGAGAAATTTTTTCCTACAAGGAAGCTGGAAGAGGATTCGGATGCAGAGGCATACAGGGAAAATTATGATGATGACAATTTCTGGGATGAATTGATCCATAGGTTGGCACGGCGGGATCTCGTGGATAAATATGGAGAAAAAGAGTTGAGGAAGATGAATTTTGAAGAAATTATCAAGAAAGAACAGGCCTTTATCGATAGATACTCGAATGAATTCGAAAAGGATGGAATTGAAAATGTGCGGCTTTCTTCTCAGGAGCCGTTAACTCATCCTTTTGAATAAAGCCCGTAGGGTAGACAGTTTACGTAATTATCTTTATTTCAGTAGATTACAAAATAAATATGAGATGGCGAGGCCGAGGGTAATTATTTTACAAGTTTCGTGTTATCAACGTGCCCTATAAACTTTCTACTACTTGGAATAGATTATGAATAAAGGAAATAACAATATGGGTGTTAATGACCAGGTTAGCCTTTTTACGGAAGATGATATTTATTTATTTCGGGAAGGCAGCCATTTCAGGCTATATGAAAAATTAGGTTCACATCTTATGACTGTAGATAATAAGGAGGGGACTTATTTTGCTGTTTGGGCACCTAATGCACAAAAAGTTTCTGTGATGGGTGATTTCAATCGATGGAAGGATAATACACACCTATTATTCCCTCGATGGGACAAGTCTGGTATTTGGGAAGGATTTATCCCTGATGTGAAGCAGGGCGCATTGTATAAATACTGTATTATTTCAAAAAATGAGAATTTTAGAACTGAAAAAAGAGACCCGTTTGCGTTTTATTCAGAGATTCCGCCTCAAACGGCATCTATCGTTTGGGGCATTGATTACACATGGAAAGATGCTCAGTGGATGAATGACCGCCGTCAAAAGAATTCTTTGGCGGCTCCCATTTCAATTTATGAAGTTCATCTGGGTTCTTGGCGGCAAAAGCAGGGTGATAATGAAAGATTTTTGAATTATAAGGAAGCGGCTGAACAATTAGTTAAATATCTTCATGATATGAACTTTACCCATGTGGAGTTTCTTCCTCTTATGGAACACCCATTTTATGGTTCGTGGGGATATCAAACAATCGGTTATTTTGCGCCTACCAGCCGATATGGCAATCCTCAAGATTTGATGTATTTGATTGAATATCTTCACCAGAAAGGTTTTGGGGTTATATTTGATTGGGTTCCTTCTCATTTCCCATCCGACGGTTATGGATTGGCTTATTTTGACGGGTCTCACTTATTTGAACATGCTGATCCAAGAAAAGGTTTTCACCCTGATTGGAAAAGTTTTATCTTTAATTATGGGAGAGGTGAAACAAGATGTTTTTTAATAAGCAGCGCATTATTTTGGTTTGAAAAATATCATATTGATGGTATTCGGGTTGATGCCGTTACTTCAATGTTATATCTTGATTATTCTCGCAAAGAAGGAGAATGGATTCCGAATGAATCCGGAGGAAAAGAAAATATTGAGGCAGTAAATTTTATTAAAAGGCTGAATCTTGAAGTATATAAAAGTTATCCCGATGTGCAGATGATTGCAGAGGAATCCACTGCCTGGCCGATGGTTTCAAAACCAACATCTATCGGAGGGCTTGGATTTGGGATGAAATGGAATATGGGCTGGATACATGATGCTCTTGATTATTTCTCAAAAGATCCTATCTACCGGAAATATCATCAAAACCAGTTAACATTTAGCTTATCTTATGCCTTCACGGAAAATTTCCTTTTATCAATTTCTCATGATGAGGTCGTACATGGAAAAGGATCTCTTATAGTGAAAATGCATGGTGATGATTGGCAAAAATTTGCTAATTTAAGGGTTTTGTATGGATATATGTACGCCCATCCCGGGAAAAAACTGCTTTTTATGGGGCAAGAGTTTGGCCAGCGCTCAGAATGGAATCATGAAAGCAGTTTAGAATGGGAGCTGTTACAGAATAAAGAGCATGCTCAATTACAAAGATGGGTTAAAGAATTAAACTATTTTTATAAAACAGAGCCGGCTCTTTATGAAAATGATTTTGATAATCAAGGGCTTGAATGGCTGGATTGCGGGGATCGGGAAAGAGGTATCATTAGTTTTATGAGAAGGGATTCCTCAAGGAAAAATTCTGTAATGGTTGTTTGCAACTTTACTCCTGCTTTGAACAATAATTATAAGATTGGAATCCCGTTGGGTGGATTTTGGAAAGAGACATTAAATAGCGATGCTAAAGAGTACGGAGGAAGTGGTTCTGGGAATTTGGGCGGCCTGGAATCTTCACCTTTGCCTTCTCAAGGGCGGCATTATTCCATTTCATTAACGGTTCCGCCTTTGTCAGTCTTGTTTTTTAAACATGAGGTTGTTTAGTTTAGTAGTTTAGTAGACGGTTTACTTAATCAAACAACAAATAATATGAAAAAATGCCCTTATTGTGCGGAAGAAATTCAGGATGCTGCTGTAAAATGTAGGTATTGCGGTGAAATGCTGCCCAAAGATCAGGGAGATAAATGGTATTTTAAGGATTTTACTTTAGTGATTGCTTTTTTGTGTGTTGGCCCGCTTGCCTTGCCGTTGTTTTTGTTTAACCCTAAGTTCAGCAAGAAAACCAAAATTATAGTAAGCGCAATTGTTGTAATATTAAGTTATTTTCTGATATTAATATCTATCAGGTTCATAAAAGCTATAATTGAGTATTATGATTTTATATTTAATGCGTTTTAGGCTTTATGAAAGCAGGGGGCGAAAGTTAACTTATTAACTTAAAGGAGTTTAAAATGAAGAAAATAATACCGGCATTTATTTTTTCGCTTTTTTTATTTATGGTTTATGGCCAGGAGCCTAAACCAGGTTATGAATATCAAAGTGGTAAAGATAAGGGGCAATAAACCCCGTAATTAAGTATCCTGTCCCCCAAATTATTTAGGGATGTTTTTTAGCTGGAGGAAGTCTTCCTTTAGAGTTGCTATTTTAGCCCTGTCGTAAGTTACAACAGCAGGGTGTAATAACGGCATGATACGTATCTTTCCGTAAGAAACAGGGGCAATAAAAATATTTCCGTGTATTTTCATTATCCCCTGAACTTTCTTCTCCAGCCCAAACTTTTTCATGATATAGCCGGTTGCGAAGTTTCCAAGGCAGCATAGCACGCTTGGTTTTATAATTTCAATTTGCCGGTTGAGATATGGCGTGCAGGTTTGGATTTCAGAATCGTCGGGGTTTCGGTTATTTGGAGGCCGGCATTTCAGTATGTTACAGATAAAAACTTCTTCGCGTTTTAAACCGGCAACTGCCAAAAGTTCATCAAGTATGCCTCCTGCTTTTCCGCAAAAGGGACGGCCCTGGGCGTCTTCAGTTGCCCCGGGTGCCTCACCTACGAACATAACTCTAGAATTAAGGCTCCCTTCGCCGGCAACTGCGTTTGCCCGGCTGCTGCCTAAGGAACAGCTGCGGCAGGCATCAATTTCGGCGTTAAGAGCTTGAATTTTTAAGTTAAGCATAAAAGAACTGTATCACGCCAAACTAAAGTAGGCAAGTGTTAAAACGATAACGGTCTCACGCCTCGCAATTAGCGAACCGCCCTTTAACAAACTTCTTGTATTTAAGGGATTTCTTAGATAAAGTGTTAATATATATTTAAAAAAAAGTTAGCATCCCGCTGCACAGTTAACAAATGACCGAAACCTGTATTGATAAACTTTTTAGATCAAGACGGCGCACTATAGGGTTGGAAGTTACCCGGGACTCTGAGCTTGTTGTCCGCGCACCATTAGGCATTTCGTTACAAGATATTCAGAAAATACTGTTTAAAAAGGCAAGTTGGATTACAAAGAAGAAAACCCTTGTTAAACAGCGCAGGGTTATAAATCAGCCTAAGGAATTCGTCAGCGGAGAAATTTTTTACTATCTTGGTAAACCCTGCCGATTAAAGTTAATAGACACAGATACGATTAGGTTTACCGATTATTTAGAGTTTCCCAAAATACGGCTTTTAGATGCGCGAGGACACCTGATACAATGGTATAAAAACCGCGCTCATGAAAAAATAAAGGAAAGAGTTGATTGGTATTCTAAAAAGATTGGTTTAACGTATTCAATAGTTAAAATATCAAATGCCAAAAGGAGATTGGGTTCCTGCAGTGCAAGGGGTAATTTGAATTTTAGCTGGAGGCTTGTTATGGCTCCGCTTGAGGTAATTGATTATGTTGCCGTGCACGAATTAATACACCTTTTGGTAAAGAACCATTCCCGCAATTTCTGGAACAAAGTTAAATTGGTGATTCCTGAGTATCGAGAAAGGCGAAAGTGGTTAAAAAATAACTCACAGTTATTAGATTTATAAAAAGAAAATGCAGCCAGCCATTTGAATTTGCCTATCGAACAGGGGTTTAATTCTGGTAGAATCAAAATATAGAATATTTTAAGGAACGAAAGCATTGATAAAGGAGGGATTTATGCTTTATTCTAACTTAGACTGCATTCCCGGAAAAGAGATCTTGGAGCATTACGGTATTGTTCAGGGCTCAACAGTCAGAGCAAGAAACGTCGGCGTTGATTGTTTAGCAGGGTGTAAGAATACTATCGGTGGTGAGATCAAGGGTTATTCAAAACTCCTTGAAGATTCGCGAAAAGAAGCCGTAGACCGTATGGGCCAGCAGGCTATGCAGATGGGGGCTAATGCTGTAATAAATATACGCTTTTCAACCGCCTCTATCACTGCCGGAGCCGCTGAAATCCTGGCTTATGGAACAGCAGTAAAAATAAGCTAAGGAGGGTTAATCATGGAACAATTGATGCAGCTGATAATTACGGTTATTTTTTTCGTAGTAGTGTTTATTGTCGGCACTCGAATTGAAAAAAATCATTATAAGGCCGTTAAGGAAAAAGAAAAAGATTTTGCTAACCTTCCGGCTGTCTCTTCTAAAAAAGTAGCCGATTTAGATAGGGTTACAGATAGCTGTTTGGTCTCTGGCTGTATAGTTATTTCTAACGATGCTTTTAAAAAACTTGTTGCTCAGATTTATAATATTTTCGGCGGCCGCATAAGCGTTTATGAGACTCTTTTTGACAGGGCAAGACGCGAAGCTATTATCAGAATGAAAGAACAAGCCCGAGTTTTTGGTGCTGACATGGTTGTAAATACCCGTTTTGAAACCAGCAGGCTTGGTGCGGTTAATAGTCAAAATAAAGGGATGGGTATTTTTGAGGTTTTAGCTTATGGAACCGCAGTAAAGATTGCCAAGTAAAGGCAGAGATAAGCTTTATAATGAAATATGTTTATAAAGAGATAAGCGAGAACGTTAACGTTTCTAAGCATCACCCAGTAAAATATCTTTTTAGCCGGCTTTTTGTCATCTTAGTTATTGTCTGCTTCGTCTATTTTATTTTATGCGGAGCTTTAGAGATAGCTATAAGGTATATGCCGGATAAATTAGAATCAGTTTTATCAACCTCATTTCATTCATTTTCTAAATCTGTCGACGGTTATGATTCAAAGTCCCAGCAGCGCTTAGATAGAATTCTGTCAGAACTGCTTGTTCATTATCCGGATAAAGACAAAAGATTCCAAATTTATCTGATTAAAGAGGATCAGGTTAACGCTTTAGCTTTACCCGGTAACAATATAGTGGTTTTTTCCGGCCTTATAGAAAAACTTGATAACGATAAAGAAGTAGCATTTGTTGTCGGCCATGAGATGGGCCATTACGTTAATCATGATCATCTCCGTGGGTTAGGGCAGGGGGCAATATTTATGGCTATCATTGCTTCTTTAGGCGGTAATGATCCCGGTGGAACTATTTCTAAATCAGTAGGCCTTTTTGGTTTGCGCTATTCCCGTAAACAGGAAAACAGCGCTGATTTGTTTTCAGTAGGCCTTTTGCAAAAATGTTATGGTTCTGGCCAGGGTGCCATATCGGCCATCGAAAAGTTAGGCCTTTATGGTAAAAAGCAGGGGCTTGAAATTTCCAGCACTCACCCTTTAACTAAACGCCGTATTGCGAACATAAAGGAATATTTGCTCAAATAACAAGATGCGTGCCCCTCTTTGGTATAAGCATTTCTTAATATTTTTACCGGTTCTTTTTGCCCACAAACCGCTTTGTAAGACTTTTAAAAAAGATTTATTCTTTATCCAGGGAATATATTTATGCCGGAGCTGCTGCTGGTTAGTTTTAGGCTTTTTATCGGGCGCTTTTTTAGTTATTCTCTTAGAGCCTGTTTTTTATAAACCTTACATATATTTATCAATTTTTGTTTCTCTGATTGCTATTATCTTTTCCCAACCCCACTTGTATATTCAATTGTGGCGGCCGATAAAAGATTGTTTGAGATTTTTCTTAGGTTTAAGCTTAGCAAATCTTTTGCTTTTACTTAAATTTAAGAAGCTGTTTTTATTCTTGGGTATTACTGGGTTTTTGTGGATATTAAGAATGATTTACTCGGGGGTAAGAGGTAAAATGAAAAATATTGCCTGTAGCAAGTGTAAGGAATTTTATGAAGATAAGCTTTGTTCGGGATTTTTACCCAAAGTTAAGCTTATGGAAAAATATGAAATTTTAGTTTCGCGGGAGCTAAAGAGGTCTTCGGGTGCTTAGGCTATACCTGATCTTAGACTATTAAGATACAAGACAACAAACCTCAGGCAGGATGTAACCTCTAAGTTGACAAGCTGGCTTCTTCGCCGGTATTCAATTACTGAGAGTTTATTCTTTTACCGTTTTGAAATGGAAGTGGTATAATTATTGGAAATAAGGAGGTTGAAAGATGCATATATTACTTATATCGTCAAGCCCGCGCAAGGAAGAAAGCCAGACTTTTCTTCTGGCAAAGGAGATATTAAAGGGATTCCCGGGCTCTGTAAAAAGTGAAATTATACATCTGTGTGATTGCAAAATTGAATTTTGCAGGCATTGCGAGTTCTGCCATAAAATAATCATGAAGTGCCCCATAAAAGACGATGTTAATATGATCTTAGAAAAGATGCTTAAGGCCGGCGGAATAATCATGGCTTCACCAAACTATATAAATCAGGTTACCGCTTCCATGAAGGCGCTTTGGGACCGCTCAAGCCACTTTATTCACTGCTTACGGCTTTTAGATAAATATATTGCGGGAGCTGTTTCCTCAGGGAGCGGAGAGGATAAAGCTGTTTTAGATTATATTGCGCAATATGCCCACATCTGCGGTGCGCAGTATTCTGGCGGCGTATCTTCTCGCGCCCCGGTTAGTAAAGAAAAAATGGAGGAAGCCGTTAATGTTGGCAAAAAACTGATATTGGATATTCAGGAAAAGATAAAATTCCCCGAACAGATAGAAAACATTGAGAGATTTAAGAAACATTTCAGGTATGTGGTGCAAATGAGAAAAGATGACTGGAAAGAAGAATATCAATACTGGAGAGATAAAGGCTGGTTAGGCGGATAGTAAGATAACGGCTTCAACAAGGGAGGCTAAAAGATATGCTTACTTTAATAAATTTTCCCGTAAAGATAGTTAAGCTGTTTATATCCAATGTTTCATCCGGAGAAATCGCCGCGGGAGTTTGCTTGGGTATGTTTTTTGGATTAATACCCTTAAACGGCCCAATGGCATTACTTCTTTTGATTTTATTTTTCATTTTTAAGATAAACAGGCTGGCCGCAATGCTGGTAATTCCTTTTTTTAAGCTTCTGTATGTTTTGGGGCTTGTGGGCCTTGCTGATATTTTAGGGGGCTATCTTCTTATTGATGCCGGTTACCTTACCGGTTTCTGGAGGTGGTTTGTATCGCTTCCGGTTATTGTTTACCTTGATATCAATAATACTCTTGTTGCGGGAGGCCTGGCCCTGTCGATTATTTTATGCTTACCTGTTTACCTGGTGTCAAAAAAATACGTCACAGTATTAAGAACCAGATACTTTGATAAAATAAAGAATTTAAAACTTGTGAAGTGGTTTATAAAATTGCCGCTAATCAACAAGATAGCTTCTTTATCTTTGAGGGCAGGAGGGAGTGCGTCGTGAAAATAAAAGTTATTAATATAAAAGGGATAGCAATATTAGCGGCAGTTCTTTTGATTTTTCAGCTGTCTTTCGGGTTTCTTATATCTCCTTTTGCGCTTAAATTTATATCAAAATGTTTAAACAGGCATACTGCGGCAAAAGTTTCTACAGGCAGTTTAAGGTTTTGGCCTTTGACATTATCTTGCAGTGCAGACAACCTAAAGGTGTTTGACCCTGATAATGAAAAACAGAGAATCGCCTCTGTGGGTAAGGCGTCATTTCGGATGAGTATCTTAGGGCTGTTGTCTAAACGTTTTGCTATTTCCCGCATGAGCCTGTCAGATGTCGAGGTTAATGTAAAAGGAGAACCTGACGGAAGTTTTAATTTAGGGAAAATAGTACCAAAAGATAAAAAGGCAAAGAAAAGCTCTGTTTTGCAGAGATCGGAAGTCAAAAGAGACTGGTTCAACAGGGTCTATGAAATAGTCAAAGAAAGGTATTCCCGGAAAAAAGCAGAAAGCAATGAATTAAAAGCTAAAGAAAAAAAGAAAATAACCAGAAAAGTTTCTGATTTACCCAAAGGCAGGCGGGTTAATTTTTACGGCTTTTCACCAAGGAATATGTTCGAGGCACGCAATATAAGCGTTAAAAATGTAAGCATCCGATTGGAAGATGAAAATAGCGCTGTGGTTTACATAAAGAACGCTGCTTTGTACATTAAGTCATTAGGTTTTGATTCCGAAAGAGGTTTTAAGTTTGACGGAGCCGAAGTTAAAGGGCAGATAGAGAAAGACGGGGCTTTGGCCGGAAGTATCGAATTATCATACCAGAATGAAGTAAGGGACAATAAAGATACGGCAAAAATTAATATTACTGCTGCGGATATAGATTTGCCTTCAGTAAGCTTTATTTATGAAGATTCTCTTCCTGTTTTTGTGGCAAAGGGAAGCTTGGATATTAAATCACAAATTGCGATTATAAACGACACCTTGGATTCCAATTTTACCCTTAGGTTAAAAGGCCACAGTTTAGCCCCCCGTGCCGGAGGCAAAATATCCTTAGGCAGCACAAGCCTTAAAGTTATATGCGATGTAATAAACACCATTGACCCTGCTGAGTTTAGTTTTAACATTAAAGGAAAAACCGATAAGCCTTCAATGGAAGGCTTCAATGATTCTTTAAAGAATCTTATAAAACCTTATCTTACCAATTACGCCGGTAAAATAAAAGAGGAAGGAGCGGGGGCGCTAAAAGGTATTTTAAATAAATCTAACCCTTCTCCTTTAGAAAAGGCGCTGCCTGAAGAAGGCCTTCAGAAAGAAGATCGCGGCATTGAATCATTAAAATCTATTTTCGGCGGCAAGTAAAATTTCTAATCCAAAAAAACCTTGATAATTGATACTAAAATAGTATCATTAGAAAAGGGTAGATTGAATCTTTTCGTTTCGCTTTTTTAAAAGGTTTTAAGAATGTTTAAGTAAAAAAGGAGGCGTGCCATGAAGATATGGGTTATTTTCTTAGTTGTTTTTTTGGTAGTAGGCGGACTGTTTATTTTAAAAAATGTACGAAGGGAGCAAAACGCCGATACTCAACTTTCTACGTTAGCGAAGCAAAGCTCCGGTGGATTAAACACCGGTAAAAGCGAATCTGACATCAGCTTAAGAGAGGCTGAAAGATCCGTACAGAAGATTGCGGCTAACGCAAAAGAGGCCTTAGATTTTGCTAAGAATTATACTGCAGCAAAAGGAAAGGTTGATTATCTCTTAAGACAGGCAAAGTCACTTTATGAATCGAGAAAATTCCAAGATGTTGTTGATATTGCTCAATACATCTTGAGCAATATCAACAAAAATTCCTCAGAAGCGAATGGTTTGCTTGAGCAGGCAAAAGAGGCTGTTGCATTACAAGCCAAGCAGCTCGGACAGAAGGCCGTAGAGGGTGTAGGCAGTAAAATTAACGATTTGAGCGAAAGAAAATAGAAAAAACAAGGTAAGCATTTTGTTTATTTGGCTTGACGAATTACCTTGGTAGAGTTAAACTATATATATAATTAGGCTATAGTCCCCGTAAGGGGGCAGGAGTCCCGAGTTAGAAGGGCTAAATCCCGGACTTGAAAACCAGCTACGCTGGTCCCGATGAGCGAAAGCGAAATCGGGAAAGTAAAACCTTCACGCAATCATTATGGATAGTGAAGGTTTTTGTATTTTTAATATGTAGTGGCGGCCATTGCGGCTGACCGTATAATTACTATTGATCAAAAAAGGAGGCGTGTTATGAGAAAAGGTGTTGTTGTAATTGTAGCTGCTGTTATTTTTGCGGTTTCTTTTATTCTTGTTGCAAATATTCTTTCAAATGCGGCCATAAGCATAAAGAATAAAGGTTATGTCAAGGTAAAAGGTTTTGCCAAGCAGGAAATAAAATCCGATCTTGCCATATTCGAGGTTACTATTTTAGAGGAAAATCCCGATTTAAAATTATGCCATAAGAATTTGAGCGGGAATAAAAAAACGGTAAGCGATTATATAGACAAATTTTTAAGTAAACCCAAAGGTGATATTGTCAAGTTTTCACCCATAAACATAAATGAAAAGTATAAGATAAACGAAAGAGGATATGACACCGATGAGTTTGTCGAATTCCAGCTGAACCAGAGTGTGAGTGTGGAATCAAAAGATGTAGAGAAAATTCAAAAGATTTCCCAGGAGATTTCGGAATTAATAGACGATGGTGTTAAAATGAGCATAAGCTATCCGGGTTACTACTATACTAAGCTCGATGATTTAAAAATTGAAATGATTGGCCTGGCAACAGCCAACGCCAAAGAAAGAGCGCAAATCATCGCCAAGAAAGGAAAATTTAAATTAGGCCCGGTTGCATCTGTGCGGGTTGGGGTTTTTCAAATTACCCCGGCAAATTCAACCAGTGTCGATGACTACGGCATAAACGATACCTCAAGTATTGATAAAGAGATAAAAAGCGTAGTTGAAATCGAATATTTTGTTAAATAAGCCCATTAAGCCTCCTGACTTGACATTTTAGTTTGAAACTGGAATGTCATTGGCGCTTGTTGATATCGTTTCTTCGCGAAAATCCCTGCCGATTTTAAAATTCGATACATAAACGGCCTTATCTATAGCAGGATTTAGAGTAATTGTTAATATGTATGGCTGTATGCTTTCATTATAGTATCAAACATTAATGTTTTTAAAGGAACTTTTTAGCTAAACCTTTTGTCTAAGTTTTTGAAGGGAAAAAAGGGTAAATATGGGCACAAAAAGACAAAAAAGGAGGGCAAAATGAAGGAAAAAGTGGTTTTACTCTTTGCGGCGTTAGCTATGTTTTCGGGGGCAGCAACTTATGCCAGCGATTGGGATACAGCGGGAAAGATACTTACGGGGATTGCGGGTTTGAGGATTCTTAGCGGAGGGAAGGTAGATATAATCGGAAGTATGACCGGCGTAAACCAGTCACAGAATAATGCGCAAACTACGTATTATTACTACGGGGGAAAGCCTTCACGTCATGGAGGTACTGTTTACTACCGCACCTACACAACACCAACGTATGAGGTATATTGTCATAATTGCAAGAGAACATACCGCGGCAATATAAATCATAAGTGCAAATCTCACAGGAATAATAACGGCTATGCATATGGCCATGGATATAATAGAAATGACCGCTGTAGGCATTAAGTTTGATTTAAAGTTTTTAATTTAATGCATAAAGCCACCGGTTCTTTAAAACGGTAAAATTTAGAAGCTAGGGGACGTTGATCGATCAATTGAAAAGGCGGAAACATTCATCCCGCCTCTCAAAAAGGTTATCAAGTTGACAATGTCCCCTAAGCTACCTTCCCCCATTCTTCGCATATTCCATTGATTTTCCTCTAAAGAAGTGTTATCCTTTATTCAAGAGCCTTAGTTAACTTCACACTTTAGTTTGGAACTGGAATGTCAAGTTACGGGGAGTTTTTTCAAAGCCAATGTTTGATTTTTTAAAGAGTAAAACCAGTGACCAATCTTATAAACAGCCTTCCCTTGTGCTTTCAAAAATTATTGGTTTAGAAAGCCTTGAGCCTGCCGTTAACAAATTCTACGATATCCTGCCGAAATTTCTAAATTTACAAAAGCCGCAGTTTGATAAAGTACTCCAGAATGCTATTTACAGGATTTCATACGCACTTATGAATCCAAAAGTTGTAGAAAAGCTTAGAGGCCTTTTACCGATAGAAAGGGATAGGGCAGATTATTTTTTCCCCACACAAGAGCTTCAGGATTTAAGAAATAAGCTAACCGCAAGAAAAGATTCTAAAACAGACCGCGACTCACTCGTTGGGATTATGACCGCAATGCTTACTCAAGGCCTGGATGCACTTGGAAAGTTTCCCGTATTTAGATATCTGGCTTTAGAAGGCAACCTTACCGGCAATAAACCTTTGAATGAGATTATTGAAGGGGCAGCTCAAGCTTTCTCGGTAATGGCACAAAGCCCTAAGATTGTGAAATGGTATATGCGTGAGAGCAAAAGACAAAATATTGAAGGAGAGATCAAGATTTATGAGGAAACTGTGGTTTCTAAGCTGCGTATATCAGCGACAATCATTTATTGTTTATATTTTGACATTATAAATCTTTTTTTAGGCCAGTTTAACGATGAATCTATCCAGAGAGCTATTGAGGAAGCTCTTGATGATGATTTCCCGAAAGATTCAACAGGAGGATTCTATCCGGCACTTATGAGCGGGCGTGTTTATAATGTTATTAAACAGGAGAAGATAAATTATGTTAAGGCTTCGATAAATGAAACCCAACAGCGGCTTTATGCGCCTCTTGCATTATTGATTTTCAGGCAGAATTTAATTCTGGAATCAGGCCTTAAGGGCCCGGCACATAAAAGTTTTACAAAACTTAAATCTTTAGAATTTCTTTATTACAATGAGGCTATGGATTATAAAGGATATATTGACTGCCTTAAACATAAGAAAAATGTGCAATCAGTGCTATCTTCGGCTATAAAAGAGATAACCAAGAAAAAGGATGATCCGCAAATGGTTGCGGAATATCTTAATCTTTTTGAACGGCCTGAAACGGAAGACGGCCGTGTTATTAAAATGCTAATCAGTGAAAAGTTCATAAATCTTTGGGGGCATGCTTATATTTCCGGCTGGAGCTGGCAGCTTACTTCTGATATAAGAATATTACCGGAGGTTGCGGCAGATAGCCTTCTTTGTGATTTGTTGAATAAGCAAAAAACAGGAGAGCTTGTATTGATTTTAAGGCATGAAGGCTTTCGAAATTATTTAAAGAGAAAAAGCGGACAGGAGATTGATTTCTCATCATTATATAAAATCTTCTCTAAAGATGAAAAGCTCTTCGTTCAGGTTTACCCTAAACTTATTGAAAGCGATAAAGAGTTCACAAAGGCTTTGGTCAGGCTTATCTATCGGGATGAATTTGATGCATGCGGCATTGTGTTAACGGAGAAAATAATAAAATTCGTAAAAGCATTAAGTGACTACAACGGCCAGGATGCTAAAGCGATAATAGAAGTCCTTAAATATTTTAATAAAGCCCAGCTGGCGATTACTTATGGATATGCTCCTTTTTCAGGAAATCTAGAGGACATGAGAAATAAGGTTGCTTTTTCATCGTGGTTTTTTGAAAACGAACAAGTAATATTTAAAAAACTAACCTTAGCCGAAGCAGTATCTCCATATTTGGAAAATTCAAATAATCCTGAGCTGCGCGAGGCGCTTATACAGCTTCTGCAGAAACACGGTGATGAATTCTTAAGTAAATATGTTCCTGAGTTTAGACATTTTAAGGGTTCGCAAAATTTAATGAAGTATTCTTTCTTGAGGATGGTTAATATTTTTATACCATTGACTCATGCCAGGAGACTATGCAGGAAGAGAGAAATAATCAGCATCTTGCAGTATATGGCTTCTGTTTCATCGGATTCAGAGTGGAAAGAATTTTCTGATAAGTTTGTAGAGATAAACGGAGAGTCCATGAGCGACTATGACGAGTTTTTAAAGAAATATAACGCGCAGGCGATTCTTAAGGGCATGGATATCAAAGGCGGTATGCAGGAAATAAAAATCATTATAGAATCTTTTAATAGTGTAAATGAAGACAGGCAAAAGGGTCTTTTAAACCGGCTGGGTGATTTCCTATCCAGAACCGAAGTCCCTTCGGAGGTTATCAAGAGCGTATGCGGGGCTATTGTCGAAGGGCGTTGCGATATGGCGGAAGTTGCGATCCATGGTTTAGAAAAGGGAATGGGCCATGACGAAATTGCAGATATAATAAATGGGAAAAAGTGAGGCTATCGGTTTATTCAAAATGCGGTATGTGTTAAAAACACACCCCTGCTTACGATGCAAGTATCATATACTTTCTTCTTATCTTAAGGCCTATCAGTTAGTTGCAAGAAATATGTAAAATTTACTTGTTTTTACGCTTGAGATGTGTTATATCTTAAGGATTTGTCAAAAACCTCAAAAGTCCATGCTTCAAATTTCATGAAAGAAAGAATTAATTTTAAAACCCGCCTTTTTATTTCGTTAGGAATTCTTTTTGTAACCATAATTCCAATACAGGTATATGCCGAAGGCCCAAATGACCAGCCAAGTGGAGCTTCGGTTTTTGAACTTAATAAACCCGGTTCAGGCAATGTTGATTATTCTGCTGGCGATCCTGTCGATTGGTGGCGTGTAGATGTATCAGCAATCGGAAAGCTTAAATTTACCCTTGAAGTTCCATCCGGAGAAGATTTTGACCTTGCCATATATGACCTTAATGCCCCGGGCGGTTTCTTGGGCGATTCAATTAACGATACCGGTGAAGATGAAGAAGTCATCGTAGAGATGAACTATTCCGGGCCCTACTATGCCAAAGTTTATGCTTATGGGCCTCCTGACAGGGGAGATTATATAATTTCAGCAGAGGTTATACCATTAAGCGGTAGAGACCCTATCGTAACTATTCTGGATCCTGATGATTCAGATGTTGTTTCAGGAACCGTAACTATTAAAGTAGAAGCATACGACCCGGACGATGGCGCACTCGATGAAATTAGATATTACATAGACGGCGTGCTTAAGCATACAGATACTTCTCCCGACGCCCAAACTCCTGCAAGCCAGTGGCCTTGGAATACAACAGAATATTCAGACGGTCCGCATGAAATAAAGGTAAAAGGATGGGATAGTGATGATGACAGCGATACAGATGTAATTGATGTGACTGTAAAAAACAACAACATACCAGTTCTTTCAGGCGGAAAAGTTACTCCGTCATCAGGCGACCCGCTTACAACTTTTACTTATGAAGTAATATATAAAGACGCTGACGGTGATATCCCTGCCGCTAAACTTGTTAACATAGACGGCTCAGGAGGAGATTCTTCTCATGAGATGGCTTATGTGTCAGGAGATCATAAAACCGGCGCTAAATATGAATACAAAACAGGCCTTCCTATAGGCGCACATAGTCATTATTTTCTGTTTAACGACGGGAAAGGCGGACAAACCCAGACTCCGGTTGTAAGCGGGCCGACGGTAACCAACGAACCGCCTCAAGTTACTATTCTAGACCCCGATGAAGGCGATAAAGTTTTAGGCACCGTTACTATATTGGTTGAAGCATATGATCATGAGGACGGTGCACTTTCAAGAATAGAATACTATATAGACGGAGTTCTTAAACATACCGATATTTCCCCTGATGCGCAAACTCCGGCAAGCCAATGGTCGTGGGATACAACAAAGAATCCAGACGGGCCGTATGAAATTAAGGTAATAGGATATGATAGTTTTTTTGGTAAAGGAGAAGATATTGTAAATGTAACAGTCAAGAATAACAACGCCCCTATTCTATCTAACGGGAGCGTAACACCTTCATCTGGAGATCCTCTCACAGAATTTATTTACAGAGTTACCTATAGAGATGCTGACAGTGATATACCAATATTAAAACTTGTTAACATAGACGGTTCAGGGGGAGATTATTCTCATGATATGACTTATGTTTTCGGTGATCATAGAACAGAGGCGATCTATGAATATAAGACGACTTTGCCTATAGGCGATCACGGTTATTATTTTCTTTTTGATGACGGAAGAGGCGATCAGGCACAGACATCTGTAGTTGATAACCCCAAAGTAACTAATCAGCCGCCCCAGGTAACAATACTTTCTCCCGGGCAGGGAGATACTGTTTCAGAGGATGTTACTATACTTGTTGAAGCATATGATCCTGAAGAGGGGGCTGTTTCTAAGATAGAGTATTACATAAACGGAGTTCTGAAGTATACTGACAGCTCTCCTGATACGCAAACTCCGGCAAGCCATTGGTCGTGGGATACAAGAAATAGCATAGATGGTTTGCACAATATAAAAGTTGCTGCTTATGACAGTTTTGTAGGAAAAAGCGAAGATAGTAAAGATGTTAGGGTAGATAACGGGAATTACTTAACGGTTTCTCATGCACCTTATGAAAGCATTACCGCTAACCCTGTAACATTTAACGGACGTTTGCACAGCGGTATAAGCGGGAAAACGATTTATATTTACTGTGATCAGATTTCTCTATCAGATACGTTAACGACAACTGTCGATGGAAATTTTACATATACTTGGAATCCCCTTGAAAAAGGCGATTATTATTTTTATTTCAGGCTTAACGATCAAATGTGTACATTTGGCGACACTTTTGATATTGTTACGGTTCGGCCGGGAACTTCCATGATTCTCTCGGTAGATTTTAGCCCGTCTTCAGGTTTAAATGTTGAGCAGGGCGAGGCATTTAATTTTAATGTGAAAGTAGGCTTAGAAAATTCAGCTCCGGGGGTTCTTCAGGTTTTAGTGAGCGGTAATGGAATTTGCAAAGAAGAATGGGTCTACATTAATCAAACCCAAAGCGGTTTGCATGAATTCAGTTTTTCTGCCGTTGCCCCGGCTTACCCCGGTGAATTTACCTACAATATTTATACGCAATTTCGCCACGGGGTAACATCCGGGCCTTTAGTGTCGAGCGATGCCTTTGACACAGTAAGCATTGATAGATTTTCAATAAATACAACACCCCAAGGCATTGTTTCGGCAAATATCAGTACCCCAGAAGGCCTTTATACTTTTGCTTTACCGTTTGATGTTCCTGATAAGAGCATTGAAGGAGTTTTTGGTGCTGATTTGCCAAGGTATATTTTTTCATGGGATAATCAGGCAAATAGTTATAAAGTTTATCCCAAAATTCCTGGATATGATACATTTTCTTCTTTAGAATTAGGAAAAGCTTATTTTGCCTACTCAGATTCACCCAATACAATTTCATTAACCGGCGCACCTTTAGGTGAAATTACAGTTGAGTTGAATCAGGGCTGGAATTATATATCGAATTCTACCGGAATTGACGACTTACCGATTCTAGGGGTTACCGTGAATAAAGATAACGAGAGTTATTCGCTGAAGGAAGCAGCAGATCAGGGAATTATTGAAGAAGGGCTCCTTGAATTAAAAGGAACAAGCTGGCATGTTGCTAAGTTTCTAAAGGTTTCTAAGGGTTATTATATTTATGCAAATAGGAGCGCAGAGTTAAAGATAAACGCAATAAGCGGCCCATATCTTACAAGTGTTTCCGATAGTTCTTTTCGTGGGTTTGTGCCTGGCCAGGGTGCCATGGGTATAGACATAAATGTAGCCCCAGGAACAAACGATTTAACAATTAATATATCAGGAAATGATGCTTCTTTTCAGGAAATTTTCCTGTATGGGCCTTCAGGGAATCTTATTAGATCTTATCAGGGCAATGACGCGGCAAAGAATATTGTAATAAACGATCCGCCCACTGGTAACTGGAGGCTTGATATAGGTTCAACAATAAGTAATGATTCAGAAGTTTTCGGAGACATCTCTCTTAATAACCCTGAACTTGCACAATTTGGGGTAATAACAACCAATAAGCCCGGTAAAGAAAGGGCAGGTTGGAAAAAGTGCCTCTACGGATCTTTTGGGTACGGATATAAAAATGGGGCAACTGGGCTTATTTGTGATATAGGGCCCAATGTTGCAGGATTTATTCCACTTCCTCATGCTGTTCTTGCTGACGAAGTTGTTGATATTTGGCAGATAGCAGGTACTTCCACGGGCCCTGTTTTCTCATATATTACAGGAAACGGCTGGATTTATGATGATTTTGGTGAATACTGGGGAAATGTTTGGCCGAATCTTTTTGCACTAGTTCCATTTGTTGGTGATGGATTTCAAACTGGCAGCAAGGTAATAAAATACGTATCCGATTTTACTAATTTAACCAAACTCAGTAAATTTAAAGTTGTTTTGAAATCAGGAGAAGCAATAGGTGACGTCAAACCGTATTTTAAAATATTAGAGAATAACGGAGATATAAGTAAACTAAAGGACGGCTTAAAGTATACAAAAGACGATTTGATTGAAATTGGAACTGATCAAGCAAGGTTAGAGAGTTTAACAGCTGAGAAATTGGCTAAAATGCAAGACGAAAGTTTGGGAGCCAAGGGGTTAGTGCCTGCCAATATCGCTAAGAGTGATGCTCCGGGAGTATTAGGAAAGTTAGGGCTTACTAAAACCGTTGATGGTAAACCATTGGGTATTGGATCTTATGACCCGAAAACATGGAAAGTTTCATCAGAGAAGATATGGGTAAGAAGGGCTGATGGGGCTATTGAATCTGTAGGCCAGGGGACTGATGTTGTTTTTATGCATGAGGGTACGCTTTATATAAAAGAAGTTAAGAATGTTGAAGATGCATACTGGAGAGGGTATCAGACATCGCAGCATTTAGAGGACTTAAAAGATATAAAACGTACATTTGAAACAGAATTTCCCAATGTTGAAGTGGAAGTTATAATTCAGAGTTTTAATAAACATCCAGAAAAGCAAGTTTTAGATGCTATTTCTGAGGCAGGAATAAGATTTATTAAGGTGGAGTAACAGAGAATGCTTTTAGAAAATATTTTTAGCAAAGAAAACAAAATTATTTTAAATGCGCTTATTCTTTTTAGTGTGGTTTTTGTTATTTATGCATCACCTCCGCCTTTAGCTATTATCGAAAGAGATGATCTTGTTATTACAGAGGGGGATGAAGATGGAAATGGCATTATAGAGAGTGGCAAAGTTTGTAGTTTCAGGGTGGCTTTAAATAGCAGCACCTACAGTTTTAATGAAATCTATGATGTTTCAGCCCGCGTTACAACTGGCAATCCGAAAGTTAATATCATTGATAGTATTGCAAATTATGGTGATTTAGCTACAGGTGGAGTCAGTGGCCCGGCTAACGATAATTTTAAATTTGATACCGAGCATGGCCTGAATGGCGATATTGTATTTGAATTGTATATTTCCTATAAAGATTCTCAAGGTATTGAATATTCACTTGTCGAACCGTTTAATATAACTATAGGGGTTGAAAAAATCAATCACCCCCCTGTTTTTAACGATATTGGGGTTCAATCTGTAGAAGAAGGTTCTGTGTTAGAATTTAATGTTTCAGCAACAGATATTGATGGTGATAGCCTCAGCTATTTAGCCGTTAATTTACCCAATGGTTCAATATTTGATAAACCATCAGGTAAATTTAATTGGGTGCCTTCCGGTACTCAATCCGGTGTCTATGTGCCGCGGTTTATTGTTACTGATGGAGAAGCCCAGGATAAAATGGATGTGATAATCAATGTAATAAACGTAAATGCTGCGCCGGCATTCGACCCAGTTGGTGACATGGAAGTTGATGAATTAAAAACTCTTACTTTTTATGTGTCTGCTTCAGACAGTGATGGTGATGATTTAACTTATTCAGCATTGGACTTACCGGACGGTGCTATTTTTACTGGTGCTTTTAAGAAATTCACCTGGACACCAGCAGGCAATCAGTCAGGCACCTATACAGTAAACTTTACCGTAACTGACGGCTACCTAACCGATTCAATAGAAGTTAACATAACCGTAAACAACCTAAACCATCCTCCCGTGCTTGGCTACATAGG
>JBDRDJ010000020.1:0-109344 GCA_043820815.1 Candidatus Omnitrophota bacterium
TCTTTATAAACAGGTTCTCAACGATCATATGGTTATCATCGAAGATAAACCCGCTTGTGACAGAGGGAAGGTAGATAAGAATGCCTGCAAAGAGAAGAATTAAGATGAAGAGGTTGTCGTTGTCCTTCATGTCAAAGGATAGTCGTTGCTTCTCTCCAGCTTACTACATTGCCCAGAGAGTGTTGGTATGAGGTATTTCCACCGTAGATAAGGTATGATTCGTTAGCTTGTATTTTAGAAAGCTTCCGGAAATAAACAAGATTTTTAAAATGCGTTTTGTCAATCGAGGTATCAGAAGTAAATATTATAGGAATAACTTTATCTTCTTTTTCAATAAGTAAATTAACTTCGTGAGTTAATTTATTGCGCCAGAAGAAGAAATTAGGCTTAAGCCCGCGGTTATAAAAGTATTTAAACATTTCCGAAATAATCATTGATTTAAAAAGTGCATTTTTAAAAGGGTGAAAAGAGATCTGAGTTAGGCCATTTATTCCGAGCAGTGAGCAGGCAATTCCCGGATCGACAAAATAAAGCCTCGGTGTTTTTGCTAGCCGTTTAATGTAGTTTATATGGTGAGGTTTAAGGAGATAAATGACCCCGTTAGCTTTTAACAGATCGAACCATGCAGTTGCTGTATTATGAGTTATCCCGCAGTCATTAGCAAGAGCCAGGCAGTTTGCTCCATAGCCTATGCGCGAAGCGCATAGTTTAAGAAATCTTTGAAATTCCATTAAGTTGCGGACATTTACAATAAGACGAATATCTCTTTCTGCCAAACTGTGAATATAGTTCTGATACCAATCGTATGGTTCGATTGAGCCTAAGCAAATATTAGGGTAGAACCCTTTTAAAAGGCATTCTTCGTAAGTATCAAAGGTTATGGAAGCCGAAGATAATTCTTCCAGGCTAAAAGGTAAAAGCCTGAATATGGCCAGCTCGCCGTCAAAAGATTCCGATATTTTCTCTTTTGAGAAGAAATGGGGGCTGCCGGTTATGATATACTTTCCGGATAGCTCATTGTTTTTAGCAGCTTTCAATAAATGGTAAAAAAGTTCCGGAGCCCTTTGTATGTCGTCAAAAACAGCTCCTTTTGGATAATTAACAATAAAGCCTTGCGGGTAGCTTATGGCAGCTTCGCGCATTTCAAAGTCTTCAAGAGACACATAGGGAGTACCGGGGAAAGTTGACTTAACCAGCGAAGTTTTCCCTGCTCCGTTAGTGCCCACAAGTGCAACCAGAGATGATTTATCACTTGCGTCCACAATATATTTGCTTATTATCCTTTCTATCATAATGTAATATTCTAAACTATTATGGACAACCTGTCAATAAATAGCAGATATTGCCTTTTGGCAGAATATAAACTTAGAACAAAATATTATCAATATAATTTAAGAATATGGATGCTTAATACTGGCTTCAGAAAAAGAAAAATGAAAGTGTTTGAATTATTAGAGGAATAGTAATAAAATAATATTATGTTCATATTTTTAAGGCTTGTGCTTGCGCATTTTGTTGCCGATTTTATTTTACAGCCCGATGAAGTCTATATACGCAAGAAATCAGGTATCCACGGGGCGCGGATTCATTATTTTATTATCTTCGCAACCCTTACCTTTTTCTCCATGCCCTATCTTAAGTATCCCGCCATCTGGCTTGTTATAATGATAGCTTCGTTTACTCACATTGTTCAAGATGAGATAAAGTTAAGATACATAACTTCTAAGAAACTAAATTGTTTTGTCTTTATTCTGGATCAAATTATTCACATAGTTTTCCTTGCTCCAATATTTATTTTTCCGTTTGCTGAAGATTCTTTGCACGCAACCAACATCTTTATAGTTATTTATAATAATGACAGCCTTATTATTTTCTGCATTGGTTATATTGTTGCTATTTTTATGGGTGCTTATTTGTGGGAGGCCCTTAAGATTTCGTATTTTAAGAATCAGGTTTTATCGAACCCCGCTTTTATAAAATACGGCATGTTTGAACGTTTTGTGATCACAACTGCTTTTGTCAATAATATTTATATATTTTTTCTTGTTTTTCCCATACTATTTAGATTAATTTCCAAGGAATTAAGGTTTTCATCTGATATGGTTTTCAATCTATTTTACGCATCAGCGATTGGGTTAATATTGCGTAATTTTTCACCAGTGTTCTAAAGATGAGAAAGTGCCCATATTGTGCTGAACAGATACAGGATGAGGCCATAATCTGCAGATATTGCCGTAGAAAGGTAAGAGGCAGGTGGCTTAAGCCTTTTTTTATCCTGGTTTTTATTATAGGGATATCAGTTTTTCTTGCTCTAAACTCCGAAAAAGTAGAAAACATAACTGAGGGAACTAAGTCTTTCTTTAAGGACATTGGGAATATGTGGAAGTCTGCTAAGGAAATTATAAAAGATACAAGCGAAACTATGAAACAAATAAAAAAGCCGCCCCTCAAAGAAAACCCCTCCTAATTTGGTTACTGGTTACTGAATACACCGTGAATGCATCGATACTTGCTTGTCCCTTTTCCAATTATAATGTATAATAAAGGCAAAATTACAGGAGGTTTCAAATGTTTGATTTCAGTAAATTGTCAGATATGACCCGGATGGCTCAGGAGGCTAAAAAGATGCAGGACCGTCAAGAGAGTTTTCAGAATGAGCAGTTATCTCTGCTTAAGAAGATTTCGCAGCAATTAGACGAAGTTGTTTCTTTATTTAAAAAAGGCAGAGAAGGTTAATTTGATAGAAGATTTCTCATCCGCCCTGCGGATTCGAAATCAATTCGGCCATGCGGCTTATTAAAATTGGTAAATTTTCATAAGCCGCGGCCTCATTGAAGGAGGGCTGATTTATTCTTCCTGAATTAAAAAAAACCGTTGTGACAGCTGTATTTATCCTGAGCCTTATATTGATTCTTTCAGCCAAGCTTTATCAGGTCTTCGTTAAGACAGAAGAGTTAGGCGGCGGCATAGGCTTTGTAATTACCAAGGCAGCGATAATTTCGGTTATCTTATTTTTTATGTATGCCTTTGTCAAAAACATTATCCATACAATCTTTATATCCAAGAAGAAATAATTTTTAAAAAGAATAAAAATGAGTATTCTTGGTATTTTTGCATTCTGTCACGATGGTTTTCCTCGTAATCAAGGCTGATTCTTTTAAGAAAGGTTTATTAAATGAATACGGAAATGCTTGATTTGCAGGGTTTATTCTTAGGCAGCCGCAAGATGATAGACAGGCCGGAAATGTCCATGCAGTTCAACTTTCCCCTGCATGAACTTTTAAACCATATTTTTATCTGCGGCTCGAGAGATGCAGGAAAAACTGTTCTCGCGAAGGCCATTATAGAGGAATTAGCTTTTAAAGACATTCCGTCTATTGTAATTGATACAAAAGGGTATCTTTCATCATTGGGGCTTTTGCTGGATAAAGCTTCTTTAGAAAGAAGAGATGTCTTATTGAACGATGAGCTTGACGGAATAACCGCAACTGATTTCGAAGCGCATCTTAAGAATTTACAGGCTTTTGGGTTTGGTGAACAGGACATAAGGAGGCTGCGCGATACAACCCATATAGCGGTGTTTACTCCCGGTTCCGATACGGGGATGCCGCTTGCCTTATCTTCCTTGACTAATCCGCCTGAACAAATTAAAGAACTCTATAAAAATGATCCGGAAAAAGTTTCCGCCCGGGCATATGCATATGCTTCATTATTGATAGACCGTATCTTTCAAGGAAATAACGCAAATGAAAGGGCAGCGGAAAAAAGATTAATTTCAGAACTTATCCTTTACGCATGGTTAAGCAAGGCTGAGCTGGAAGGTTTAATCGGGTTGGTGCAGCTGCTTAAGCTGTTAAACGATCCGCCAATCGAGGAGATAGACGGCAAAACAATCGAAGAGTTCATTCCTTATGAACGCTGTGAAGAACTGTCGAAGAGGCTTAGAGATTTTCTTATCGGAACCGAGCAAGTTTGGTATAGCGGCACGCCTTTAGATATAGACCTTTTGTGCGGAAGGTACCAGCGCACGGGGAAAAATCATATTTCCGTAATAAATATTTCCGGGTTGAATGATTTTGCCAGCCGCTGTTTTGTTATTATGCGCCTGGCTGATACGATTTATGAGTGGATGACAAGAAAGGGTAAATCCGGCAGAATACGTTTATTTTTCTATATAGACGAAATAGGAGGCAAGAATGCGTTTTATCCTTCCGGTAAACCTGAACCTGTCAGTAAATCCGCAATAGATACTTTGCTTAACGAAAGCGGAGATTTCGGCGTTGCCTGCATGTTCGGAAGCGGTTTTTTAAAAACCGTCGACCATAAAGGGCTGGGTAAGTGTAAGACCTGGGCAATAGGCCATTTTCCTGAAGAAAAAGACCATGAAACTGTATTTGAGGGTTTGTCCCAGGCAGATTTGTTATTTGATAAAGCAAAGGCTATGATTACTTTACCTGTTAAAGGAGAATTCTTATTGCGCCTTTCTTACGGAGGATTTGTGCTGCTGAAAGAGAGGTGGCTTTGCGGAATTCATAGAGAAATTCAGCCTCAGTTTTTAAAAAGAGTAATTAAGCAGGAAGTTAGAGATAACTTTAAAGCTTTCTATGTCCTTGAGCAAATCCCAGAAGAACAGCTGGTTGTTGAAAGGCCCCGCAAAGAACGGCCGGTTGTTTTGATACCCGAGACAATATTTGAAAACTTTAATTTTGGTTCAGAGAGGATTGATGAATTTGTTTTGCCCATTGAGCCCGAAGAAGCCATAAAGCTCTGTTTGCGTGAACTTTCTAGGGTTGATATCTCGGCCGAAGAAGTAGAATTCAAGCTGGTTCAACTTTACGTTGGCTGTGTTCACAGGGCCGATTGGAAAATGGATACTTTAATACGTGATCAGCGCGGACAGGCTGTTGACCGCATAGTAGACGAAGGAATGTACGCACGATGCGATACTCAGCTTAGTATAACGCCTGAAGTAAAAGATAAGATGGCTCAAATGGCCGCAGAGAGATTTCATCAACGCTGTAAGGAAATATGCCAAAGGATATCTGTGCTTATTGCGCAATCCCGCCCAATGACAAAAATGGAAGTATTAGGAGGTATAAGTAAAGACACAAGATTGCGGTCCAAGAATGTCGCTATATTTTTAAAGCAGAGGAATGTTGCATACGCTTATAAATTTACTTTAGAATATAGAAAGAAAATTATTAATTGCATTGTTGATGCGCTTAATAAAGAGGCCCGCGTTGATTATCCCGAATTTTCCAAGAGTGAGGCGATCAGTGAGTTGAAAGGCCTTTTTCCTGATTTTGAGATTGAAGCGCAGAATCTCATCTCAGCGGAGGATTTATATAATTTTCAGCATGATACCGATGATTACAGTTATAATTTCCGCGTTAGTAAGAAATCCTGCAAGGCGTTAAAGAGAAAAATTTCTATTACCGAGAAAAAAGCCCGCGAGATAGCAGTGATTAAAATTAAAGATGACCCCTATGCGGTCTGGAGGTACGGCGGGACATGGAATCTTTTTTACCCCCAGGGAATTCGACTGTGCATAGATGAGGATAACAGAAACGTAATAACCAAGCATGTAATGAGCGAAGGCAAAACAAAAGAAATCGCATTTAATTTCGTAAATAACATGATCGGCAAGGAAAATTTTACAATTGAAAATATAGATTTTAAGACAGGAAGATGGTATCTTGCCATATCTTCAGAAAAGTGGAGAGCTGATTTAATGGTTGATGAAAATAGTAAAGTTTCAGAAACCATATCTCTTCAGGAGCAATACTGCCAGAAGCAGGCGTATGAGACACTTAAAAAGTACAATATATCTTTAACGGTTGAATGTGTCGGCCGTAGATGGAAAGACGGGTGGGAGTTTAAATTTTCTACACACTTGGGCTATATCATCGTCCGTATAACTTCAACAACTAAAGAAATATTAAAAGAAAGCCTTAACCGTGAAGGAATAATTCATTTTGCCAAATTAGAAGTTGACGGAGACGTTGTAAGAGTTATCGATAAGACAGCTTTTTGGGAAGTTATGCTCAAAAAAGACAACGGTCTTTATAGAGTCCATATAGGCAAACATGACGGGTCAGTGACCGGTGTTGCTCAAAAACAGCATTTTTTCTGGAAAAAGATTAAGTGATTTGGTTTAATTTTTTTCTGGCATGCCCTTGCTTTTAAAATAATTCAATGCCTTGTTTTTACATTGACATATAAAAAGAGCAATGATACAATTTTCAGGACTATAACATTACTTTTATCGATATTTCTTATAAAAGTATAAAATATTATTCAAATAAGATCTTTGATACTTACATGGGTGTTTTAGTTAGGGAATATGTTAGTATTTTTGGGCATTGCCGGATTCCGCCGGGCGCATTAAATAATGGGTGGGAAAATTGCACAGCGGCTGTTTAATTTCGCAGGCAAGACCGCGTGCTTATTCAAGGGGGAAATATGGAAAATGATCCTTTCAGAAAAAAACAAAAAAGCACGGTTAAAGGAAAAGTTAAAAAATTTAAAAACACTATTTTACGTGCCGCTTCGAAAGCTTCCAAGAAGATCACAGGAGGGGCATTCCCTAAACGAAAACTCCCCCAGCGCCTAAAGCGGGTTAGCCTTCCGACAGAGAAAGAAGTTATCGAAAGCGCTAAATTCAGCATTCCCTTAAGTGTAAATTTCATGCCGGAGAAAGAAAAGATTTATGACGCTGCCCTGGCTCTAAAAGAGCACAGATTCCCGGAGCAAGTCAGTTATAACCTTCCTGTGCGTTACTACGATAACCGCATAATGCTTATGCCTCGTGATCCCTGGTGGCTGCATACCTATTGGGACCTTTCAGAAAATAGGATTAAGGAAGTGGTAAATAGTATCCACCTTGATCAGCATAATAGCCTTAAATGGGCGTTAAGAGTTTATGATGTTAACGGCGTTAAGAACTTTAACGGGTCTAACTCAAATTACTTTTTCGATTTAGATATAAACTACGATGCCAACAGCTGGTATATAAATGTTGACCGGCCCGAGAGAGAATGGTGCGTTGAGATAGGTTTTAAAACAGCCAGCGGAGATTTTTATCCCATTGCACGCTCCAACACAATAAAGACTCCTTATTTTGGGATTTCGTCTGAACTTGATGAAGAATGGCTGTTGCCGGATGAAGAATATTACAAGATGTTAGGAGTTTATAATTTGGGTGATAGTTCCCTTCAGAGAAAGAAAAAACTCGAAGAATACTTAAGGCAGCAAATATCATCGCCCCTTGCTTCCTGGGGAGTAAGCAGCCTTTTCTCTGAGCGGCCGTCTGAAAAAGATAAGTTTTTTCTTGAGGTTTGGACCGAGCTTATCCTTTACGGCAGGACAGAATCAGATGCAGCTGTTACCGTAGAAGGGAAAAAAGTCACATTAAGGCCCGATGGCACTTTTACCCTGCGTTATGCTTTACCCGAAGGTAATTTTCAATATGAAGTAGCTGCTACTTCAAAGAATAAGAAATTTAAAGAAAAAAGAACACCCGCTGTTAAAAGATTTAATAAAGATAAGGCCAAAGACTAAATATTAAGATATACTGTAACACTGTTAACACCACTTGGTGATAATACAATTGAGAGGAGAATATATGGAAAAAGGTTATCTGTCCCTGCTTTTACATGCTCATCTTCCTTTTGTAAGGCATCCGGAATACAGTGAATTTTTGGAAGAACGCTGGTTTTTTGAAGCGCTTTGCGATACCTATATGCCTCTTCTTGGAATGCTGGAAGGTTTATACAATGACGGGGTTGATTTCTGCCTTACTGTAAATCTGTCTCCTTCACTTTGCAACATGATGGCCGATGACCTCCTAAGAACGCGTTTTATTTCCTATCTTAATAAAATGGTTGAGCTTTGCGAGAAGGAAGTGGATCGTAACAGGTTTAGCCCTTCTTTCTATAAGCTTGCTTTGATGTATTATCATAGATTTACCCATACCCGTGACAAATTCATAAATTCTTACGGCCAGGATTTATTAAACCAGTTTAAGAAGTATCAAGACAAAGGGTTAATCGAGATAATTACCTGCGGGGCCACACACGGTTTCCTGCCGCTTCTTAGCGTATCTGACGCTGCACTGCGGGCTCAGGTTAGAGTCGGTGTTAACTCTTACCGTAAGTTTTTCTCATCTAACCCCAAAGGTATATGGCTGCCTGAGTGTGCTTACAGTGAAGGCCTCGATAAGTTTTTAAAAAGCGAGGATATTAAATACTTTTTGATCGAAACCCACGGCCTTCTATTTGCGCGGCCCCGGCCTAAATTCGGCGTATATTCCTCTTATTATACGAAAAATAAAGTTGCAGTTTTCGGAAGAGACCACGAATCTTCAAAAAGCGTTTGGTCATCTGTAGAAGGATATCCCGGCGATTATTTTTATCGAGAATACTACCGTGACGCCGGATTCGATTTAGATTATGATTATATACGCCCTTATATTTCTTCCTGCGGAACGCGCATTTTTACCGGAGTAAAATATTACCGTATAACAGGGCTTAGCCCCCATAAAGAGCCTTACATGCCTGAGCAAGCAACAGATAAGGCCGCAGAGCACGCCGGTAATTTCATGTTTAACCGCGAAAAACAGATTGAACATCTGGCTTCTTTTCTGGGCAGAAAGCCTATAATTGTTGCGCCATACGATGCAGAGTTATTCGGGCATTGGTGGTTTGAAGGAATTCAGTGGCTAAACTTTCTTATTCGTAAGATTTCATGTGATCAAAATACCGTTAAGCTTACTACCCCGTCGCGGTATTTAAAGCTTTACCCTAAAAATCAGGTTATAACGCCTTCTCCTTCAAGCTGGGGGTGGAAGGGGTATTATGAAGTCTGGCTTAACGGTTCCAATGATTGGATATATCCGCACCTTCATCGGGCAGCAGAAGTAATGACCGATTCAATAAAAAAATACTCACGTAAGTCAGACGGCAATACCCGTATACTTAACCAGATGACAAGAGAACTTCTTCTTGCGCAATCAAGCGATTGGGCGTTTATGATGAAGACAGGCGCTTTTGATTCATATGCACGTAAAAAAACCGTTACTCATCTTGAGAGGTTTTATCTTCTTAAGGGTTATCTCGATAAAGGCTTTATAAATTACGAAGTTGTTGAAGATATAGAAGAAAAAGATAATATTTTTCCCGAAGTTAACTATTCCGTATTCCAGCCATAAAGACGCAGATTCTTGTCCGTCGGCAGGAAGAAAACGCAGATTGTCGCAGATAAGGATGCCTGAACCATCTTTTATTTAAAATTCTCAAGAACTCAGATACATAATTATGAGTAAGTCGCCGACAAAAGTAATATTTATATGGCATATGCATCAGCCTTCGTATATGCACCCTGAGAAAAATTACTATATCTTGCCATGGGTCAGGTTCCACGGGATTAAGGATTATTATGGTATGGCTAAGACTCTGGATAAATTTGATAGAGCCAAAGCTGTGTTTAACTTCAGCGGCATTCTCGTTAAACAATTGCTCGATTATACCCAGAATAACGCACAGGATTATTATGGAATGCTTACGCTCAAGAAACCATCAGACTTGTCAAAGCAAGAAAGAGATTTTATCATAAACCGTTTCTTCTCAATAAATTTTGAACGGTTTATAAAACCTAATCCGCGCTATCTTCAGTTATACAACAAAAAAATTTCCCCGAAAGCGCAATTTTGTGAAAAAGACATAGGTGATTTGCAGGCGTTATTTAACCTTTGCTGGTTTCATCCCTATTCGATAAAAGATGATAAGAAATTAAAATCAGTTATAACAAAAGGCAAGGATTACGATCAAAGTGACAGGCAGTATATAATTAAAAAGCAATACGATATCCTTTCGCAGATAATCCCGCTTTATAAGAGGTTGGTTTCAGAACGTAAAATTGAGCTAAGCCTTACCCCGTACCATCATCCGATAATGCCTTTAATTTACGATACGGATATCTTGAAGGATTTTTCTTATTCAAAGAGGCCGCTTGGCCGTTTCAATTTACCTTCGGATTGCATCTGGCATTTAAGAAGGGCAAAGGAAGTTTTTAAAGAAGCGTTCGGCCGTTCGCCTTGCGGCAGCTGGCCTTCAGAGGGAAGTGTGTCTGAGAGCGTAGTTTCACAATACAGAGACGAGGGGTTTAAATGGATAGGAACCGACGAGGCGATTCTTTTTAAAAGCCTTACAACCGAATACGTTTCCTATGATATGATTAAAAATCAAAGGCATATTATATACCGCCCGCATAATTTTAAAGGCGTAGAAATATTTTTTAGAGACAGAAACCTTTCTGACGCAATCAGTTTTATTTATCAGGGATGGGAAGATTCTGTGTTCGCCGCCAATGACCTTCTCGAACATTTTAAACGCACGCACTACCACATAAAAGATATGCTTAAAGAGCGGGCTATCGTTATAATTATGGATGGAGAGAATGCCTGGGAATATTATAAAAATAACGGTGTGGATTTTCTCGAGACCGTCTATTCTGCTTTAGAGAAAACAAACATCTTATCTTCTTCAACTGCCAGTGAATTCTTAAGGCTCAAGCCTTCCAGAAACCTTGAGCGCTTAAGCCCCGGTTCCTGGATAAACGGAGATTTTGGCGTATGGATAGGCTCTAAAGAAAATAATTTATACTGGCAGATTCTGCGAAAGGTAAAGGATATTATCGATAACACCAAGATTGATGAGCGGTCTTTGTCTAAGGCCCTTGATTATTTTCATTTGATAGAAGGCAGTGATTGGTATTGGTGGAATACTTTCGAAGATATAAACGGAGAGTTTAGTAACTTGTTTTATTCTTATGTAAAAGAAATTTTTCGTTTACTGGGCAGAAAAGTTCCTTCATATATTACTTCTAAGCATGCATAAGCCAGGCAACAGGCACCAGACTTTAAGATAGAAAGCGGGCTGGTTTCTGGTTACTACGGTCTGTCTTAAGGCCCGATGTCTGAAGTTTGAGGTTTAAAAAAGATGGGTAAAGTATATTTTATATTCGGAGTTCATAATCACCAGCCTGTAGGAAACTTCCCTCACATCTTTAAGAAAGCCTTTGATGAATCGTATAATCCATTCCTCTGCCTATTAGATAAATTTCCTTCAATAAAAGCCGCCATACATCTGAGCGGGCCGCTTTATGACTGGATAATCGAATCTGCGCCCCGGTACCTTTCTATGCTTAAAAAAATGGTTAAGCGCGGCCAGGTTGAGATCATAAGCGGAGGTTATTACGAACCGCTGTTACCGCTTATTTCCGATTGTGACAAGGCGGGACAAATTGACAGGATGAATGAGTTTATAAAGAGCGAATTAAAATACGATGCCAAAGGTATATGGATAGCCGAGAGGGTCTGGGAACAATACCTTACCCGTATGATTAATTCCTGCGGGCTGCGATATACATTTCTTGATGATACGCATTTTCGTTATGCCGGTTTGCAGGAGAAGGAGTTTTTTGGTTATTACACGACCGAAGACAATGGTAAATTTATTCAGGTATTTCCTATAAGCAAGACCCTGCGCTACAAGATACCTTTTTCTAAAGCTCATGAGGCAATTGATATATTAAAGGGTTTTCAGGAGGACGATGACATATTGGTTACCCTGTTTGATGACGGAGAAAAGTTTGGCCTTTGGCCTAATACCTACGAGTGGGTCTATCAGAAGGGCTGGCTTAATGATTTCTTCTGTTTGCTCGATAAAAATCAGGATATAGTAACGATTAAGCCTCAAGACGCAATTAATAAGTTTGCGTCAAAGGGAATAATATACCTGCCTGCTGCTTCGTATGAAGAAATGGGGGAGTGGGTTCTTGGGCCAAAAGCGCATGGTATTTACAAGGATTTCATGGATTTTTTAAAAAGCCACAGCCGGTTCGATGATTTTAAGGATTTTATCAGGGGCGGATATTTCCGCAATTTCATGAGAAAGTATAAACGTTTAAATTATATGCATAAACGTATGCTTATGGTCAGCAGCAATATACATAATAAAGCAGATAAAGCCAGGGATAAGGCAATATTTACCAACCTTTGGAAGGCCCAGACTAACTGCGGTTACTGGCATGGAATATTCGGGGGATTCTATCTCGGGCATATACGTTCATCAATTTATGAACACCTTATAAGGGCAGAAACTTTATTCGATAAAAAATACTGTTCAAGCGGGGTGTCTTTTCAAAGGGAAGACATTGATGGCGATGGGGATGAGGAAATTATTATAAAGAATTCTGATATGGTGTGCTGTTTTTCCCCGCGCGGCGGCAGCCTCATCGAGCTAAGCCTTAGAAAAAAGGAGCGCAATTTAATAAATACCATAACTCGCCGCAGAGAGTCTTATCATGAAAAACTCGGAATTCCCGCTGATAATTCCGTGGATGTGGCAACGATACACGATATAATTCGCCAGAAAGAAAGAGGCCTAGATAAGCTGTTAATTTACGATTCGTATGAGCGCCTCGGTTTTATAGAGCATATAGTTAAAAAAGGCCTTACTTTGGAAGATTTTAATCTTGGGCAAAACTTTATATCTTTAAGCAATAATAAATATGACAGCCATGTCAAAAAAGAAAAAGACAGGGTTAATGTGGTTTGTCATTTCAAAGATAGCCAGATTGATTACACTAAAACAGTTACCATAGGAAAACTTGCGCAATTAGATGCACAATACAAGATTTCTTCATTTAACCCGCCGGGCCAAATGTGCCTGGCTGTTGAATTCAATCTTTCTTTCCCCTCAATCGAGCATATTAAAAGAAAAGAAAAAGCAGGTTTTTTTGACTGTTCCGGAAAAGTTCATCTGCAAAATGAAAGTTCGCTTACTCTGGTTGATACTTATCAGAACATTACCGCAGATTTTGAATTTGATACAGCTGATATATTCAGTATGCCGGTATATTCGGTATCATCGTCTGAATCAGGTTTTGAAAAGGTTTATCAGCAAATTTCAATACTTTTTATTTTTAAACAGCCTAAAAAAGGCTTTAGCATATCTTTAAGAATTAAGTAATTATTGTTATTTTAATATAAAAGGTATGCGAGGTTTGTTTTTGTCGCCGACTTAAAAAAAAGGAGGGTTAGCATGAGTGATACAAAGAAAACCAAAGTCAGGGTTTCATCAGGCAAAGCAAAGGCTTCGATTTCTCAAAAGAAGCCCTCGTTTGAGACAACCAAAGGTTTAAATGCAAAGGCAGTAAAATCTCAACCAAAGCCGGCAAAAATCAGCGATGATCAATTTACCAAGATGGTTCAAGAAAGAGCTTATTATATCTGGCAGGAATGGGGCCAGCCGAACGGCCGGGATTGGGATATTTGGCACCAGGCGCAGAAAGATATAGAAGCGACGGTGAAGTGAGGCCATTGCCCGGTACTAATTTTGCCCTTCGCCAGAAAGCCACGTATAATGGAAGTTAATTTCCCGTCTGATTTTTTATGGGGGGCATCTCTGTCTAGCTATCAATGCGAAGGTTCAAACTATAATACTGATTGGTATATTTGGGAAAAAGAAAGGGGCATTGAGAATGCGGGTTATGCTTGCCGGCACTACAGTTTGTTCAAAGAGGATTTTCGCCTTGCCAGCCAAACCGGCCTTAATTCACTAAGGATTTCCCTTGAATGGGCGCGGATTTATCCCGAAGAATCAAGAGTTTCTGAAGATGAATTAAACCATTACGAAAAGGTAATCGATACCCTTATAAGCTTAGGCATGGAACCTGTTGTAACGCTTCATCATTTTACTAATCCATTATGGTTTGCAGAGCGTAAAGGGTGGATGCATCCCCAGAATATCGATTTATTTCTAAAGTACGTTAATAAGGTAGTTAATAGATTTAGATCAAAAGTAAAATATTGGGTGGTTTTTAATGAGCCGCTTGTGTATATTTATTACGGTTTTATAGAAGGCATTTGGCCTCCGGGAAAGAAATCACTGCCTCTGGCATATAAATCATTGCGTAATATTCTAGATGCCTGTGTTTTAGCATATCAGGAAATAAAGAGAATTTACGGGCAGGATTCCGGTTTATGCCGGGTTTCAATAGCCAAACACGTTAAAGAATTTGAGCCTTGCCCTTACAATAATTTCGGGCAGAACTGGTTTTCTGCGTGTATGGTTAGTAAAATTTTTAATTTCTCAAGCATTGATTATCTTCTAAGAAAAAGATGTTTAGATTTCTTAGGGGTAAACTATTACTCAAAAGGCTATGTCCGCCATAAAGGCTTAATAGGCTGTGAATGCCGGCACAACAGCCATAAGGAGCGTAAAAACGCAATGGGCTGGCATGTGTGCCCTGAGGGATTCTACAGGTCGCTAAAAAGGCTAAAACGCTTTTGCTTGCCCGTAATTATTACGGAAAACGGAACTGCTGAGAGCCAAGAGCACCTTTACCTCAATTATTTAACCAGCCATCTTAAAAGTATGGCAAGGGCTTATTCAGAGGGCATAAATATTAAAGGATATTACTGGTGGTCTCTTATGGATAATTTTGAATGGGATAAGGGTTTTTGCCCTAAATTCGGCCTATATGAGGTAAATTTCTCGACCATGGAACGTAAAATGCGTGCCTTCGCCGGTGAATACAGCCGAATTTGTAAAACAAGAAGGATAGATATCACTAATGGATAAACCACAGATTAAGTTTATTCTTGAAAATACCTCTCCTTTTAATAAACTTAACGGCCTTTTACTCGATGAATTTATGGGGTTATGTGAGATTAGAGATTATCCCGCAGGTGAGTATATTTATAGAGAAGGCCAGGCCGGGTCTTGTTTTTATTTTTTGCTTCAGGGAAGAATTGTTGCCCTTACAGAAAAATCCGACGGTTGCGAGGGGGAAATTGAACTTCTTAAGCGCGGAACATCTTTCGGTATAATCTCTATATTTACCGACAGCCCTCATTCGGTCAGTGTCAAATCTATTGAGGCATCTTCGGTTTTGCTTGTTAATAAGGAGCGCTTTCTCAATTTTCTTGAGGTTCAGCCTTGTCTTTCTTTTGATTTCTCCCGCATTCTTTCCCAGCGCGTAAAATCAAGGCTGTACCCTAAGAGTATATTCCAATGCAAAAGATTGGCAATAACATCATCATATATGCCTAATGCTGTTGTGTATATGCATGACTTAGGTGTTAAGGTAAGGCAGGAATCAAAAAAAAGGGTAATAGTGCTTCAGATATTTAAAAACAGGTATTGTGAATTTCCCGATTCTTCTAATCCAGATAGTAAAATATTTGACCTTAAGGATGCAAGCTGTGATTCATTTGAGGATTATATAGTTAACACATCCGTAGATCGCCTTACTGTTAGAGCCTCAAACATTGAAAACTTGCCCGGCCTTATTAATAATCTTTCTGAATCGTACCATTTTATTATATTTACGGTTGAGCCGGAAATTTTAAGTCAAAATAATTTTGATATTTCAAGCTGTATTGATTATTTTCAGATTTTTATTCCTCCTAACGAAGGCGAAATTGACAGGCTTGAAGTTTTTATAAGGACGATAGAAGAACAAAAGAATTTCAGCAAAGAGAAAGTGAGGGTTATCCTTGATAAGTTCAGCCCCGGGAAAAAGCACTCATTAGGGGCAAGGATAGGAAATTTGAGATACCCGATTTATGCTGCATTGCCGGGCAGAGAAGAACCGGATTATTCAAGGGCACTGCTTAGAATTGCACGTGAAGTAGGCGAGATTACCATAGGGCTGGCCCTTGGAAGCGGCGGAGCTTACGGGTTTGCGCACATAGGGGTTTTGGAGGTTTTTAAAGAAAAAAATATTCATATAGACGTTGTTTGCGGTTCAAGCGTTGGCGCGCCTGTTGCAGCCTTGTGGGCATTAGGCTACACCATAACAGATATTGAGCGGCTAATGAAGGAATTTTGCAATTATATCAAGGCATTTCCTTTAGGGGGTATATTTTTTCCTTTCAGGGGAATTATCAGGGCTAACCGCATGGAGCGTATCTGCAAAAAGATTTTTAAGAATAAAACTTTCTATGATGTCCAGCACACCCTTAAAATTATTGCTTTTGATTTTTTAAGAAGGGAATCGGTTGTTTTAGATGAAGGCCCCATTTATAAAGCAGTTGCTGCAAGTTGCGCCATGCCGGGGATATTTGAACCGATAGCCATTAACAGAGGCATTTTTTTAGACGGAGGAATTCTGGATCCGCTTCCTACAAAGGCGCTTCTTAATTACGGAGTTAACAAAATAATGGCGGTAAATATTACACCAAGCCGGGAAGAAGCGTTAACGGTTTATAAAAAAAGAAGCTCACTCCATATTTTCGATTTTATTTTCGGCAGCATCGAAACAATGCAAAGAGAATTTATTTCCCGTGCTGTTAAGCTCGCCGATGTTGTTATCCACCCTTATACAGAAGGTTTGGGCTGGCTTGAGTTTGACAGGTTTAAGGATTTTATTAAACGCGGCAAGGAAGCGGCACATGAGAAATTACCCGCGATAGAAAAACTGACATTGAGATGATGCTGCCGAAGTTAAAATTAATTTCCTTCACTTTTGTTTTTATTTTTAGTTTGAGCCGCATTATTTTGGCAGAAGATATAAGAAAGCGTTTTTCCGATGGCGAAACCTTATCTTACAAAGTTTATTTTAACGCCGTACCCTCAGGTACCGTTACCTGGCATTATCAGGGCAGAGAGAATGTGGGCGGTAAAGTTGCCGATGTCCTTAGAATAAGCTCTGATACCAGTATATTAAAATTCCTCAGCCTTGAGAGCGATGAGCGGATTTTCCTCGACAGCCAAAGCCATCTGCCTCTTCAGGTTGAAAGAGATGTTGTTTTTTCTGGTAAAAGAGAGCTTATCAAGGAGGTTTATAACCAGGATGACGGCTCGGTCCGCATCGTGCGAAAGCACGATAAAGAAGTAAACGAAGAAGTCTTTAAATGCGATAAACCAATACATAATATTCTGGCTTTATTGTATTTCTTTCCGAAAGATTTTGAGCTTATATTTAAGAAGTGGTATTACTTTAATCTTCCCACTCAAAAAGTAAAGATTCAACCGGTGTCCCTAAGGAGTATAAAGCGCCTTGGTATCGATAAGGAATGTTATTTTATCATAGGAAGAGGGGCGAAACGCTTTAGTCTGTGGCTTGATAAGGAAACGAGGATACCTCTCAGGTTAGAATTTATAGTTCCTGTGGGTAAAATTACTATTGTGCGGATATAGTACTTTCCGGAGTTTAAAAAATATACCCTACCTTATTACAAGAAGAGAATTTTTCCCCCCATAAGAGTCATTTTCATATTGTTTGTTGTGTGGGTCACAAATCCATGCGCCATTAGTCAAGAATTTGTAGCGGTAAGTCCCTTTATTTAAAGAAAGATTGATGCCCCATGTATCGATTCCAATCCTTTTGAGGCGGTATTTATCTTCTTGTTTCCAGTCGTTAAAATCACCGGCAACGTAAACATCACTAAATTCTCTTCCTTTTATAAATAGAGGCGCCCAGTTTCTTTCAGAGGTGGTTTTCTCAATCTCATCTGATAAATCGCCGTAATCTTTGGCTCCCCGGGAATCGGGTTTGTAATCAAAGATATTCATTCCGTGGGCAGCGGCTTCCCGCAGATGGGTGTTTGTCCTGATCATGGTTTCAAGCAGGAGATCGCCAAAATCGGATTTTATCTCATCGATAAACTCGCGCGCAAACCTTGATCTTCTATCTACCTGTGTCAAAAGATAAAATGGCGTAGGGGCTTCGTCTTTGGCTTCTTTTAACATAAGAAACATATTTTTCAGGATTTCCGCTCCCCGGAGGGAGAACTCGCATGTATTAATGGGGATAAGCGCATATGAGCTTGCCCAGAGCGCATTTAAAGTAATTATGCCTAAGTTTGGCGGGCAGTCGAGGATACAGTAATCAAAGTCGGATGAGATTTGGCTGAGCATATATGAGAGTATTTTTAATTTATCGTTGCGTGATGAAAATTTATGCTCTAAATAAGTAAGCCCTATCCGGGAAGAGATAAAATGGAAATTATCAGAGATTCGCGAAGCAAATTCTGCGCCCACAGGTTTGTTTTCCGATACCCTTTCCAAAATATCAGTTATAGTGTATGGGCTTTCTGTCTGCAGAGAGCACGTTGCATGTGCTTGAGGGTCAAGATCAATAAGCAGTGTTTTAGAGCCTTTTCTGGAAAGAGCCGAAGCGAGGTTTACGGCAGTTATTGTTTTGCCGCATCCGCCCTTTTGGTTTACTATTGAAATAACCTTCATTCTTCCCTCCTTTAATGGATAAACTGCAAAAACATTATTTATTTGTCCGCCGACAGGCTTATTTTTCTGATTTTTCCCCTGCTAAATTATTCGCTAATTGATTTTGATTGTTTTTGCTCAAGACAATATCTTTGATAATAATCCAATTTGAGCGGCTTTCATCAAGGGGTGAAAAATAAAAAGTCATTTGTTTTACCCTGTAAGGATTGACGTTTTGAAGGTTGAGGTTCTTAAGATTTATAGATGCTTTGGATAAAAGGGAACTGCCATTGTTCGATCCCGATTTTATAACTTTTTCTTCGGCAGGGGAATTAGTATCAAAATGACTCGCCGGCGAAATTTCAGCTAAAACCGGAAACAGAGAATTTGAGAAATAGCGGGTATCTTTAGCCACAGTTTCGAGTTTTATGGGCACCTGCAAGTTATAAACAAAAACCGTAACTGAATTGGCGTCTAAGTCAATCGGTTTATCGAAAGTTAATTTTATGCCTGATTTCTTACCGGGTGAAACTAAAAGCTGAAGAGAAGACTTATTGATTTTTGAAAGGCTTTGGTTCTCACCCAGGAAAGATACAGCCGCAGCTGTCTCTGAGTATAGAAGGGATTGGGAGGTTTGTCTAAGCTCAAGGGGCTTTTTATCGATTAAAACCAGGTCGTAATTTATTTTGATTAAAAGCAGGCCGGAGATAATAAAAAGAAATATAAAAAGAGCGATAAAAAAAATCGGTAATTTTCTTTGATTGTTTTTCGGCTGTTGGGGGGGTGAGAAAAATGTTTCTCTGAGCCTTACGGAATCAAGCTGAGCATAAGAAATCGAGGAAATTCTTTTTTTATTCATGCTTTTTGCTTATATCTAAAATGATATCTCTGGTTAAGAGTATCTTAAAGCTAGAAATTTATCTTAATATTTGTTAAAAATATCATAATTATATTACCATTGAATTATAAGAAAATCAACTGTATAATTACTTAAATGCTAACGAACACCGAACACCGAAATATCCGTGGCAATTAGTGATATGAAGGAAGCCTTATTTTATCAGAGAAAAGCCGATCAGTCCGTTGAATGCTGTTTGTGCAATCACGGCTGTTATATAAGCCTTGGCGCAAAAGGATTATGCGGTGTGCGCGAGAACAAAGATGGTTCGCTTTATACGTTAAGCTACGGACGGCTTATTGCGCAGCGCCCTGACCCTATCGAGAAAAAACCTCTCTATCATTTCTTACCGGGCATCTTAAGCTATTCAATAGCTGCCGCAGGCTGCAACTTTAAATGTGATTATTGCCAGAATTGGGCCATATCTCAAAAAGGGCATGGCCAGGGTGCTCTCACAGAACCTTCTTTCGTTATCGGCCAAGCTTTAAATAATGATTGCCGAAGTATTTCTTATACTTATACCGAGCCGACAATATACTTTGAATTTGCTTATGAATGCGCTAAATTGGCGAAACAAGCGGATCTTTATAATGTTTTTGTCACAAACGGTTATTTTTCTAAAGATGCCCTGGAATATATAACTCCTTATCTTAACGCTGTAAATGTTGATTTAAAATCATTCAGTGAGGCATTCTACGCGAAGCATTGCAGAGCCTCGCTTAAGCCGGTTCTTGATAACATAGCCCTTATGAAGAGGTTGGGTATATGGGTTGAAGTTACAACATTGATAATCCCCGGCTTAAACGACAGCGCCGGAGATCTTTCGAGGATTGCTTCTTTTATATGTTCCATAGATAAAAATATTCCCTGGCATATTTCCCGTTTCCACCCCGATTATAATCTAACATCAATGCTGCCGACTTCCATAGAAACTCTTGAAAGGGCATACAGAATCGGTAAAGATAAGGGGCTAAACTATATATACATAGGAAATGTGCTTAGCGAATACGGTGAGAATACTTATTGTCCCGGCTGCACAAAAACAATTGTAGAACGCAAAGGTTTCTCTATGTTAAAGAAAAATATTACTCAAGGAAAATGTTCTTTCTGCGGCACAAGAATCGCCGGCATCTGGTAGAGCCTTTAAATCTGTGTAATCTGTATTTAATCTTTGTAATCAGCGATAGCATGATACACAAAACAGCGATAATCGAAAAAGGTGCGGTTTTAGGCACTAATGTTAAAGTCGGCCCCTATGCCGTGATAGAAAAAGGCGTGTGGTTAGGCGATGGTGTTTGTGTGTCTGCGCATGCTAATATTAAAGGGTCAACAGTTATCAAAGATAATACTTTTATAGGCGTAGGCGCGCTCGTAGGAGAAATGCCTCAGATGGCCGGCCTACACGAAAACAAAGGAAAGCTTATTATTGGTAAGAATAACATTATCCGTGAATATGTTACAATCCATACTTCAACCTCGCCGGAGAAAAGTACTATAATAGGGGATAGTAACTTTCTTATGGGGTTCTCCCACGTAGCCCACGATTGCAATATAAGAAATAACGTTGTTTTATGTAACGGAGCCTTAATCGCCGGCCACGCAGAGGTTATGGATAATGTATTTATCTCTGGAAATGTGGTAGTGCATCAGTTTGTGCGCATAGGAAGGCTTGCCATGGTAGGAGGGCTTTCGAGGGTTAATCAGGATATACCGCCTTTTATGATGGTTGTGGGCGATTCAAGAGTATGGGGCGTAAACGCTGTTGGCATAAAAAGGGCAGGGTTTAAGAGGCCTGAACTTTCCGATATTAAGAAATGCTTTACGATTATCTACCGAAAAAACCTTCTTCTTAAGGCGGCAATTGCTAAACTTGAGTGTTTAAATTCTGATATAGCAAAAGAAATTATTGTGTTTATACTCAGCTCGCGCCGCGGCATCTGCGGCCCTAAGCGCAGCACAATATTTGAAAAAATATTCCTCGATTACCCGTATTTTATCCGCAATAAAATCTGTGTGCCGGGCCGTGTACAATTCGCGGCGAAGCCTCGCCTTTGATCCGCGGCTTTTTTATGGAAGGGTTTTGGTGGCAAATACTAGAAATCCGGTATGAGAGGGGATTCGCTGTTCGGGGCGGGTTTTTCCGCGGCGCACAAGAATTTTGCGGACAAAAACTTCCATGCTTTCAATATTCACAAATCCTTTTTCTTCCAAGGTAAAAACCATTCTGGTTAACTGTTCAAAGGTAGGGCAGATAGTTGCAAGGCGGCAGCCGCCCTTTAAGACTTTGTATGCAGCGTCAATCAATTCCCAGGGGCTTCCTATATCAATCATAACAAAATCAGCATCTTTCTCATCGTACTCGTCGATTACCTCCCTGTGTTTAAACTCAACCCATTCGCTTAAACCGTTTTTCTCCAAGTTCTTTTTTGCGTTATTGTAAAATTCTATATTACGTTCGTATGTGTAAACTTTTCCATTCGGCCTTACAAACTGAGCTAAGGCTGTTGTAAGAGCGCCGCTTCCTGTCCCTGACTCTATGACTCTTGCTCCGGGATATATATGAGCCCTGCTTAAAATAATTCCTATATCTTTGGGGTATATTATTTGAGTAAGCCGCCTTACTCTTTTAGTCAGTTCAAAGAGAGTAGGCCTGAGAAGGTAAAACACAGCTCCTAAGTTGGTTTGTGCTTTCTCGCCGTATTCTTTACCTAGAATAGAATCCGCCTGGATTGATCCCTTATCGGTATGAAAACCTTTTTCGCCGGCCTTAAGGAGAAAATTCCTCCTTTCGTCATGATATAAAAATACCAAATCACCCTCTTTTATCATCGCCGTATATTATACCAGGCCAAAGACTAAAGACGCAAGACCAAATCGTGGTTTGTGTTTCGTGATAACTTTCATTCGTGGCAATTTGTCTCTAATCTGTGGCAATTCGTGATTAGTCAAATAGTTCTTGCAAGAAAATATGGTTTGTATTAAACTTGCTATACAATGAAATATATATTAATAGTTCCCGACGGAGCCGCTGATTACCCCATTGAAGCTCTTGGAGGCAAAACCCCTCTTGAGGCGGCAGATACCCCTTTTATGGATTCACTGGCAAGAGAGGGTATCTTAGGAAGGGTAAAAACTGTGCCTGAAGGGTTTACTCCCGCAAGCGATATTGCCAACCTTTCACTTTTAGGCTATGACCCCAAAATTTATTATTCAGGCAGAGGCCCGCTTGAAGCAGAAAATATCGGAGTTAAACTTAATGAAGGCGATTGCGCTTTCCGCTGTAATTTAATTACTGAATCCGAAGACAGATTAATTGATTACAGTGCCGGCCATATTCCTAACAGGGAATCCCACATCTTAATGGATATAATTAATAGAGAATTAAAGAATGAAAAAATAGAATTTTATCCCGGAACAAGCTACCGCAACCTTATGGTTTACCGGGGCGGTTCCCGAATGAGTTTTGATAAACTGAAGTATTTTGCACCGCATGATATCATGGGAAAGTCAATTAAGAGGCATTTACCAAGCGGCAACAATTCCGAACTAGTTATTGATTTAATGCTTAAATCAAAAAGCATTCTTGCCAACCATGAGGTCAATAAGGTAAGAGTTGATTTAGGCGAGAATCCTGCAAATATGATATGGCTTTGGGGCTGCGGCGCCAAAGTTAATATGCCGTCGTTTGAGGAGATGTTCGGCTTGCGAGGAGCGGTAATCTCTGCCGTTGACCTTATAAAAGGTATCGGTAAAACCATTGGTTTTAACGTAATTGATGTTCCCGGTGCCAACGGCTATTACGATACTAATTATAAGGGCAAGGCCTCTGCGGCGCTAAGAGCCTTAGAAGATGTTGATTTTGTGTTTTTGCACATTGAGGCAACCGACGAGGCAGGCCATAACAATGATTTACGCATGAAGATGGCTTGTCTTGAACGCATTGATAAATTACTGGTTGGAACCATTGTTAAAAAAAACAAAGCCAAGGGGTTAAGGATTCTTATAACCCCTGACCATCCGACGCCAATTTCTAAGCGCACTCATACAAGAGAACCTGTACCGTTCCTTATATGGGGAAAAGGAATAGAAGCAGGAGGGTTCTCGGGGTATTCCGAGTTTCAGGCAAATACAAGTTCTTTATATTTTGACAGTGGCAGTGAACTCCTGGATTATTTTCTCAAGTATGATTTAAGGTAGCCAGATTTAATTTTGCATGAGCGCAGCCCTTTTTATCTTAATACTAACGCTGCTTGTTTGCCGGTATATTATTTAAACCGGTTTCTATAACAGGGGCGAGATTCTTTAGTTTTAATTCACAGCAGGGTTTTATTTTTTCCATGATGTTTGTTACTATTGCCTATTTTTACTTTAACTGAGTTCAGGAGATTAAAATGCGCAAAAGAGTAGAAGCAAAACTTATAGTTCAGAAGTACGGCGGAAGTTCCCTGGGGGATATTTCAAGAATAGAGAATGTGGCAAGGAGAATTGTTTCGTATTCCCGAAAGGGCATGAGGATATTAGCCGTTGTTTCTGCCATGGGAGATACGACCGATAAATTGATTGAGCTTGCCAAGAAAATAAACCCCAACTATTCCGGGAGAGAAATGGATATGTTGATGTCAACAGGCGAACAAATATCAAGCGCCCTTCTGGCAATGGCCATACATAAACTCAATGTGGGAGCCATATCCTATACAGGTTCACAAGCGGGAATTATTACCGACACTCTTCATACCCAGGCTAAGATACGCACTATTAAAACCGTAGGCCGTATAAAAAATGAGCTGGCAAAAGGAAATGTAGTGATTGTTACCGGATTTCAGGGGATTACCCCTGCTTTGGAGATAACTACTTTAGGAAGAGGGGGTTCGGATCTAAGCGCCGTTGCGCTTGCATTTGCCCTGGATGCCGATAGCTGCGAAATCTATACTGATGTTGACGGCATTTATACAGCAGATCCCCGCATAGTGGCTGATGCGAAAAAGCTTAAATATATTACTTTTGATGAGATGCTTGAGCTTGCTTCAAGAGGCGCTCAGGTTATGCATACAAGGGCGATTGAGGTTGCAAAGAAGTTCAACATACCCTTGCATGTCAGAAGCAGTTTTTTTAAGAAGGAGGGTACAATAATTATGGAAAAAACACCGATTATAGAAGAGCCCGTTGTAAGAGGAGTAACGCTTACTGATAACGAAGCAAAAATAACCCTTTGTAATGTTCCTGATAAGCCGGGAATAGCCGCAACTGTATTTACAAAACTCGCAAAGGAAAATGTTAATGTAGATATGATTGTTCAAAATGTAAGTCACAAAAAGATAACGGATATTTCTTTTACCGTGCCCAAAGCAGGGCTTCTTAAAACATGCAAAGTGGCAAAGAAAATAGCTGATGATATCGGCGCCGCAGGTATCGTTTCGGATGAAACAATAGCTAAAGTATCTATTGTGGGCGTTGGCATGAAGTCGCATTCGGGAGTTGCGGCAAAATGTTTTTCTACGCTTGCAAAGAATAAAATCAATATCGATATGATTTCTACTTCAGAAATAAGCATATCCTGTGTGGTTAAAGAATATTCGGGAAAGAAAGCGCTAAAGGCGTTACATAAAGCCTTTGGATTAAGTAGGGGCTCGCCCCCGCCCGTAATAAATATGAAAAATAAATAAGGAGTAACAATATGAAGAAGGTATCTATCTACGATACGACGTTACGCGATGGTTCACAGACCGAGGGCATTTCCTATTCGCTAAAGGATAAGATAGCTATCGCCAAGAAACTCGACTCATTCGGTATCGATTTTATCGAAGGCGGATGGCCTTTTTCTAACCCCAAAGATAAAGAACTATTCGCATATTTTAAAAAGAACCGTCTTAAGAAATCGAAACTTGTGCCTTTCGGTTCGACTGCTCATCCGGCGAATCCGGCACAGAAGGATAAGAATCTTCTTAGTTTGCTAAAGGCCGATACCGAATATGTTACGATTTTCGGCAAGTCATGGGATTTACACGTAAGGGATATTCTAAAGATAAACCTCGATGATAATTTAAAATTAATTACCGAAAGCGTTAAATTCCTTAAAAAAAGAAATAAAAAAGTTTTTTATGACGCCGAACATTTCTTCGATGGTTTTAATGCCAACCCGGTTTATGCTGTCGAGACTATTAAGGCTGCCTTGGCGGGAGGGTGTGATCTTTTAGTATTTTGCGACACAAACGGAGGCATGCTGCCCTGGCAGGTGAGAGATGTTGTTGAAAAAGTCAAGGCGCAAATACGCCTTAACGGATTCGGTATTCACTGTCATAATGATTTGGGGTTAGCGGTTGGTAATTCTTTGGTTTGTGTTTGTTGCGGGTGTATCCATATTCAGGGCACGATCAACGGCTATGGTGAGCGCTGCGGCAATGCTGACCTTATTCCTATAATGGGTGCATTACAGCTAAAGATGGGTAAAAGGGTTGTTTCTAACCAGAAGATGAAAAGTTTAACAGCTCTTTCGTATTATGTGAGTGAAGTAAGCAATATGGTACATAAGGAAAATCAGCCTTTTGCGGGTAAAAGCGCTTTTTCTCATAAGGGAGGCATTCATATTGACGCAGTCATTAAGAATCCGCTTGCATACGAACACATAGACCCTCAAGAAGTCGGCAACAGGCGCAAGTTTGTTGTTTCTGAGCTTGCCGGTAAATCTACACTTGTTGCAAAAGCAAAGGAATTAGAATATGATTTAGATAAGAAATCCCCGGCCGCTAAAAAACTCCACAGGCTCATTCAGAGGTTAGAAAATGAAGGCTATCAGTTTGAGGCGGCGGAAGGTTCTTTCAAGTTACTGCTTAAGAAAGAGTTGGGAAAATGTAAAAAATTCTTTGATCTATGCAGTTTCAGGGTAATCGTTGAGAAAAGGGAAGATAACAAACTAATTTCCGAGGCAACAATCAAGCTGAGGATAGACAATAAATTGGAGCACACAGCTTCCGAAGGCGACGGCCCGGTTAACGCATTGGATAATGCTTTGAGAAAAGCCCTTGAGAAATTCTACCCTCAATTGGCAGGCATGCATCTCATTGATTTTAAAGTCCGGGTATTGGATGAAAAAAGCTCAACCGCCGCAAAGGTCAGGGTTTTGATTGAATCTCAGGATGAAAACGAAAGCTGGTCAACCGTGGGGGTTTCCGAAAATATCATCGAGGCCTCCTGGCATGCTTTGGTTGATTCGGTTGAATATAAACTTCTTAAAGACTAAACAAGGAATATAAAGGCTTAACCCCGGGCATGCCCGTCCCGATAATAAAATCAATAAAATTGATACCATAAACGTAATAAAAATTATGAATCATTCAAAATATAACATCGATAAAACAGATTATTGTCATTTTGTCTTTAAATGATATAATTTAAAAGCGTTAATATGTATGTATTTAGGTATCTTATTAATATAATAAGTACATATAAAAAGTTGGAGATTAGAGATGAAAGGTTCAAAAATTCTTGTTGAATGTCTCATTAAAGAGGGCGTGGATGTGATTTTTGGCTATCCCGGGGGGTCAATTATTCCCTTTTTTGATTCTCTTTACGATGCCCCTATTAAGTTTTTCCTGACCCGGCATGAGCAGGCAGCTGCTCATGCTGCTGACGGGTATGCCCGTTCTACCGGTAAAACCGGAGTTTGCGTTGCAACCAGCGGCCCAGGGGCTACAAATTTAACAACCGGCATAGCGACTGCGCATATGGATTCGGTTCCCATGGTTGCAATTACCGGCCAGGTTAAAACTTCCTTGATAGGAAACGATGCTTTTCAGGAGGCTGATATAACCGGCATAAGCCGTTCCATCAGCAAGCATAACTATCTTGTTAAAAAGGTTGAAGATTTATCATATACGGTAAAGGAAGCGTTTTATCTTGCAAATAGCGGGCGCCCCGGCCCGGTTGTTATTGATCTTCCCGTTGATATTCAGCTGCAAGATACCGAATTTAAATACTTTGAGAAGATTGATATTCGTAGTTACCATCCAACGCTTTTCGAGCATCCCGGACAGATAAAAAAAGTCCTTAAACATATTTATAAAGCAAAGCGTCCCGTGATCATTGCCGGAGGAGGCGTTATTATCTCAGGGGCAAGCCACGAGCTTTTGCAGTTTGCCGAGTGTGCAAATATTCCTGTTACCGAAACCCTTATGGGTTTAGGGGGGTTTCCTTCGACGCATAAGCTTTCGCTGGGCATGCCCGGCATGCACGGAACTGTCTATGCCAATATGGCGATAACCGAAAGCGATTTGCTTATCTCTATCGGGTCCCGTTTTGACGACAGGGTTACAGGAAAGATTGATGAATTTGCCCCGGGAGCCAAAATTATTCACATAGACATAGACCCTACTTCCATAAGTAAAAATATAAGCGTTGATGTCCCTATTGTGGGAGATGCCCGGAATGTTTTGCGTCAGCTTATTGATGAGTTTGACCGGTCTAAAATTCCGGATTTAGCGCCGTGGCATAAAAAAATAAAGGATTGGAAAAGAAAGCACCCGCTTTCTTATAAAAAGAGCCTAAAGGAAAAAATAAAGCCCCAGCATGTCATTGAAGAGCTTTATGCTAAAACAAAAGGCGGTGCTATTATCGTTACTGAGGTCGGCCAAAATCAAATGTGGGCCGCACAGTATTATAAGGCTGACTACCCGAGGCATTTTCTCTCAAGCGGCGGGTTAGGAACTATGGGTTATGGTTTTCCTGCAGCTATTGGGGCAAAAGTGGCAAATCCTTCTAAAGAAGTGGTGGTTATAGCCGGCGACGGGTCGATTCAAATGAACATACAGGAATTAGCCACTTTGAGCACTTACAATATTAACGTGAAAATAATAATTCTTAACAATCATTACCTTGGCATGGTTCGTCAATGGCAGGAGTTATTTTACAACCGGCGTTATTCAGGAACCCATTTAAAAAATCCTGATTTTGTTAAAGTTGCTCAAGGCTATGGCATAAAAGGCATTCAGGTAAGAAAGCCAAGCGAAGTTAAAAAGGCAATAAAAGAAATTATCTCTTACAAGGGGCCGGTCATGGCTGATTTTTTAATCGAGGAAGAAGAAAATGTCTTTCCTATGGTTCCCGCGGGAGAGGCGATTAACAGGATGATCGGGGGGAATGGCGTAGAAAAATTAAAAATCAAATATTAAAAATCAAAATGAGAAAATAAAAATATTGTAGGGGCCGGCCTCTGTGCCGGCCCGATGCAATAGAGAATCCTTGGAGGTTGCAATGAAACATACGATACAAGCGTTGGTTGAGAATAAGTTTGGTGTATTAGCAAGGGTGGCTTCTCTTTTTAGCGCCCGCGGATATAACATAAGTTCCCTCGCCGTTGGAGAAACTCATGACCCCAGCGTTTCATGTATGACTTTGGTTGTGGATGCACCGGATGAGAGAATTTTAGAACAAATAAAGAAGCAGCTGCACAAGCTGATAGATGTGATTGCGGTAGTTGATTTCACCCGGAAGGACCACATCGACAGAGAGCTTATTCTCATAAAAATTGCCAAGAAGCCAAAAAGCAAACCTGTTATTGATAAGTTAACAAAAGCTTATCCCGTAGAAATTATTGAAGAAAAAGACTCATATTACATAATTGAAGTCTATGCCCAGATGAAGCAGGAAGAGGAGATTTTGAAACAACTTAAGCAAATAGGCATAAAGGAACTGGTAAGGTCGGGTAAGATCGCTATCGGTAAATAATGCAGGGGCGGGGCGCTTGCCTGCGCCCGTAATAAATAACGAAATAAGGAGGAATAAAATGGCAAAGGTTTACTATGATCAGGACGCGGATTTAGATTTAATAAAGGCAAAAAAGATTGCAATTATCGGCTATGGTATCCAAGGGCGCGGCCAGGCATTGTGCCTTCGTGATTCCGGGTGTAACGTTATTGTTTCAGAGGTTCCCGGGACAGAAAACTATAGCCAGGCCCAGAAGGATGGTTTTGAGCCTGTTGATGCAGCACTTGCTGCTAAAAAAGCGGGTGTAATACAGATTTTAACCCAGGATCATGTTCAGGCAAAAGTATATAAGGAAAGCATAAAATCGCAGCTTAAAAAAGGCAAATCTCTCTGTTTTTCGCACGGATTTAATATAAGGTTTAAGCAAATAAGGCCGCCCAAAAAGGTAGATGTATTTATGGTTGCCCCCAAAGGCCCGGGCGCGCTTGTGCGCCGGATGTATGAACAGGGAAAAGGAGTGCCATGTTTAATAGCCGTGCATCAGGATATATCCGGGTCTGCAAAGCAGTTAGCTCTCTCATACGCAAAAGCTATTGGCGGAACAAGAATGGGTGTAATTGAAACTACTTTTACAGAGGAAACAGAGACTGATTTATTCGGTGAGCAGGCTGTTCTTTGCGGCGGAGTGGCCGAACTTATCAAAGCCGGTTTTGATACGCTTATGGATGCAGGATACCAGCCGGAGATTGCCTATTTCGAAGTTCTCCATGAGTTAAAATTGATTACGGATTTAATACAAGAGGCAGGTATCAGCGGGATGAGAAGAAAGGTTTCTAACACCGCCTGTTACGGAGATTTAACCCGCGGGCCTCGCGTAATCGATACTAAGGTCAGAAAAACAATGAAAAAGATGTTAAAAGAGATTCAATCCGGAAAGTTTGCCAGAGAATGGATTAAAGAGAATGAATCCGGAAGAGAAAGTTTTAACAACCTGCTCAAAGCCGGCGATTCACATCCTATTGAAGAAGTCGGTAAAAAGTTAAGAGAAATGATGCCCTGGATGAAAGAGGGTTAAAAAACGAAACCATTAAATAATTTCGAGAGAAACGTTTCATTAAGAGAGGGGGGATATATGCCTAAAAAATTAATAAGTGCAATTTTGGCGGCGGCTTTAATTGCCTCAGCCGGCGTATTTGTTTATAAAACTTTCTTTGCCCCTTCGGGAGTTGTTAATATTGCCAGTATTGTCCCTGAATCAGCAATTTATTATGTTTATAGCCATGATATCAAGGGCAAAATAGAAAGATTCTGGGCATCAAAAATAGGCGCTAAGATTTCCAGTTTAGAACTATATAAAAAAAATATTGCACCGAATTTTAAGGAAATAAAAAAGCCCTTTTCTTTAGTGGAAGATTTCTTAGAAAATGATACGGTTGTTGCGATTTTTTCATATAGTAATTTCATGGACGGCAGTAAGGATTTTAAGACTAAGGTGGGAGATTATCTTTTGGTAACGCGTGTGGGCAAGAAGCAAGATATCAAAAAGAAAATTCTTGATGCCGCTCTTTCTTTAACCGATGGTAAAAATACCACTTCATCTAAATATAAAGGGATAAATATAACCGCAGTCAATATTCCCAAAGAAAATATTACTTTGCGGTATGCGATTTTCGGCAATGTTTTAGCGTTGAGCGAAAGCGAAGATATTTTAAAGAAGTCTATCGATTTGTTTAAAGGCGAAAGCCCTGATTCGCTGGCTTTTAGCCAGGCATATAAGCAAATTATTGAAGGCCGCAGGCAGGAAATAGAAGATTCGGTAATCTGGGCATATACAAACCATATAAATTATTACAAGCCTTTCTACAAGGAAATGTCAAAAGCCTCCCAGGGTAATGCTGCTTCCTTAATGCCGGATGTTCTTAGCCGGATGAAACGGTTTACCGAGATGCAGATTGCCAGTTTAACTTTGCTCTTTTATGATAGTTCAAAAAACAGCTTGTCCGTAAAGGCGTATCAGGCATTTGATGAGAACAAAGATGAAATGGGCATTGTAAAATTGTTCAGACAATCAGAAGGGATTAATAAAACTAACCTCAACTCAATACCCGGCGGCATAATAGCCTGTTCGGTTTTTTCGGTGAATATGATAGAGATTATAAGTAAGATGTATAATATTTTTTCTGAGATGATGGCAGAGTCTGCCCCCGGCGCTAAGGTGGCAGGAAATCATAAACCTTATGATTTTTCAACTCTAATAAAGAATTACACGGGTATTGATTTTGATGAAGAGGTTAAACCCTATATGGGAAATATTTCCGGATTCATTGTGCACTCTATCGAAGAGGCCGCCTTGCCCAAGAAGAAAGGCCAGGGGCACATGCAGGATATCACGGTTCCCTTTCCCGGGATATCCCTGTTTATAGAATTATCTGATTCTGACATATCACTTCTTGCGGCAAACAAAGCAATGAAAAAATTAGTGTCTGCCGTGAATGAGTTTGCAAAAAGCCGGATTCCCTCTGAGGGGTTTTCTTTGGAGCCGCCTGATTTATCTAAGTTGGCGGATAATGCCGAAGAATTGTTTTTAGGCCAAAAGAGAAGCGATTTGATTACCATTGAAGAAAGTTCCTACAAGGGTACAAAATTATCTGTTTTAAAACTAAAAGATGCTTTTATAGAGCCCGCTTACACATTTATTAATAATAATTTAGTGATATCGCTAACCGAAAAGTCAGTAAAGGATATGGTTGACGTTTATACCGTAAGCATACCCTCACTTGATAAGACTATTGTTGACGATAAGTTGTCTTTGGGCATGCTCGATAACTACAGTGTATTGTATTACTTTGATATCAATAAATTTATTAAACAGCTTACTGAAACAGGGGCTTTTAAATCATTCTCTCCTTTTATAGGAATGGCAAGCGGCGGTAAAGCAAACGCCGATGACTTAAACCAAATACTCGATATTATCGATGATTTAGGGGTTTTCGTTCAAACTTCCCGTTTCAAAAATGATGGCATTGCAGAAAGCATTTTTTATGTTCAAATGGAAGGGCTATAGGTTAAAGTAGATGGCAAAACAGAAGCTTATTATTTTCGATACAACCCTGCGTGACGGCGAACAGGCGCCGGGGGCAGCATTAACTTCCCAGCAGAAACTCGAGGTGGCTTTCCAGCTGGAAAAGCTCGGCGTGGATATTATTGAGGCGGGTTTTCCCATAGCCAGCCCGGATGATTCAAGGGGTGTTTCTTTGGTCGCACGTTCAATGAAGGCAGCTGCCGTTTGCGGCCTTGCACGCTGCCTTAAGCCGGATATCGAGGCTGTAAGAAGCGCCCTTAAGAAAGCAAGTCACCCGCGTATCCATATTTTCCTTGCTACATCTAAAATACACCTTAAATATAAATTCCGCAAAGCGGAAGATGAGATTCTTGAGCTTGCGAAAAAAGCAACTGTTTGCGCCAGGAACTTTTTTGATGACATTGAGTTTTCCCCTGAAGATGCTACCCGCTCAGAGCGTGATTTTTTATTTAAGGTAGTTGAGGCGGCAATATCAAAAGGAGCGCGTACGATTAATATCCCAGACACGGTAGGTTATAGCTACCCCAGTGAGATTTACTCTTTGATAGAAGATATTCTGAATAATGTCCCTAATATCAACAAGGCAGTTATTTCAATTCACTGCCATGATGACCTGGGAATGGCTGTTGCAAATTCTCTATCAGCAGTCTTGGCCGGTGCGCGTCAGGTGCACTGCACGATTAACGGAATCGGCGAGCGTGCCGGCAATGCTTCTCTGGAAGAAATAGTAATGGCGGTTAAGACACGAAAAGATGCCTTTAATAAAGTTTTAACTACCGTAAATACGAAAGAGATTTGCCGTACATCACGCCTGGTAAGCAATCTTACGGGTTTTGTTGTTCCTCCAAATAAGGCTATCGTAGGAAGAAATGCTTTCTCTCACGAGTCAGGTATCCACCAGGATGCAGTTATAAAGAAAAGGATAACTTATGAGATAATGAACCCTAAAGATGTCGGGACAGGCAAGAGTGAGCTTGTGCTGGGCAAACATTCCGGAAGGCACGCCCTCTTAAAGCGGCTGAAGGAATTAGGATTTGTGTTCGACGACAAGAAGATTAAAGTTATTTTCAAGCGCTTTAAGGACTTGGCTGACAAAAAGAAATCAATTTTTGATGATGACCTTGTGGCTTTAGCAGAAGAAGAAGCCGGCCAGAGGCGCAAAACTTATGAGCTCAAGGCAATAGAGGTAAACACCGGTACGGATATAGTGCCTCAGGCTTTAGTTAAGATACGCTATAAACGGAAAGTTCAATGTGCCAAGTCTGTGGGCGACGGGCCCGTAGATGCGTGTTACAAGGCAGTCGATAAAATTACGGGCATTAAAGCAAAACTCCTCAACTATAAGCTTGAAGCAGTCACCAGAGGTAAAGACGCCCAGGGCCTTGTCAGGGCCGAGATTAAAGTAAAAAATAGGATTTTAATAGGCAGGGGCGCGAGCACTGATATACTCGAAGCTTCGGTAAAAGCTTACCTAGATGCATTGAATAAAGCAATTTGATTAGACCAAAGGAAATAAATGTTATTACCAATTTACATTTTATATTAAGGCCTGTGGTCTTTTATCTGTAGTCTGATCATATGAAGATAGGTTTACACAAGTATTTAATTAATATCATCGCTCTTATCGTTCTTGCCGGTTTGATTGTGGGCATTTTGCAGTTTAAGGATTCATCGGCTTTTGATTCTTTAATGCAAAAATCCGAAAAATTTACCCGCCATATAAAAGGTTTTATCAATGCCCAAAAGCACAACATAGAAATGGATACATCTAAACGCAGGAAGAGGCCTCTAACCTTAATAGAGAAAGAGGAATCGCTGCGTGCTTACATACCTGATGTTTTTGGTAAATTCAATGATTCAGAATGGAAAGAATTCTGGAGTGCTATTTATGAACCGGTAAAAACCAAACAAGGAGTTTTTTCTATTAAACGCAGAAGCACTCGCGATGAAGTCGAAAGTTATTTGCGTAACCGTTACCCAAACCCTTTTTCATATTTTAAGAAAAACCACTGGGATGAAATGTGGATTATGATTGATATTTCGTGGGATAATGAGTAGCACCGTTAACAGTAAACTTTATGGATTAATCGGTTTTCCGGTCAGGCATTCACTATCTGCCTCGATGCATAACGCGGCATTCAATTATATGGGTATAAACGCCAGTTACCGTTTATTTGAGATAGAACCGGATCAATTAAAAGTATTTCTTCTTAAGCCTTCTAAGAAGGTTTGCGATACATCGGGAGAATGTTTTGCCGCTCAGGATATATTAGGATTTAATGTCACAATACCTTATAAGATAAAAGTAAAAGAAATATTAGAGGATTTAAACCCCGAAGAAGCAGTCATCGGCGAAGAGCCGGCTGCAGAGGCCAATAGTGATCAGACGCAGTGGGATAAAATGGTTTCATCGGCGGTTAATACTGTGTGTAGAAAAGAGGGCGGTTTTTCTTTGTATAATACAGACGCCCAGGGTTTCTTAATGTCTTTAGAAAGAGAGATGGGATTTTCCCATACCGGAAAGGATATTATGCTTTTAGGATGCGGCGGAGCCGGCAGGGCCGTTGTCGCGGCGCTTACGTATTTTGAAAAGCCTGCCCGCCGTGTGTATATTTTTGAAAATAACGCCTTGGCTCTTAAGCCGGCACAGGATCATTTCCGAAAGTTTAAATTTCTTTCTAGCATAGTGCGCTTTATCTCTAAAGAGGAGATAGGACAAAAGATACGGCAATGCCATTTACTGGTTAACGCGACTCCTGTGGGCATGAACAAAGGCGACCCTTCGCCTATAGATAACGAGTTTCTTCATAAGGATATATCTGTCTATGATGTAGTTTATAACCGCAATACCGAGCTTGTAAGCCAGGCAGTTAAGCGCTGCCAATCGGCTTGCACAGGGTTAGGCATGCTTCTGTACCAGGGTGTCCTGGCATGGCAGTTATGGATTGATAAGGCCGCTCCGGTCGAAGTCATGAGACAGGCTCTTAATAAATCAATTGGAGGGATGAAAAACTGATGGTTTTGATTGAGAGAATATTTGTGTTTTTCTTCGGTGTATGCTTCGGCAGCTTTCTCAATGTTTGTATTTACCGGTTACCTAAAGATAAGTCTGTTATCCTGCCGCGGTCGTTCTGCCCGCATTGCAATCAATCTCTAAAGTGGTATGACAATATTCCCGTAATCAGCTTTATGGCCTTAAGAGGTAAATGCAGGTTTTGTAAGGAAAAAATTTCTTTTAGATACCCTTTGGTTGAATTAATCACGGCAGTTTTAATTTTAGTGTTGTATATTCAGTTTGGAATTTCCCTTTTATTTGTGAAATTAGCTTTTCTTTTTTGCATTCTTATAGTGGTTTCTTTTATAGATATTGATTATCATGCCATACCGGCCTATTTGTGTGTCCTTGGGATAATCACAGGGCTTATTATGTCTTTGGCAGAAAGCGTAAGCATGTTTAAAGATGGGATAACGCCATTAGGAAAACTGCCTGTTATGGGAGCATGGTACGGGCTGATAGCCGGGCTGGGGTTTACCTATCTATTTAAACTCTTTGGCGATTTCTTTATAAACATTTACTTAACATTAAGAAAAAAAGATTCTATTGAAGGCGAGCGCGAGTCTCTTGGCCTCGGTGATGTTGATTTCATGGGGATGATAGGGGCTTTCTTGGGAATAAAAGTTGCAATTCTTGTTTTCTTTATCGCGCCTTTTATCGCGATCGTATATTCGATTTTCGCAATTATATTTAAGAAATCTCATCTTATACCGTATTTGCCTTATTTATCTCTGGCAACATTAGTCGTATTTTTCTGGGGAGATGTGATACTCAGGATTATTTTTTGATTGGACGATATAATTTTAACTATGATCAGTGGTTTGAAGGCAAATAAAAAAAAGGGGGCGCAATGCGCATATTAACGGCAGGGGAGTCGCACGGCTTGTATGAAGTTGCGATTGTTGAGGGTTTTCCTGAAGGGGTAAAGATAGAAAGAGCTTTCATCGATAGAGAATTGAAGAGGAGAATGTCGGGTTTCGGCCGCGGCAAACGAATGGAGATAGAGCAGGATTCGGTTGAGATAGTAAGCGGCCTTCGAAATAAGATTACCTTAGGAAGCCCCGTTGCCTTATTAGTTAAAAATCGCGACTCAAAAATCATTCCTTTTGAAAAAGATTCCTTACCCGCCCTTACAGTTCCCCGGCCTGCGCATGCGGACCTCGCCGGGGTGCTTAAATACGGCGCAAGCGACATCAGAAATATTCTAGAGAGGGCATCTGCCAGAGAAACGGTAATGAGGGTGGCGGTTGGTTCCATATGTAAACAATTTCTTTCGAAATTTAACATTAGAATAGCCGCTTTTACCGTAGCGATAGGGAGTGTTTTAAGCACTAAGAAGCCGCTTAGCGTGAGGGAAATCGAACAAAACACAAAAGATTCGCTCCTTCAGTGTATAGATAAAAAGTGTGAGCAGTTTATGGTAAAAGAGATAAAGAATGCACGGGAATCTTTAGACAGTTTAGGAGGGGTGATTGAAGTTTGGACAGAGGGAGTTTTGCCGGGATTGGGAAGCTGCATGTATTTTGACCGCAGGCTCGACAGCAGGATCGCTGCTTATATAATGAGTATCCCCGCGGTAAAAGGTATTGAGTTTGGATTAGGCTTTGAATATGCCCGAAAAACCGGTTCTAAGGCGCATGATCCTATAAGTTACGGTTCTGCCAGAGGCTTTTACCATACAACGAATAACTCGGGGGGCATAGAAGGCGGCATTTCTACGGGTGAGCCGATTGTATTGAGGCTTGCCATGAAGCCAATCCCAACATTACAGAAACCCCTTGATTCCGTGGATATAATTACCAGAAAGAAAAAAAAGGCGCATATTGAGCGTTCTGACACCTGCGCTGTCAGCGCCTGCGGGGTAATAGCTGAAAATATGCTCGCAATAGCAATAGCAGATAGTTTCCTTGATAAATTCGGATGTGACAGCTTGGCAGAAATCAACCGCAACTATAATAATTATAAAAAGAAATTAAATTAGAAACCTTGGGCTTCCTTCCTTGCCCGCCGTTTACCGGCCGCCATGCCGGCAGTATCTTTCGGTTATGGCAGCAATACCCGCTTTAAATTAAAAATCATTTTTTTATATTATGGAAAGCAAATATAAAAGCGCGGTTAACTATCTGGAATCTTTTGTTAATTACGAAAGAAAGAACATTACTTCTTACCAAAAGGAAATAAAGCTTGAACGTGTAAAGCGGTTATTAAAAGAATTAGACATTTCTTATGAAAAACTAAAAGTTATCCATATTGCCGGAACAAAAGGCAAGGGTTCAACTGCCGGTTATTGCGCTTTTTTGCTGTCTGCTTTAGGATATAAAGTAGGTTTGTTTACTTCTCCGCATTTTTTTGATGTGAGGGAGAGAATCGTAATTAAGAAACCAGTAACCAGTAACCAGAAACCAGAGAAGGAGATGATTGCAAAGAGGGATTTGGCAAGGATAGTTGATGAATTTAAGCCAAAAATAAAGAGATTTTCGCGCTTATCCAAATTTGGTAAGCCTACTTTTTTTGAGGTATATACAGCGGTTGCTTTCAAGTATTTCCTTGAGCAAAATGCCGATTATACTGTTTTAGAAACCGGTATGGGCGGAAGGTTAGATGCAACAAATGTTACAAAACCTCTTCTTTGCATATTAACTCATATAGGTTATGACCACACGCATATCTTAGGTAAAAAGATTTCCCAGATAGCCTCGGAGAAAGCCGGTATCTTTAAGCCCGGTGTTTTTGCCGTATCAGCTCCTCAAGAAAAATCAGCTTCCGGTATAATTATAAAAAAAGCAAAAGAAAATAACATAAACGTGCAATTTCTGAATAGGGATTTTTCAGTATGCAATATAAGGATTAAGAGTAATTATACTGTTTTTGATGCGCAATTGCCGGGAATTTTATTGAAAAATGTTAAAGTAAGCCTTAAAGGCAAAGAACAGATTGATAATTCAGCTTTGGCTTTAGCGGGTATTTCTTTGATAGAGCCTTTAAAGTTAGCCCAAAATAAGCATAAAGCCCTTAAAGCTTTAAGGAATACTTCTATTGCGGGCAGATTCGAGCAGGTAAGCAAGAATCCTCTGATTGTAGTTGATACGGCCCATAATCCTTCATCATTTACCGTGCTTGCCGAGAGCCTGAGAATTTATTATCCTTTCAAAAAGATTATTTTGATATTTGCCGCCTCTTCGGATAAAGACATAAAAAATATGCTTCCAAAAATTAATTACTCCCATATAATATTAACCTCATTCAGCTCACCGCGCAGCTTAAACCCTTTGCAGGCAGCCCGAATATGCCGCCTTAAAGATGCACTCTATGCAGAAAACATAAAAGAAGCATTTCAATCAGCAAAGGGGCTTTATAAAAAAGATTCTTTAATTTTAGTCAGCGGTTCATTCTTCCTTGTGGCAGAGGCGATGCGGCTGCTTAAAACAAAATGAATACATTTAAGCTAAAGGACTACAATACCAAAGATACCATAGCGGCAATTGCTACTTTTCCTTCAGCTTCTGCTATAGGCATTGTCAGGCTTTCGGGCAAGAACTCTTTACCCATTGTTTATAATATTTTCAAGCCAAGAAGAAAGAAGGATATAAGGAAAGTAAATACTTATACGCTTCATTACGGATGGATTGTTGCAGAAACCAGAGGCCAGAGGTCAGACGGATATACGCATTCCGCAAACCGCAAACCGCATTCCGAAATAATAGATGAAGTTATCATAAGCGTTATGAAGGCGCCGAATTCTTATACCCGCGAGGATGTTGTAGAGATTTCTTCCCATGGCGGCACGCTGGTATTAAATAAAATACTTGAGGTAATATTAAAGCAGGGTGCAAGGCTTGCCCTTCCGGGTGAGTTTACCTACAGGGCTTTCGTAAAAGGGAGGATCGACATCTTTCAGGCTGAAAGTGTATTCGATATAATCCAGGCCAAGAGCCAGGAAAGTTTAAATTTAGCTTTAAAGCAGCTTCGCGGTTTTAATTCGAAAATGATGGCTTGCCTTAAGGATAAGTTGGCAGAGTTATTTTCTAAAACAGAAGCTATCTTAAACTTTCCGGAAGACGAAGTTAATTCTTCTAATAAAGATATAGAGGCAGGCATAAAAGAGTTAATCGGCCATTATGGCGGAATTGCTAAAGCAGCAAGAGATGCTAAAATTTTAAAGGAAGGCTTGAAATGTGTTATCTGCGGCAGGACAAATGCCGGCAAATCCACCCTTTTTAACCGCCTTTTAAAGGAGGAGAGGGTTATTGTAAGTAAGAGTGCAGGAACTACCCGCGATGTCATTGAGGAGACAATTTATATAAAAGGCAATGCCTTGAGGATTTATGATACAGCCGGTATATTAGAGCCAAAAGATTTGATTGCTAAAAAGGCAATTAAGAAAACAGTCGATATATTTAACGAATCGGATTTAGTTATCTTTGTCCTGGATGGTTCGAAAAGGTTAAACAAAGATGACTTATTCCTGCTCGGGAAAGTTAAGAACCGAAATTCAATTATTGTTATAAATAAAGCTGACCTTCCCGGGAAGGTTGAACGCCGCCGGATACGTAATCTTTTAGGCGCCTCATCAGGTATGTTTCGAATAATACATTTAAGCGCGCTTCGTGATTTGGGAATAAAAAAACTGGAGAATGCCGTAAGTTACATAGCGGGCAGGCAGGATATAAACAGGCATAATATGATTTTCTTAAGCAAGTACCAGGAACAGGTGCTGGCCGAAATATTAAGAAACCTAAAGAAAGCAGAGCAGTATCTAAAAGAGGGCTACACATACGACTTTATTAATTTATCTTTAAGGTCAGCATTGGATTCAACAGGAAAGCTTGCCGGCCATGTCTTTTCGGAGGATATGCTTGATGGAATATTTTCTAAGTTTTGTATTGGTAAATAAATGAGGCAGCATCTTTTGCCGAGAGTAGCGAGAGCAAAAGTGCGTAGCCGAATTTACCCTGAGCGGAGTCCAGACGATAGTCTGGACGCAGTCGAAGGGTGAAAAGAAAGGCGGTAAACAAATGGACAAAAAAAAGATCGAGAAGGCAATCAAAATGCTGCTGGAGGCATTCGGGCAAGACTTAAATAGAAAGGATATACAGGATACCCCCAAGAGGGTTTCCGATATGTATGAGGAAATATTAAGCGGCCAGAATAAACTCCCGGAGCAAGAACTCGATGTTGTACTTGAGCAAAAGCACGATGAGATAATTCTTCTTAAGAATATTGCCATACAGAGCATTTGCGAGCATCACCTGCTTCCGTTTATAGGAAAAGCCCACGTTGCCTATATACCCGATAAACGTATTACCGGATTGAGCAAGATAGCCCGCGTTGTAGATGTGCTTTCTAAACGCCTTCAGGTCCAGGAGAGGCTTACAACTGATATTGCCGACGTAATTATGAAGAAGCTTAAACCGAAAGGGGTAATGGTTATTGTTGAAGCAGAGCATCTTTGTATGTCAATGAGAGGAGTAAAAAAGCCCGGTACAACTACTATAACCTCGGTTGTCAGGGGGGTATTCCGCACCAATCCTAAGACCCGCCAGGAAACGCTCAGCCTTATATCTTCTTCTTAAACATCAAAACCAACCCCTCAACTTGGGATTACGACCTTTTCCGAATATCGAAATTATCTAATTTAGAAGGGGGCTGGTGAGCCGTCGATGTCCCATTCTTCATAACATGCAGATGGGATTTCGTAGAAGAACGGAGACGGCCTTGTGATTATAAGGCCGTTTTTGAAGGTGTATTTGTTCTGGGGATATGTTATGTAAAGCTGTGATTTGGTTCTTGTAATGGCAACATAAAACAGCCTGCGTTCTTCTTCTGTCTGGCTTTCTGAATCTAAGGCTTTTGGGTGGGGGAATTCATAATCGCTGAAACCGATAATAAAAACGAATTCCCATTCAAGGCCTTTGGCCTGGTGAATTGTTGAAAGAACAAATATATCTTCTTTATCGGAAGACGAAAGCATGGTTTCACCTTTGAATTCTTCAAAGGAGCTTATATCAAGGATAAACCGCCTTATTGTCGGTTGATTAGCCGCCATTTTTGACAGCTCCTTTAAGTCAAGGATCCTTTCCTCGGCATTGTCAAAGGTAACGTAGCAGTGATCTTTGTATAGGTCTATAATATAGAGCAATGCTTGCTCAGGCTTAGACATCTTGCATAGATCGGAATAAACCGAAAGAAAATTCTTAAAACCTTCCTTTTGCCTTTTAGGTAAATTGCTTAGAATTTCATCTTGGGATTTCTGTTCCACGATATACCAGTGCCATATTTTATAAGCGTAACTTCTTCCTATGCCGCGATGAAGAGAAATTGCCCGTTTAAAGGAAAGCTCGTCACGGGAGTTTACGAGAATTTTAAGATAAGAGAGGGCATCTTTTATATGAGCCTGCTCAAAGAAGCGCACGCCTCCGCGGATAACATACGGTATATTACGCTTGAGAAGTTCCATTTCCAGTTCAATAGCTTGAAACCGGGAACGGAAAAGAACCGCCATTTCCTTAAGAGGTATTCCTTCTTGATTGAGCTCTATAACACGCTGGGCAACAAATTTTGCCTGCTGGTAAACGTCTTGGGCCTGGACAATTGAGGGTAAATTTCCATCCGGTTTTATAGCCGCAAGCGTCTTGGGGAATTGGTTAATGTTATGTTTTATTACCTCATTGGCTAACCCTAATATTTGAGGGCTGGAACGGTAGTTTGTCTCAAGTTTAAATATTTTTGTCCCCTGGAAAGTTTTGGGAAAATCCAGGAGATTATTTATGTCGGCGCCCCTAAAAGAGTATATTGACTGAGCGTCGTCGCCGACAGCGAGAATGTTGTTGTGGCAGCTTGACAAGCATTTTAGAATTTCAAATTGCAGCCTGTTTGTATCTTGATATTCATCGACTAAGATGTAGGTAAACATACGGGAATATTTTTCGCATAACTGGCGGTTCTCCAAGACGGCGAGCCAGTTGCAAAGTAAATCGTCAAAATCCATTATATTGGCTTCTTTTTTCTTTTTCTGATAGCGTAAAAGGACCTTCTTTATGTGAGGCAAGAATTCCTGGAGCCGGGGGTACATCTCTGAAACTATGCAATCAGCATCTTTCTGGCAGTTTGATGTTAAGCTGCGTATGCGGCCGAGGATGTCTTTTTTGGGGAAAATTTTTCCTTGTTTTGAGAAACCGCACTCTTCTATCGCATCTTCGATTAAGTCTTTACTGTCTTCTTTGTCTACAATGGTAAAGTTAGGATCGTAGCCGAGTGCAAGAGATTCATTGCGAAGAATTCTATTTGCGATATGGTGGAATGTTCCTGACCAGAGGTTTGTCAGGCTTGATTTTAAGACGATTTCTGCACGGTTAATCATTTCAGCGGCAGCTTTATTGGTAAAAGTTACAAGTAAAATATTTTGCGGATTTATACCTTTATCAAGCAAATAAGCCAGGCGGTAAATTAAAACCCGTGTTTTTCCGCTTCCTGCGCCTGCCAGGACAAGGCAAGGGCCGTCTGCGTCTTTTACAACCTTAAGCTGCCCGGGATTGAGATCTTTATCGTACTGTATATGTGATTCTGAGTGAAATGGCTCTAATTTGTAGTGTTTTTTCATGGACAGCTATCTTATCATATTTTATAGAATAAGGCAAAAATTTATACTTTAAATTCTTTTTACTTTAAATTCTTTGATATAGATTTCTTGAAACTCGGTGGTATAATATTATTTCAAAATGGAATTAAATACCATAATTAATATTTTAATTTTCCCGCTGCTTCTTTTCTTTTCCTCTTTCTTCTCGGCTTCGGAAACGGCTTTGTTCTCTTTAAGCAAAGTTAACCTGCGCCGTCTTAAAGAACGTTACCCCCGGGCTAAAACCATCGGAAATCTTTTAAGAAATCCTACCGGGCTTCTTTCGGTAATTGTTTTCGGAAACATGCTGGTTAACATTGCTATTTCATCTTTGTCAACAGCCCTTTTTGTCGAGAAGTTTGGCAAGTGGGGCTTTATCACTGCAATAGTTTCGAGCGGAACATTAATACTTTTCTTCGGTGAAATCCTGCCAAAGTCAATAGCGATATATGCCGCCGAGAAGGTATCTTTAAGATGCGCGGGAGCCCTTGCGGTGTTTTCGAAGATCTCTTACTGGGCGATTTATGTTATAGGGAAAATAGTTGATTACTTTTCGGCATTCATCATACGCTGCTCCCGCAGGAAAGGGTTAAGCGATGATGAACTAAAAATTGCCCTTCTTCTTTCAAGGGATCAGGGCCAAATAAGTGAAGCAGAAGAAGAAATAATAAGCAATGTTTTGGAGTTTAAGGATACATGGGTTAGTGAAATACTTACCGCTAGAATAGATATCAAGGGCATCGATATAACGTTAGATCAGAAGGATACAATTAATTACCTGAAGGAAGCCAAACATTCTAAAGTTCCCGTTTACGAAGGGTCTCTGGATAAGATAGTAGGAATTTTATACGCAAAAGATTTATTTCTTAATCCCGGCCAGGATTACCATAAACTGATGCGTAAACCGTTTTTCGTTCCCGAGAGCAAGCGTATCGACGATGTTCTTAAGGAGTTTCTCGATACCGGTGAAAGGATTGCTGTTGTCTTGGATGAGTATGGCGGGACAGAAGGCATAGTTACCCTTGAAGATATAGAAGAAGAGATATTCGGTGAGGTGTATGATGAATTTGAAACTCCCAGGGAGCTAATTGAAAAAATTCATGATTTCATATATCGGGTATACGGTAAGACGCCTATAAAAACGGTAAATTTAGAGCTGGATTTAGATTTGCCCGAAGATGAAGATACTGTTGCCGGATTCTTGCTTTCTGCTATGGAAAAAATACCTAAGCCTAAAGAGAAGTTTGAATTTAAGAATGCAGAGTTCATTATAGAGAGGGCTACTGCGCGAAGAGTTGTAAGTGTGTTATTGATTAAAACAAAAAAGTAGAAAACAGGGATAGCGACAATGATGGCTTTATATATTTTGGGATCTTTTGTATTATTGCTGTTACAGGGATTTTTCGCCGCGAGCGAAATAAGTTTTATATCGTCGGTTATGTTAACTTTAAGGCACCGGCAGGAAAAAGGCGATAAACGGGCCAAAAAAGTCTATTCGCTTATGAGCAAGCCGGAGAAATTTCTGGCTACCACTCTTGTCGGGACAAATATTTCTGTTGTATTGAGCTCCAGCCTTATGACACTTTTCTTCATTTCTTTAGGTATCGGAAACAGCAACATTTGGGTAACTGTCATCTTCACGCCGCTTGTTGTAGTATTCGCAGAACTGATTCCTAAAAATATCGGCAAGTATTTCAGGGAGGATTTCAGCTGCCGTGTGGTAAATATTATTGACTTTTTTCAGCGGATATTTTCTCCTGCTGTAACAGGCATCCTTGGGGTAAGCAATTTTATTGTTGGGCTTGTTGTCGGGCATTCAAGGAAACGCTCTCCTTTTGTCACAAAAGAAGAGATAAAATTTCTGTTAAAAGAGATTCAAAAGCAGGGCGGCATTGATAGAGGAGAACAGGAGGCCATAGAAGAAGTTTTCGAATTTAAGAGTAGTAAAATCAAAGATGTATGCGTCAGCCTTAATAAGGTGGCGGGGTTTGATTATACCGATTCTTTTGAAAGGATTGTTGAGATTGCCAGAGGAAGCAGGTTTACGCGGTTTGTCGTATTTAAGAATAGGGAAGTTGTAGGCTACGTGAATATATTTGATATTTTCTACAATCCCGGCAAGAATTGGCATTACTTAATCAGGCCAATTCCTAAAGTAGGAGCAAACCAGAAGCTGTATGAAGTGTTTACGCGCCTTAAGTCGGACAAGGAAAGTATAGCCCTGGTATTAAAAGGAAGGCGCCCCTCAGGCATTATTACCCTTCAGGACTTAATCCGCGAAGTCATCACCTCAATCGTCAAAATTTAAAACCCAGATTAACACAAATAGTCTTTAGCCTTGCAAGAGGAGGGCGTTTAATTCTTTTGCGCTTACGCAGGTTACGCCTAATTTATGTGCCCAGGTAATAAGGCCGTTATCAGATGTTGCAAGATAAGCGCCTAATTCTTTTGCCAAAAGAATTAGGTCGAAATCTTCTTTGCTGTCTATTATGCCTTCCCGTAAAGCTATACGGAATTCTTCCCTTAAGCTTTTTATAATTTCTTCGCCCGGCTGGGGAAGATACCTTTTATCCTTTTCGCTTTGGTCTTGTGGATTATCGCACTGATATTTTATTCCTTTACGCGCGTATTTTTCGGCTACTCGAAGCCCTTTATTTATCCGCAAGCGAATTTGTTCTATTATTTCATATACAAAAAGAGCCGGAATTGTTGATTCGTATGATGAGGGAGGGCGCTTTTCAATGAACAGCATCTTCTTAGGTGGAATTTCTTTTTCAATGAATTTCATAAGTTCCTCATAGATCGTTACAGGTGTATAACACTTTATTCTTTTGGATTCTTTAGCAATATCCAAGAAATTTACCAGTGCCTGATAGGGAGTGTTTCCAAAGAAAACGCGGGAATCGGGGTTTACGAATATGCTGGTATCAAGAACGATTTTCTGAAATTTTTCCATTGATTAAAGGCCTCCTTATTGATTAAAAAATATTTTACCCTGTATTAATTAATATTGTAAAGCATAAACATATCTTGTGCAATTAAAAAAAGCTAAGCCTTAAGGATTGATTTGACAAATCAGAGGGGTTCTGGTATATTTTCACTAATAAGTTATTATGAGAAAGTTTATTATTTATTTATTTATTCTTTATTTTTCCTGCGTAAACGCCTATTCTTTCTGGATATGGTCTCCCAGGACAAATAAATTCAGCGGCCCTGACAGCGCAAGCCTTGCCACTCCATACTTGCAGTTTCGCAGAGCCTTAGGCCATTACGATCAGAAGAAATTCACTGCCGCATATATCGAATTCAGTAAGATTATAGTGGATTATCCTGATTCACGCCAGGCAGCCAAATCTCAATTTTATATGGGTAAATGCAAGGAGGCTCTGGACAAGCCGTTTGAGGCTTTTTTAGATTATCAAAAACTGATAAACAGCTATCCTAATAGCAGGAAAATTAACGAAACCCTGAAGAATATTTATGATATTGGAGAATATTTTCTGCAGCGTGAATCTAAGAAATGGTTGGGGCTGTCGGTTTACGATTTTGTCGAACATCCCTCGGTAGAGATCTTTACCTATATAACTGATAAAGCTCCCTATTCCGAGTTTGCTGCTTTAGCCCAGTACAAAATAGGTATGCTTTATTCTCAGTTAGGCCGTCCCGAAGAAGCAAGAGATGCATTTCGTAAGGTAATAGATAATTATCCCACAAGCGAGTGGGTACAACCGAGTAAATACCAGGTAGCTATAGCTGCTTCAAAGATATCGGCCGGTGAAGATTATGATAGCTCCTATATAGAAGAGGCATCAGAAACGCTTGATGAATTTGTTAAACAGCATCCCGAAACCGCTGTTTTCTCAAAAGCCAAGGGGCAGCTTAAGAATTTAAAGAATAAGGAGGCAAGAAAGAATTATGATATAGCCTATTTTTATGAAACTCAGCGCAAATATCAAAGTGCCCTTTATTATTATAATATCGTAGTTGACAAATACCCAAACAGTGAATATTTTGATAGAGCCAGCCGTAAAATTGAACTTTTAGAAGCGAATGCCTCAGATGTTAAGGAAGAATCCCCGGGGGTTATAAAAAATGGTAAGAGTTCGGCAGAAGATAAAAAGGAACACCGCAAACTCGCAGAACTCAAGAAGAAAAGAAAAAAGAAGCTTAAAGAATTGAAATTAAAAGCCAGGCAGGAGCGTCAAAAAGTTTCAACCAGCCGCCAGCCTTCTTCCGGCATAAGTCAAGAAGGCCAGCCGGCAGATAAAGATATTAAAGCTGAGCCCAAAGTTTCTCCGGATGAAGCATCCGGAGAAAAAGAACCGGAGAATTAAACTAATGAAAAGTAATTTTTCCTTTCCGTATTCGTTATTGCTTTTATTATTCGGTCTTTGGCTTTTGGCCTTGGTTTTTGCAAGCGGCGGCTGCGGATATGCTACAACAGGTTATATTTATAATGAAAAGAAAATATTTATCACTCCCGTAACAAACGAAGTAGATATAACTTCCGAGGCAAGAAAGTATTCGGAATACAGGAGTTTTCCGGTATTGCTTGAAAAGAAATTAACCAATACATTAATAGATAAATTCAATACTTACGGCCGGCTGAAAGTGGTAAGCCAGGAAGCGGGAGCTCTTAAGTTAGGGTGCACCGTAAAAGATTACCGCAAGGAAGCGCTGCGCTACACCGACGGCGATGAGGTTAACGAACAAAGGTTGTGGCTTGATGTTTATATTGTGCTCACAGATTCCAAGGGTGTGGTTCTTAAAGAGGGGACCGAAAGCGGTAAAGCCAGTTATTTTCTATCAGGGCCTCAGAGCAAAAGCGAATCAGCCGCCCAGAAAGATTTGATAGACGATACAGCACGCAGGATTCAAGAAGCAGTTGTTGAGGAATGGTAAACCACGTTAGGCACTTTTGCGATACTGTTAATGGCGGCATTAACATCTTACCGGCCGCAAAGAGAGCCAGTATTATTTAATAGCCGCAGCTTGCCTCACAGCCTATCCGTATGCCGGGTTATACTTTCCGATTTTTATTTTTCCTATGAAGATTTCAGACCGCCTTTATCTTGTAGCCGGTAAAGATTTACGCCAGCGCAAAATGGCGATTGAGCGTATCAAACAAAAGATATCAAAAGAAACCTCTGCGTGTTATTCAGAATATATAATTTTCGGTAAAGACGCAGATTGCCTAAGCATTAAAGAGAATGTTTTCACATTTTCCTTCACAAGAGGCAAAATATTAATACTAAGAGATCCCTTAAAGCTGTCAAAAGACGTAAAAATTATTCTAAAAAATAATTTAGATAAGGTGTTGTCCGTTCATTACCTTATCGTTGAGTCTCAAGACGATTATTATTATCTGCAGAATAGTAAAAAGCTTGCCTCTGATGAACTGTTTGGTTTTATTCTCCGTAATGCTCAGAAGGTAAAAATTTCATCGTCAGGGCCGCCTAATTTTATGGCTAATTTTAAAAAGAGCATTCGGGCAGCCGGTAAAGAAGCTGTTTTTCTCAGCCTCGAGAACCTTTTTAAGGAGGTATCTAATGCCAGCGATATTGCCCCTTTAATATTAGGGATTATGGTAAATGAAGTTTCAGCTATAAAAGATAAAGCCAAAAGGCTCTCTTGCCTGGAATATATCTGGCGTGCCGACAGGGATATTAAGGAATATGGTAATGACGCAAGAGTAGCAGTTGAACTTCTGCTTATACGGCTGTTTAATGCGGGCCTGTTGCCACGGGGTCTTTAGGCGCTCTTATTGACTAGTTTTGCAAGGCGGCTTTTTTTGCGGGAAGCTTTGTTGGGATGGATTATTTTCTTAGAGGCTTTTTTGTCGAGTATTGAATATGCTTCTTTCAGAACCTGCCTGCTGGAGTTTGTGTCCTTGCTCTCAATAGCTTTTTTTAGTTTTTTTATTGTATCCTTAACGGCTTTCTTCGCGGTAAAGTTTCTTTTTCGTCTTTTCTCGCTTTTCCTAAGCTCTTTTTTTGCTGATCTTCTTTGCGGCATGTTTCCTCCTTATATTTTTTGCGCTGCAAAAAATATCCATCATCCGCTTCGCGGATGAGAAAGGGAAGCTGAAATAATTTCTTATTAAGTTTAAGGATTTTATACGAATGTAAGGGTGATGTCAAGTTCTTTTTCTTATGACGCTGGCGTCTAATTTTATCGCCAAGATTCCTTTAACTCAAATTTATATTCTTCATGTTTAAGCGAATAATAAAAGATACTTCAATCGTAAGCCTGGCTACTCTATTTTCCCGGTTTTTAGGCCTTATAAGGGATATTTTAATAGCTAATTTCTTCGGGACATCTTCTATCCTGGAGGCTTTTCTTGTTGCTTTTAGGATACCAAATTTGTTAAGAAGTGCCTTGGGAGAAGGGTTTTCGGACTCGGTTGCCGTACCTGTTTTATCTGAATACAGGAAAGATAAATATGAGCTTTTTAACATATCAAGCCACCTGCTTTCTATTTTTATTATCGTCCTTTCCATAGTAACCGCAGCAGGAATTATCTTTAGTAAGTACTTAGTTTTATGTATGGCTCCGGGGTTTTTAAGCGATCAGGAAACATTTTTGCGTGCAGTGTCTTTTACTCGGATAACGTTCTTGTATATTTTTCTTATCGGCGTTTCTACATGCCTTACTGCAATACTTTATTCTCTTAAGAAGTTCTTTATTCCCGCTTTTACGCCTGCTTTTTTAAATATAGCCTTTATTCTCGGTATTCCTTTCTTCTTCCACTCCCTTAAAAATAATGTACTTCTTCTATGTGTCGTAGCCGGAGGAATTTTACAGGTTATTTTTCCTTTTATGGGGGTACTTCGTGAAGGCTTCCGCTTTAAATTCCGGCTTAGGGAAGCGTTGTCAAACAGCCAGATAATAAGAATGTTTAAGCTTTTTGTGCCCCGGGTATGGTCGAGCATAGTTTATCAGTTAAGTGTTCTTCTCGATACCATTCTTGCTTCCTTTGCCAATATAGTAGGAAGCGGCGCCATATGTGCGATACACTATTCCAGCAGGTTTATTCAGCTGCCGATTGCCCTTATCGCACTTCCTATTTTTAGGGTTACGATAGTGGATCTTTCCGAATACCATAAATACGGAAGGATGGATGAATTCAAGAAACTTTTTGTTTTTTCATTTCAAAACTTGATATTTTTTATTATTCCTATAGCGGTAGTTTTTATGGTTTTTGGCAGAGGCATCCTTGATGTTATCCTTGTCCGGGGAGGCTTTAAAGCGGATTCTTTAGAAATTACAGCGTCGGCTTTTTTCTTTTATTCTATGGGCCTTTTGTTCTTCTGTGCCATAAAGGTTTTGCTGGGTGCTTTCTATTCTTTAAAGGATACAAAAACACCTGCAAAAACAACGGCAATTTCATTATTGGTTAACGCGGCCTTTAGCATCTTATTGATGTTTCCGTTTAAAATCGCAGGTGTAGCTTTGGGAAGCTCCATAGCGGCAATGTTTAACTGTTTCCTTTTGTATTATTTTCTCATAAAGCGCATCGGGCCTATCGATTGGGAGGATACCCTGGTACAGCTTCTAAAAATTATTTCCTTAAGCATTATTGCTGCATTTTTTGCGGGCATTGCATGGAATTTGCTTTTCTTCAATAAATATATCAAATTAATGGTTTCCGGATTTATTTTCTGTGCTATTTTCGCCTTTGGAGCCTGTGTTTTCGGGTTTAGGCAAATCATTTATATAAAAAGAAAGTTTTCATGAAAGAGGAACTTAAGAAAAGCGCGAGAGGATTTCCCGATTGCCCCGGAATTTATATTATGAAATCGGCAAAAGGGGATATTTTTTATATAGGTAAGGCAAATTCTTTAAGAAAGAGGGTATTAAGTTATTTCACGCAATCAAATTTGCCCAAGAATGAACTTTTGCTTAAAAACGTAGCCGCTATAGATTATATCAAATGTTTAAGCGAAGCCCAGGCGTTGATTCTTGAAGCTTCGCTTATAAAAGAAAAAAAGCCCAAATATAATATTTCCCTCCGTGATGACAAAAGTTACCCTTTCATAGAGGTTACAAGGGAAGAATTTCCCAGAATTTCTATTGTTCGGCCTAAATCTAAAACAAAAAGTATTCTTTTCGGCCCTTATACAAAATCAAAGTCCGTTAAGGCGGCGCTTGATTTGATACGGGAAGTTTTCCCTTTCCGCACCTGCCGCCGCTTACCCGGCCAACCGTGCCTTTATCACCATATTGGTTTATGTCCCGGGCCCTGTGCGGGTAAAATAAAAGTCAATGACTACCGAAAAGCTATTTCCAGTATATGCGGGATTTTACAAGGTGAGCGCAAGAAAATTGTCCTAAGCCTTCGGAAAGAAATGAAACTGCTTTCCAGCCAGAAACAGTTTGAGCAGGCGGCCCTGGTAAGAGATAAATTAAATGCTCTTGACGGCCTTTATCGCGGCCGGGCGAACCAGCATGAGCTTATATCTCTCAAAGAACTAATAGGCCTTAAAGGGGTGCCGCTCGTAATAGAGGCAATGGATATTTCTTCTCTGGGGCCTAAGCTTGCCGTAGGTTCTTTGGTTGTGTTTAGAGACGGGGTGCCGGATAAAAATAGCTACCGCAGGTTTTCTATAAAGGGGGTTAAGAAAATAGATGATTATGCTATGATTAGAGAAGTTACGGCCCGGCGGTACAGCCGCCTGAAGAGCGAAGAAAAATCAATGCCGGATCTAATTATTGTTGACGGCGGTAAGGGGCACATTGAAACAGTTAGAAAACAATTAGCCGGTATCAATTGCAATGTGAAGGTTATCGGTATCGCAAAGAGAAATGAAGAGCTATGGCTTGAGTCTAAGGATGAGCCGTTAATAATACCGGGGAATAGCCCGTCTTTGCATCTTATTCAGCGCATAAGGGATGAAGCGCACAGGTTTGCCCATAATTACCACCTGCTCAGGCGTAAAAAGAGAATGTATGAAAAGTAACCAGTAACCAGAAAGAAATAATAAATCTGGAGAAAAAAATCAAAGATGTGATAGAATAGAACGTAGGATTACGTTTGGTGATAGGTTATTTAAACTTAAATAATCCTCAGAAAAAGGGAGGCATTTATGGATTTAAGCCAAATTTTTGATATAGCTGTTGAGAAAAAAGTATCTGACATCTTTATGCGTGCAGGCAGCCCTTTGCGAGGGCGCGTGCGCACAGAAGTCGTTCCTTTAACTGATAAGCCTTTTACCATTGAAGAAATAGAGAAATTTGTTAATGAAATGACCAAGGATAGGGATAAGAAGCACCTTAAAGAAAATAGAAGCTGTGAATTTGCTTTGTGGCATAAAGAAAACTGGCGTTTCCGTATAAGTATATTTTACCAGCGCGATACCCCGGCCATGGTTATAAGAAAGATTAATTTAAAAGTCCCTAATTTTGAGGAGTTAAATCTTCCTGGGGCGGTTCTTGAGAAATTCTGCACAGAGAGAAGAGGGTTGATTCTTTTGACCGGTATAACCGGAAGCGGAAAATCAACCGCTATCGCAAGCATGATAGAGCATATCAACACAACTTATCCGCGCCATGTGCTTACGATAGAAGAACCCATAGAATTTACCTTTACCGACAAGAAGTCAATGATAAACCAGAGAGAAATCGGCATTGACGTTAAGAGTTACGAAGACGCTTTGCGCCAGTTTGCCCTTCATTCACCCGACGTTATTTACATAGGAAATATCCGTGACGCTAGTACTTGTTATGCGGCTTTGACTGCAGCCGAAACAGGGGTTCTTGTTTTTTCCACAATGCATACGGTTAATGCCTCCTCAACCGTTGAGAGAATGATAAATTTTTTCCCTCCCCACCAGCACAGCCTTATTCTTCATGAGCTGTCTTTACTTCTTAAGGGTGTAATTTCTTTAAGGCTTATACCTCTGGCTGATGCCTCCGGCTTGATACCCGCCTATGAAATTATGGCACTTAGCCCTTCTGTCTCGCGGCTCCTTAGAGAAAATAAATTATGGGAACTACCGCGGTATATATCATCCGGCGATGTTTATGGCATGAAAACTTTTCATCAATGCTTGATAGAGCTTGCCGAAGATGGTAAAATTTCTCCCAAGCTTTCGTTAGAGTACGCTGACAAGAAAGAAGAGCTTGAGATGGAAATGAGAAACAAAGGGCTTATTTAGTTTCCATGGAAGATTTCAGCAAGAAAATTGGTGTCATAGAAGATAGCCTAAGTAATTTCAGGGATTTTCTCGATATTGATAAAAAAAGAAAATCTGTGGGGGAGTTGCAGCTTAAGATGGCAGGCAAAGATTTTTGGTCAGACCCTAAAGCGTCCGCTTTGGTCATAGAAGAGCTTAAGAGATTAAAAAGCGATATAGAAAGCTGGGATGTTTTAAATAAAAAGGCAAATGAGCTTAAAGAGCTGATATCTTTCGCGGACCCGTCTTATGAAGGAGAAATTGTTAAAGAGCTTAAAGAACTTGAGTCCGGATGTACGATCTTAAGGGTAAAATCGCTTTTTTCAGAAAAATTTGACAATGAAAATGCTATTTTAGAAATAAATTCGGGAGCAGGGGGGACTGAAGCCTGCGACTGGGCGAATATGATTTTTAGAATGTATATACGCTGGGCAGAAGATAAGAAGTTTGAATCAAAGGTATTAAATGAAGTTAAAGGAGAGGAAGCGGGAGTCAAGAATATAACTTTTTTAATCCAGGGCTTACGTGCCTTTGGGTTTCTTCGGTCCGAGAGCGGCGTGCACAGGCTTGTAAGAATTTCTCCCTTTGACGCCAACAAGCGCAGGCATACGTCATTTGCATCGGTAGATGTTATCCCCGAAATAAAAGACGATATAGGCATTGATATCCGTCCTGAAGATTTGAAAATAGAAACATTTCGTGCATCCGGAGCCGGAGGCCAGCATGTTAATGTTACCGATTCGGCCGTGCGCATAACGCATTTGCCTTCGGGGATAGTTTCCAGCTGCCAGAATGAGCGCTCTCAGCATCAAAATAAACATATCGCATTAAGAATTATTAAAGCTAAACTTTACGAAATAAAAGAGAGGCGCAAGCAGCAAGAAATTGACGATCTATCGGGAAAGAAGCAGAGGATTGAATGGGGCTCCCAGATCCGTTCTTATGTTTTGCATCCTTACCTCATGGTAAAAGACCACAGGACTGCATTAGAAATCCACAATGCAAAAGCGGTTCTCGACGGAAAGATAGATGATTTTATTTATGCCTATCTGGAATTACAAAAAAAGAATAAGCCTCGTTAGGGTTAATTAATTTAATTTTGTATGCTGAAAAAAATAATTTTAAGTAAATGCCGCAAAAGAATCAATTCTATAAAGCCGCCGGTACAAATTAATGTAACCGGGGATATACCCACCCCGTCTATACGTGAGATATCTAACTGGGCACCTATCGCCGGCATGGTCAATTCATTCGAGGAAGAATTAAAAGATAAGCCGGCCGGCTTTTTCAAAGATATAACTTCCCGCTACAAAAATGAAATAAGCGAGAAATTAAAAAACATTCCCGAAGATAAACTTAAAGCTTTCCGCCAGGAAGTGTTAGATAATATTTTGCCTTATTATTTTGCCGTAGTTAGAGAGGCGGCATTTAGAGCCGTGAAAATGAGGCATTTTGATGTTCAGGTGCTGGGAGGGGTCTCCCTTCATAAGAACATGATTGCCGAGATGGTTACCGGAGAAGGCAAAACACTTGTGGCCACGCTTTCTGCTTCATTGAACGCTCTCTGCGGCATGGGGGTGCATATAGTTACCGTTAATGATTATCTGGCTAAAAGGGACAGGGAGTGGATGGGGCCTATATTTGAATATCTCGGATTTACCGTAGGCGTAATCCAGAATGAAAGTTCTAAAGAGGAGCGAAAAGCCGCTTATTCTTGCGATATAACCTATGGGACTAATAATGAGTTTGGTTTTGATTACTTAAGAGACAATATGGAGATGACACTTTCCGGCATGGTACAGCGGAGCCACTTTTATGCTATCATTGATGAGGTTGATTCTATTTTAGTAGATGAAGCCCGAACCCCCCTTATTATCTCAGGGCCTGCCGAAGCTTCGGTTGAGAAATATTATCTGGCTGACAGGGCAGTAAGGCAGCTGAGCATCCATTTTATAATTCAGAGTTTTGACGGTAAAGGCAGAGACGGAATGGTTACGGTAAAACATTCCGACGGCAGCGAGAAAACAATAAGTCTTGAGGATTTCGAAACAGGCCACGATGCGATTGTTGAAGAAAAGGCAAGCACTGCATACCTAACGCCCCGCGGAGAAAAAAGGTGTGAAAAGCTTTTGGGCGTAAACAACCTTGAGGAGGCACCTGATAAGTATTCCGAGCCCTGGATGCATTATATAACCCAGAGTCTGCGCGCTCGCTATCTTTTCCGTAAAGACAAAGATTATATAGTAAAAAACGGTAAAGCTATTATTGTAGATGATTTTACAGGGCGCCTTATGCCCGGCAGAAGATGGTCCGACGGGCTGCATCAGGGGGTAGAGGCAAAAGAGAATTTAAGAATTGAACAGGAAAATCAGACACTTGCAACCGTTACTTTGCAAAATTATTTCAGAATGTATGAAAAACTTGCCGGAATGACAGGAACCGCATATACAGAAGCAAATGAATTCAGGCATATTTATAAACTTGACGTAGCGGTTATGCCTACAAATGAGGATTTAATCAGAACTAATTTTCCTGACAGGATATACAAGACAAAAGATGCAAAATTTAAAGCCGTAGTTTCAGAGATTGAGGAATTATATGAGAAGAAACGCCCGGTTCTGGTTGGTACAACTTCAATTGAAGATTCCGAAGAAGTTTCTTTTTTGCTTGGCAAAAAAGGCATACAGCATAACGTGTTGAATGCTAAATATCATGAAAGGGAGGCTTTTATCGTTGCTCAGGCAGGAAGGATGGGCCAGGTAACCATTGCAACAAATATGGCCGGAAGAGGAACCGATATTATACTGGGAGGCAATATAGATTACTTTATAAAAGATATGTTATCCAGGAATAATATTGGCCCCGAAGACCCTCTTCATGGCGGTGAATACGAAAATTTATACCAAAAATACAAATATAAATTTGAAGAGGAACACAAAGCCGTTGTTGAGCTGGGAGGCCTTCATGTCATCGGTACCCAGCGCCATGAATCCCGCAGAATTGATAATCAATTGAGGGGGCGTTCCGGCCGCCAGGGAGACCCCGGGTCTTCGCGTTTTTATGTTTCCTTAGAGGATGACCTTCTGCGCCTTTTCGGTTCCCTGGGGGTGATACATTTTCTAATGAATCAGCTTCCTGACGACCAGCCCATAGAGCACAGCCGCATCAAGAGGCCTCTGGAAATTGCCCAGAAGAGGGTTGAGGGGCATCATTTCGAAGCCCGCAAAGATCTTTTAAAATACGACAATATAATGAACTCTCAAAGAGAAATTATTTACAGCCAGAGAAGAGATATACTTGAGAGGGATGATATAAAGGAAGATGTGCTTGAGATGTTAAAAGAAGTAATAGGCAGGAATGCCGGAGTTTTCTTCGGCGAAGACAGAGACAGCCTCGGATTATACCACTGGTTTAAATCCAAGTTCGACATTGATATATCAACTTCAAAATTAAAGGATATGTCATTAGACGAAGCTTTGGAATATTTGCATAAGATTGCCATGGATGTCTACCTTATGCACGAGCAGAAAATAGGCCCGGATAACATGCGCCGCATTGAGAAGTTCATCACTATAAGAGTAGTTGACGGGCGCTGGAAAGAGCACCTTTTAATAATGGATTCGCTGCGCGAGGGTATTTCATTAAGAGCCCATGCCCAGCAGGACCCTCTGGTTGAGTATCAAAAAGAATCTTATGAGGCATTCAATGCTATGGTTGCCTCTGTTAAAGAAGGCGTAACCGATTTGATATTCAAAGCAAATTTGTTTGTGCCTCAGGATGAAGAAGGGGTTTCTCCGTTAGCTGCCCGTGAATTTGTGCATTCACGTGTTTCCCTTGTTGAGGAAGCAAAAGCGGCGGCGATTAAACCGCCTGAGAAAAAAGCAGTTCCTATCCGCTCGGGGAAAAAAGTCGGGAGAAACGAGCCTTGCCCCTGCGGAAGCGGGAAGAAATACAAAAAGTGCTGCGGTATTGACAAGTAGACACCTAATATAGAGGCGGATTACCGCGGATTTATACGCGGAATAACGCTCGCTGTGTAGAGACGCGATTAATCGCGTCTCTACACGCTGATAAAGTAATGGCTTACATACTACTATCAATTATCTCCGGACTGCTTACCGGTATAACTTTTAATTTTCCTTCCTTTTCTCTTTTAGCCTGGTTTTCTCTTGTTCCTTTTCTTTACGTGATTGCAATTAGCAGCTATAAAAAGGGGTTAATCGGCGCTTTTGCGTTTGGCATTTCGTATTACGGTTCCGTTTTATTCTGGGTAGCCAATGTTAGTTTTTTAGGTTTGCTGGTTTTGCTTTCTTATCTTTGTTTGTTTTCGCTTTTATTTTACTTTATCGCAGGTTATTTTATAACGCGTCCTCTTAGGCTTGTGTCGTTAGCCTGCGCGTGGGTTTTAATAGAATTGCTTAAAGAGAATATCTGGTGCGGGTTTGGCTGGGGGAACATGGGATATTCTCAATATAACAATTTCCTCTTAATCCAGCCGGCAGACGCCGGAGGCGCAAAACTCATCTCTTTTTTTATAGTTACAGTGAATACAGCTGTATTAGAAATAATCTTTGCCTTTAGAAATAAAATTCAAAACCAGGAAAAACACCGTTTGCTATTCAGCAGAATAAGTTATATTGTCGCCGTATTTTCCGGCATTATTCTTTATTCGTCACTTCGAATATTCTCCTTAGACGATAGCGGCAGTGTAGACGTGACCCTTATCCAGCCCAATATTGCCCAGGAATTTAAATGGCAGGTTTTTGCAAAGGCAGTTATAAAAGAAAAGCTTTTTTCACTTGCTGAAGATTCAAAAGAGGAGTCTTTGGTAATTTTTCCCGAGGCTGCCTGGCCTGATATCGTTAACGAAAACAATTTGCGTCAGTTAAATTATTTTGTAAAGAAAACCGGGAAGGATTCTATTTTCGGCGCGGTCAAAGAAGAGAATGACTCTTTTTATAACAGCGCTTTTGTGTTTGATAAAACCGGGGCACTTAAAGGCGTATATAGAAAGGTTAAACTTGTTCCTTTCGGCGAATATGTTCCTCTTAGGAAGTTTCTGGGTTTTATCGGAGTTCTTAATTCTATAGGAGATATCGAGAGCGGCAAAGAGTTTACGGTTTTTGATTACAATGATAGAAAATTTTCGGTACTGATATGTTTCGAAGATATTTTCCCTGACTTTGTTAGAAATTTTTCTAAAGGCAGAGATTTTCTTGTTAATATAACAAATGATGCATGGTTTGCGGGTAACCCTGAGGCCTTGCAGCATCTCGGGATTATGACGCTTAGAGCCGTTGAGAACCGTATCCCTCTTATCCGCTGTGCCAATACCGGAATAAGCGGCTGGGTTTCTTCAAGGGGTGAAATTGAAATAATAAAGAATAATAGAAAGGAAGTCTTTTTTGATAAGGCCGAAAGTTTTCGTATTAACTTAACCAAAGGCAGCAGTTTCTACAGAGAAAACGGTGAGCTGTTTGCGGTATTTTGCGGAGTTGCTTTATTTGTTTTACTTTTGGCCTTTGGATTTAGAGGCAGCAGGCAATACCAGAAAACGATACGGGAGGTACAGGATGAGTGTTGAATTAGAAGTCGTTAAAATACAGAAGCCCGAAGACGTAAATATTATTATCGGCCAGGCACACTTTATTAAAACCGTTGAGGATTTATATGAAGTTATCGCAGGAGGAGTTCCTTTTGTTTCATTCGCAGTGGCATTTTGTGAAGCTTCAGGTAAATGTTTAGTCAGGGTTGAGGGAAACGATGATGATCTTAAAGAGTCCGTAATCAAGGCTGCTTTAAGCGTCGGCGCGGGGCATTCTTTTTTTATCATGCTAAAAGGAGCTTACCCGATTAATTTCTTACCTCAGATAAAAAACGTTCCTGAGGTATGCCGTATATTTTGTGCAACCGCAAATCCCGTAGATATAATTGTTGCCGTCACAGAAAATAAAAGGGGCATTATCGGCGTAATTGACGGAAGTTCTCCCGAAGGAGTTGAGGGGCCTCAAGATATTCAGTGGAGAAAAGATTTTTTGAGAAAGATCGGGTATAAACGTTAGGATGCAGGCCGCATACGCCAGACAAAATTATGTGTTTTTGATTGCGGCCGATGCAGCAGTTGATTATACTTTTTCCAAAACAGTAATTGTGATATAATTTATAAATTATGATCAAAAATTATACAAGAGCTGCCAGAAGAAAAGCCGGGTGGATTTTCTTGAAATTTTTCACTGCTCTGCACGGAGCAATGCCTCTTTGTGCGGGTTACCTGTCGGGGCATATACTGGGCAGAATCGCATATTTTGCTGCCGGACGGCATAGAAAAATTGCCATTGAAGGTTTATCAATTGCTTTTAAAGAATTATCCCTTAAACAAAAAAAACAGATAACTATGGATTTCTTTATCTTTATGGCTCAGAGTGCGTTTGAGCTGCTGCACTATTCCATAAATCTTGATAAGGCCAAGCAGGCAATACGCATAGAAGGGGATGAATTTCTTAAAAGAGCATTAGAAAAAGGCAAGGGCGCAATACTTCTCACTGCCCATTTAGGAAATTTTCCGCTTCTAAGTTTGCGCCTGGTGCGCCAGGGGTATCTTGTTAATTTTGTAGCCCGCCCAATGCGTGATGAAAAGACCGGTGACTACATACATGAATTACGCAGCCATACCGGTATTAAAACTATTTATTCATACCCCCGCAGAAAGTGTATCAATGATATCATAACCTGTTTAAAAAGGAACGAGATTGTGTTAATCCAAATGGACCAGAATTTCGGAACCGGCGGAGTTTGGGTAAAATTTTTTAATAAACTCGCAGCTACTCCTGTAGGCCCTATAACACTTGCTTTAAGAACCAAAGCGCCCATAGTCGCTGCTTATATACACAGGGAATCCTTAGGGAAACATTGTATCCGTATTTTTCCTGAACTTGATTTAGACCACGCACCCGAAAAAAATGAAACCATTTTGATAAATGCCGTTAAATTCACCAGAATTATCGAAGGGTGGATTAAGCAATTCCCTTCTCAATGGAGCTGGATACATCGCCGCTGGAAATCGCGGCCTTCGGAAAAAATAAAGAAGATAAAATATAAGATTGAAAACTGTTGTAATGCGGATATAATCTGATAAAATTATTAAAAAGGGGAAATAGTGGAAGAAAAAATTTCTGTAGGAATCGGGATTAATCTTTTTAATGCGGGCGCTGTTCTTATGAGGGAGGACAAAAGTATAGCGGCGCAAATAGAGAGAAAGAACGGCCCTGCCAACGCCAATGAAACCATCAGTATGCTTTTTGAGTTATTTGATGAAATATTGAATAAGGCCAAGAAGCTAAGGGAAACTGTTGAATGTGTCGGGTTGGCATTGGGGGGAATTGTAAACAGAAACAAAGGAATTGTGTATTGGCCCCAGAGAGAAGAATCTTCGTACGTGTATGTTGCGGTACCGTTAAAAGAGTTTTTTGAGAAAAAGTTTGGATTACCTGTTTCAGTAGACAATGATGCAACCGCATGTGCCCTGGCCGAACATAAAATAAATTTTTCCCGCTATAAGAATATAATTTATATGTTTTCCGGTGTTGGCTGCGGTATAATCATAGACGGAAGTGTTTATAGAGGTAAAAGCGGCCGGGCAGGAGAGATTTTCTTGCGCTCCAAAAAGGCAATGAGTTCTACCTTGGGAGATTTTTCTTTTTTAAGGCAATGGCCTGCTGATTTAGATATGGTAAAAAGAGCTAAAGAGCTGATATCGCTGGGGAAAGTTACATCTTTAATAAGAAAAATCACCCCTACCGGCGAGCTGGCATTAAAAGATATATTCAATGAGGCAAAAAAGAAAGACCCTGTTTCAAGAACAGTCCTGGGAGAGGCAGCAATATCCCTTGGAGTGAAGATTGCCTTTCTGATAAACCTCTTTGATCCTAACATGGTTATTATCGGAGGAGGCCTTGAGGAATCGGGCGATTTCCTTTTGCAGGAATGCATAGATTCCGTAAAGGATTTTGCTTTTAATGAATCAAGAAAAAATTGCAAAATTGCTTTTTCTCAGCTTGGTTCCGGGGCAACTTCTCTAGGGGCCGCGCTGGGAGCTTTTAATGAAATAAATCAATAATGTTTCTTTACAGATATCTTTCGCATGCTATAATAATGGCATTAATAATTTAATAATATTTTTATACGAAAAGGGAGGTGTTAATGGATAAGATGAAACTTATCATTTCTCTTCTGATACTCGCCTTAGGCGTGGGTGGATTTGCTGCATGGACTTTTTATACCGAGAAACAGAGCCTTAAAAGTGAACGGGATTCTTTGAGCGCTGAGCTTAAACAGAAAAAAGAGGATTACAGTAACCTTAATGATTCATACTCGTCTTTAAATACCGAAAAGCAAGAGTTAGAGCGAAGGCTTTCTTCGATTAGTGATCAGCTTTCTGTGGTTGAGCGGGAAAGGGATGGCCTGGCTTCTAAGTACAAGGAGGCTTCCCTTCAGAATGATTTGTTGGCAGAGAAAGTCGAAGAGCTTATGGCTAAGCCAAAGATAAGCGTTGAATCCATGACGCCTTCCGGTCAAGCATCAATTGCATCAGAAGAATACTGGGCTGATTTTGTAAAGGCGAAAGCCCAGCTGGAATCAGAATTGGAAGGCTTAAAAGAAAAGCTTGCCGAACAAACAGACGGCTCGGTTGAGCTTGAGAAGAAAAATAAGGAAATTGCCATAAAGATAGATGAGATAACAAAAGAGCGCGATAGGCTTGAGGAAGAAATCAGGTTTAAGGAAAGAACTATTGGAATCATGAGTAAAGACTTAGTTAACGAAAGGGAAGCGCGCCAGAACGCCCTGGAGGAATTAAAAGTGCTTCGTTCGGAAAATCTGAAAATGAAAAGAGAGTCGGTTCTTGTTAACAAAGAAAAATCAACATTGCAGAATGATTTTAACGAAGTATTAAAAAAGAAACAGGTCTTAGAAAGTAAAATTTCCGAAATTGAAAATGTTGTAAGGGAAAAAACACTTGCGTTTGACAGTTTGCAGGATCACTTACAAAGAGCTATAAAAACAGGAAAGCAGGTGACTTCTGCGGAGACAGCATCTGTTGAGCTTCCGCCTATTGTCGTAAAGCCCGATACATCCGGCATAGAGGGTTTACGCGGAGAAGTTATCGCGGTCAATCCACAGGAAAAGTTTGTAATTGTCGATATAGGTGAATCTCAAGGCGTTCGCCCGGGAATTATTCTTAGGGTATTAAGAGGCAGCAAGGATATAGGATCAGTAGAAGTAATTGAAACAAGACGGGAAATTTCCGCCGCTGACATAAAAGAGTTAAGCACCGGCCTGTTAATACAAGAAGGCGATGTTGTTGTAAGTAAATAGTTGCAATCTTAATTTAGGTTATAATCCGCCTTATATATGGCCTCAAATAAACTTACCATAAAAGAAGTAGCCAAGAAAGCCGGTGTGTCTATTGCAACTGTTTCAAGGTTCCTTAATAATCCTACCTCTTTAAGAGAAGAAAACCGTAAGAAAGTTGAGTCTATCGTAAAAGAGCTAAATTACCGTCCGCTTGTTTATGCCCGCCGGCTTGCAGGAGGAAAACTTAATAGTTTTGGTTTGATAATTCCCGGATACGAAGGTATTTTTTATTCGTATTATGCCCTCGAGACCATAAGAAACATTGCTTCCATGCTCGACAAAGACGGCATTGATACGCATTTACATATTTTTTGGACCAAAGATAACTTTAAGACTTCTTTGGTCGATGGGATAATTTTCGCAGATATTATAGGCAATGAGGGCCAGCTTAAGCGGTGTATGGAAGAGGAGATACCGCTTGTCGTAATCAATAGAAAAGTTGACGATCCGGGCGTTAGTTGTGTTTCAATTGATAATTTTAAAGGTGGTTATGAGGCTACCGATTTCCTAATAAAGCATGGCCACAAAAAGGTGGCTCATCTCGTCGGTGATTTACGGATTCAGTGTGCAAAAGAACGATTAGACGGCTATAAGGCGGCACTGCAGAAGAACGGAATAAGTTCAGATAACCGCTATATAGCAAACACAAATTTCTCACGCAAAATTGCTCGTGAGCAAACTGAAAAATTAATGTCTTTACCGGATAAACCTTCAGCAATTTTCTGCTGCAGCGATGAAGTTGCGGTTGAGGTGCTTGCTTATTGCGAAGAAAAGAAGATTAAAATTCCTGGAGGATTGAGTGTTGTCGGGTTTGATGATAATCCAAATTGTATCCACGGGAACCTTATGCTTACAACGATAAGGCAGCCGCTGGCTAAGATGGCTTCTGTTGGTATTCAGATTTTGAAAGAAAAAATCAGTAAATTATTATCTAATAAGAAAGTTGTTATTGAGCCTGAGCTTATTGTAAGGGATACTGTTAGTTTTGCTTAAAGCATCTTTTGTTATTTTGAAGGTAGGTAAGATAAGCACGTTGAAAGTACGTTCTTTGAAGCTTTCGAGCCTAATGAGTTTGGCGCCTGTATCAACTATGTTTTTTCATTAAAGAAATAAACAGGGCGTAAGCGTCGTTTTAAAAGCCGGCTGTATGCGGTAGAAAACATTAATTGTTATTTTGTTTATCGGCACTTCTGGTAATTGCATTTAATACCGCAAACAGATTTAAAAATTTTCTTAAAAGGAATCATTATAAAACCGGCTTTAAGTCATGTGCTTTCCTGCCTTCTTTTTAAACCACATATATTATTCCATCTTTGATGGCTTACAGTTAATCTTGAAATTTTCTGCTTTTAATTTTAACTTCGGTAATATCCCTTTTGTGTCATTATGCATTTTTTACGCGTCAAAAATCCTGCTTGTATGTTCAATATGTTGTGTGTGTTTTACCGGATTGACACTACATCTGGTATTTCTTGACTTTTCTTCCGGGAATGGTATAAAATATTTGGTTGGCAGTTATTTTTAATTTTGATGGAGGAATATTATCATGAATGACAGTCTTTATTTCTCGCCCAACGCTTGTATAGTCCTTAAAAAACGCTACCTCAAAAAAGACGAAAACGGAAATGTTATCGAAACTCCCAAACAGCTGGTTGAAAGAGTCGCTTCGGCAATTGCTTCGGTGGGTAAGAAATACGGCGAAGACAAGGAAGAAACAGTTTTAACGCGCGATCGTTTTGCGCAGATGATTTCAAAGCTTGAGTTTATGCCTAACTCGCCGACGCTAATGAACGCCGGTAAAGAACTAGGCCAGCTTTCCGCCTGTTTTGTTATTCCTGTTGAAGACAGTATGGATTCGATTTTTGATGCGATTAAGGCCACAGCTTTAGTTCATAAAACAGGCGGCGGCACAGGTTTTAGTTTTTCCCGCCTTCGTCCAAAAAGCAGCGTTGTTAAGTCAACAGGCGGAATTGCCAGCGGCCCGGTTTCTTTTATGAAGGTTTTTGATGCTGCGACTCAGGCTGTAAAACAAGGCGGGACCCGGCGCGGGGCAAACATGGGAATACTGCGTGTAGACCATCCTGATATTGTTGAATTTATTGAATGCAAAAGCAAAGAAGGAGATATTTCCAATTTTAATATTTCTGTGGCTTTAACCGATGCCTTTATGGAGGCAGTGCTTAAGAATGAAGATTATGATTTAATTGATCCCCATACTAAAGAGGCAAAGGGTAAGCTTAAAGCACTTGAGGTATTTGATCTTATTGCAACCAACGCTCATAATAACGGTGAGCCGGGAATTGTTTTTATTGATAGGATCAACGAAGCTAACCCAACCTGTCATCTGGGTAATATGGAAAGTACTAATCCCTGCGGTGAACAGCCCCTTCTTCCTTTTGAATCATGCAATTTAGGCTCAATTAATATGGCTAAGATGCTTAAGGAGGCCAATGGCGTGTTTGAAATTGACTGGGAGAAATTGGCCGGTACAACCAAGTCCGCCGTTCTTTTTCTCGATAATGTTATTGACGCCAACAAATTTCCCCTGCCGCAAATTAAAGAGAATACTTTAAGAACCCGCAAAATTGGTTTAGGTATTATGGGTTGGGCAACAATGTTAGGGTTTATGGGTATGCCTTACGATAGTGACGAGGCTATAGATCTTGCTAAACAAGTCATGGGCTATATTTATGAAAAAGCTCGCGATGAGTCAGTTAGGCTTGCAAAAAAACGCGGCGTGTTTCCGGCATGGAAAAATAGCATATGGGATAAGCGGGGAGCAAGAATACGCAACGCTACACTTACAACAATTGCTCCTACCGGAACAATTAGCATAATATCAGGCCCGACGTCCTCAGGCATCGAGCCTAATTTCTCTTTGTGTTTTTTCCGTAATGTTTTAGATGGCGAGAAGCTTCTTGATGCTGACCCTTCCTTTGAATATACGGCAAAAAAAGAAGGTTTTTATTCCGAAGATTTGATGAAAAAGATAGCTCAGGGTGAAAGCATTCAAAAGATGAAAGATATTCCTGATAAAATAAAAGGAGTTTTTAAGACAGCATTGGAGATTTCTCCCTTTTGGCATATTAAAATGCAGTCAGCATTTCAGGATTTTACCGATAATGCAGTTTCAAAGACCATTAATCTTCCTAACGGCGCTTCGGCGGAGGATGTAAAACAAGGTTACTTACTTGCTTACAAGTTAGGATGTAAAGGTATTACCGTTTATCGTGACGGGTCCCGGAGCGTACAGGTGCTTACTGTTGATAAGAAAAACCAGCAAGAGAAAAAAGAGAGCGCTCCTTCAGTAATAACATATCCTAAACCAAGGCCTGAGGTGATAATCGGAACAACCACCAAGGTTACAACCGGATGCGGAAACCTTTATATTACAGTGAACCAGGACGAGGAAGGAAGTCTTTTTGAGGTATTTACTCAAATGGGTAAAGCCGGAGGATGTGCCGCGTCACAGCTTGAGGCAATCGGCAGGCTTGTTTCGCTTGCGCTTAGGGGCGGTATTGACATGAAAGTTATGGTTGAACAGCTTAAGGGTATCCGGTGCCCTTCGCCTTCGTGGGCAAACGGTAAAAAGATTTTCTCCTGTGCTGATGCTATCGCCCGTGTTCTTGAAAAACGGGTAATAGATCAAAAAGAAGTAGTGAAAGTTAAGATTGGCCAGCAGGATTCCAAGCAGGAACCGGTAGCCGTAAGGGTACAAAGCAGTCTTAGGAATATTGTCGGGGTTTGTTCTGATTGCGGTTTTGCTCTAAGGCACCAGGAAGGGTGCATGATGTGTGATGCTTGCGGGTACTCTAAATGTTAATGAGGACTCAACTTATGTTCGTTCATTTCATTTACTCCATAAGTAGCGTGCTAATTAGAGATAAACAAAATGTATAAGGTTGTATTATTAAGGCATGGTGAGAGCGTTTGGAACCTGGAAAATAGATTTACCGGTTGGACTGATGTCGGCCTTTCCGAAAAAGGCGTAAAGGAAGCGCATGAAGGGTCAAAATGGCTTTTAAAACAAGGCTATACTTTTGATATAGCCTATACTTCTGTTCTTAAGAGGGCTATAGCCACGTTATGGATTGTTCTTGAAGACATGGATTTAATGTGGATACCAGTTGAGAGGTGCTGGCGCCTTAACGAACGCCATTACGGAGCCCTGCAGGGGTTAAATAAAATAGAGACAGTTGAGAAGTTTGGCGATGAACAGGTGCTTATTTGGAGAAGAAGCTATGACATCCGTCCTCCTGTTTTGACAGAAGACGACCAGCGCTATCCCGGAAATGACCCGCGTTATAAGTCTTTAACAAGGGGCCAATTACCTTTAACCGAATGCCTTAAGGATACGGTTGCAAGATTTCTTCCTTACTGGCACGATGAGATTGCCCCCAGCATATTGTCAGGAAAGCGTGTGCTTATTGCGGCACACGGAAATAGTTTAAGGGCACTTGTTAAATATCTTGATGATATTTCCGACGAAGATATCGTTCAGCTTAATATACCTACCGGTATCCCCCTCGTATATGAACTAGATGAAGATCTTAACCCTCTCAAACACTATTACTTAGGTGATCCCGAGATTATCGAAAAAGCCATCAATTCCGTCAAACAACAAATAAAGAAATAATCCGTTAGTATTTCAGGGCCTTGATCTAAAACAATGCAAGCATTCTTATATGATGTAATAGTTGTTGGCGGCGGCCATGCCGGGATTGAGGCGGCATGGGCTGCGGCCAAATTAGGCGGTAGTGTGCTTTTGCTCACCATTGATATTGATGCAATAGGCAAACTTTCTTGTAATCCGGCAGTGGGAGGAATTGCAAAGGGCCATTTGGTTCGGGAGGTAGACGCCTTAGGCGGGCTTATAGGAAGGATTGCTGATGAGTGTGCCATAGGTTACCGCGTTTTAAACAAAAGTAAAGGTAAGGCAGTATGGGCTACCCGGGCTCAGGTTGACAGGTTTAAATATCAGCAAATAGCACGAAAGTTCCTCGAGGGTTCAGAAAACATCCGTATCATTGGAGGCATGGTCTCGGAAATAAAAGTAAAAGCCGGGAAAGTCCATTCAGTTATAACGAATTTCAATGAAATATTTAAGGCAAAAGCCGTTATTCTTTGCCCGGGCACATTCTTAAAAAGCACAATACACATAGGCTTAAGTAGTTTCTCAGGCGGAAGGCTTTATGAATCATCAAGTGATGCTTTATTTACGGTTCTTAAGAAATTAAAAATTAAAACCAGACATTTTAAGACCGGAACCTGTGCCCGCTTAAATAAACATACCATAGATTTCTCGAAGATGGCCGAGCAGCCGCCCGACCTTGAGGCTGAGCCTTTTTCTTTTTCAAACAAAAATATTATCTCCCGTCAGTTAAGCTGCTATATAACGCACACGAACTCAAAGACCCATTCTATAATTAGAAGAAACCTTAAATATTCACCCCTTTATACGGGTAAAATCCGCTCCCGGGGAGTAAGGTATTGCCCGTCTATAGAGGACAAGATTATCAGGTTTCCGGATAAGAATAGCCACCAGGTTTTTATTGAACCCGAAGGCAGAGACTCTATAGAGATTTATCCTAACGGTATTTCAACTTCCCTTCCTTTTAAAGTCCAAGCGGATTTTATCCGGACGATTAAAGGCTTAGAAAATGCTCAAATTTTACGCCCTGGTTATGGAATTGAGCATGGCGTTATTGATTCAACCCAGCTTTATCCGACTTTTGAAACTAAGCACATAAAAGGCCTCTACTTTGCCGGACAGGTAAACGGAACAACCGGTTATGAAGAAGCAGCGGCGCAAGGATTGGTTGCGGGGGTTAATGCTGTTTTGAGCAATAAGAAGAAAAATAGTTTTATTGCAAAAAGGCATGATTCATTTATAGGGGTGCTTGCTGACGATTTGACCGCTAAAGGCACGGATGAGCCTTACCGCATGTTTACTTCACGCTGTGAGTTCAGGCTTTCGGTAAGAGAGAATAACGCTGACAGCAGGCTCATGCCGCTAGGATACAATATCGGCCTTGTGGCTAAGGCTGACTATGAACGGTTTAAAAGCAAAAAAAAGAATATAGAAAGTGCTCTCAGTGAATTAAAAAGTACAAAAATTACCCTTAACGGCAAGAAAACATCTCTTGCTGGCTTCCTAAAGCAGCCATGCAGAAGCATCCATGACATTAAATGTTATTTGACATCAAACAAATATGATAATGCTGTGTTAACGGAAGCTGAGATAAATATTAAATATGAAGGTTTCCTGCGCCGGGAAGATGTTTGGAATAGAGAGCTAAAGAATTTAGAGAAGGTTAAGGTGCCGCCGTTTGATTTTTTAAAAATTCCTTCTCTTTCAAAAGAAGTAAGGGAGAAACTTGATAAATTTAAACCTAAAACTTTAAAAGATGCCCTTGATATAAGCGGAATTACCCCAGCCGCTATCCTTGCCTTGTACTCACATATAAAGAAGAACCGCCAGTCTGTTACCCGTTATATTTCAAGATAATCACCAATATAACCGGCGAAATTTTCGCAAGCTCCGTAAGGAGAAAGTGTTGCTTTTAAACTTTTTAAATCTTCTTTGATGCTTAAATATTTAACCCGGTTATTCAGGATAGATAAAGTTTCTGCGGCAATAATTTCAGGGCTGGCATTGCCCTGAAGGAGTTCTTTTATAATCATTTTTGAGCTTAGAATGTTAACCATGCCCACGTAATCGGTTTTAACCATTTTCCTTAATAATGCCCATGTCAGGGAATTCACCTTATATATAATCAGAAAAGGAATTCCCATAATGGCTATTTCAACCGTTGCCGTACCCGAAGAAGTTATTATAAAAGAAGCTTTTTTAATAACTTCATAAGAATGCTTTTCTATTTTTAAGCCAGGTTTAAATTGATCATAAAAACCGGTATCTATATCATGAGGCCTTACGATTGTAAAGTTGTAGTTTTTAAGCTTAGAGCTTAAAATATTTTTAGCTTTAAGCATAATCGGCAGATTATGTTTTATTTCGTTTTTGCGTGAACCGGGCATCAAAAGGATCGATTTTTCAGAAGTCGTTTCATCTTGCGGTATTATCTCAAGCAGAGGGTGCCCGAAATATAAAGCATCAATGCCCTCTTTTTTGTAGAATTCCTGTTCAAATTTAAAAATAACTATCATTTTGCCGATATATTCTTTGATAAGGTTTATGCGTTTTTTGCGCCATGCCCAAACTTGAGGGCTTACATAGTAAAATATGGGGTATTTCTTTTTAAGTTTCTTTGCAAGCCTTAAGTTAAAATCAGGAAAATCAATAAGAATAATTAAATCCGGGCATAGCCTGTTTATTGAAGTAAAAGTTTTATCGAACACCTCAAGGAGGGTTTTCATTGAGGAAATTACTTCAATGAGGCCGCAGACAGAGTAAGATGTTAAGTCTATTATTTGGTTACAGTTGCGGGCAAGGTTTCTGCCGCCGAATGAAAATAGTTTTATGCCAGGGAATTTAAGTTTGAGTTTTTCAGCAAGAAGGCCGCCATAGATATCGCCGGATCTGTCTCCGGCTACAAAAACTATTTTCTTCATCAGCAATTACGGCTTTGCAATGATATTCTGAATTTTTAAAGCCAGGCCAAGGGCGTTTTTCGCACTCTTAGCATATTCTAAGGTGAATTTTTTAGACCTTACCAGGTTTATGAATTCAGAAATCTCTTTTTTCAGGGGTTCTTCTTTTTGGATATGGAGAGCCTTTTTATTGATCCCGTTTTTTGTTTTCTCGTAAATTTCAACTTCCTGCTCTGCGTAATCTAATGAAACATAGCATCGGGGCATAAATATTCTTATTTTTCTTTCTTTTTTAGCTGAAATTCGCGAAGCTGTAATATTAGCCACACAACCTTTGGAGAAAGTAATGCGCACATTAGCTATGTCTACGGATTTAGATAATACTTTTACTCCTTTTGCTTCAACCTTTTTCGGGGTGTCTTTAACAAGGTCTAAGATAATGTCAAGGTCATGTATCATGAGGTCAAGGACAACGCTTACGTCCAGAGACCTGTAAGGATAACAGCTTAAGCGGTGGCATTCTATAAAGAGAGGGGTTTTAAGAATTTTTTTAACTGCCAGGTAAGCGTTATTGTGGCGTTCGACATGGCCTACAACAAGTAAAGTTTTATTCTTATCGGCGAAATCAACTATTTTTCTTGCTTCTTGGTAATTAGACGCAAGGGGTTTTTCAACCAGAACAGGAATTTTATTTTTTATGAAAAAACGGGCTATTTCATAGTGGGTCGAAGTGGGGGTGGCGATGCTGACTAAGTCGATGCGGCCAATGAGTTTGTGGTAATCTAAGAAGCCAGGCAGGTTTTTATTTTGAAGAAGTTTAGACTCGTCGCAATCGGCAAGAGATATATTACGTATCTGGCTGTGTTCCTTGTAGATGCGTAAGTGTATACTGCCGAGTTTTCCTATGCCGACTATTCCTACATTCATATAATCGCGAATCTCCCTAATACAAATCGCCGCAAATCGCACACGAATTTACAAGAATTATATAAACGCAGATTAACACAAATTCACGTAGAGAATTCTTATCTGCGATGATATGCGTTGGATATGCGATCATCTGCGTTTAGAGCGTATTGTATCAAATAGCTTGTGGAAAGTCAATCAATGTGGTAAAATCGAATCCGTTTACGCCAGGGTTTAAGCTTGATTCTGTCGGTTTATGATAACATTTAAAAAATGAAGACATTTTTAAAGGAATATTTAAGAATCCTTAAATTTGCCAAGGGTTTCCGGGGAATAATCGCTCTTTCGGTTATCTTCATGGCATTGTGCAATATCTTTGAAGGCATCAGCTTAGGCACTATTATTCCTTTGCTCGATAAGGTTTTTACTAACAATAAAATTGTTATTTCAGCAAATGTTCCTTCCTTTGTTCAGTCATTCATTGATTGGGTTAACTTTACGGATTCAAATGTACTGCTTAATTATTTTCTTATTTTTCTGCCGTTTGTTTTTATAGCAAAGGGCATAACTAATTTTGCACAAGATTATCTCATGAACATTGTGGGCCAGGGTATAGCGCGGGATGTAAGGAATAAGCTTTATTTTAAATTTCAAGAGTTGTCACTTGATTTCTACGGCAGGCAGAGAACAGGAGAACTAATGTCGAGAATCACCAACGATGTGACTTTTATCGCAAATGCCTTCGGGGCGGCGCTTAAAGATATGGCTTTTGAGTCAATGAAGGTGGTTATTTTTGCTATGGCATCGTTTTGGATAGGCTTTATGATTTCCTGGAAACTGCCGTTTATAGCCTTTTTCGTTTTGCCTATCATAATTATTCCCGTAGTTAAACTAGGAAAACGCATTAAGAAATTTACAATTGCCACTCAGAATAAAATGGCTGACCTAAACTCTTTAATGTCGGAAACCATCCAGGGCGCCTATATTGTAAAAGCTTTTAGCCGGCAGGGCTATGAGTTTCAAAGATTTAAGAATTTAAGCCAGGAGTATTTCAAGTTTATTTTAAAAACAAAGAAGAGGACGCTTGCTCTTTCACCGCTTACCGAAATTATCGGAGTGGTAGGGGTAGTCTTTGCAATCCGTTTTATTGCCGATGAAATTGTAGCCGGTCGGGTATCTTTCGGTATATTTGCAGGGTTCTTAGCATTTCTTTTATCAACCATACGCCCTTTAAAAAAATTGTCCAATGTCCACGCAATAAACCAACAGGCTATGGCGGCTTCCTTGAGGATTCATGATATTTTGGACCAGGAAGTAAAAGTTAAGGATAAGTCTGGCACCTTCGATTTAACAGAGTTTAAAGACAGTGTTGAGTTTAAAGACGTATGGTTTAGCTATGGCGATGATGATCAATATGCGCTCAAAGATATAAATCTAAAAGTAAAGAAAGGGCATGCAATGGCTTTGGTCGGGCCTTCAGGGGCCGGCAAATCTACTCTTATCAGCCTTTTAATGCGCTTTTATGACCCTCAAAAGGGGTCAATTACGGTTGACGGATTAGATTTGCGGGACATAAAAGTAGAATCTTTACGTTGTTTGGTTTCTGTGGTTTCTCAGGACATGGTCCTGTTTAATACGAGCATAAGAGAGAATATCGCTTACGGTAAGGCCGGAGCCACCGAAGAAGAGATTTTAGAAGCTTCTAAAAAGGCTCATGCATATGAATTTATCGAGTCTATGCCGGTAGGCTTTTCTACGATAATAGGAGATAGGGGTTTTAGGCTTTCCGGGGGCCAGAAGCAGAGAATAGCAATAGCCAGAGCCATATTAAAAGATGCCCCTATTTTGATACTCGATGAGGCGACAAGCCAGCTGGATTCGACTTCAGAACAGTTGATTCAGCAGGCAATAGAGACTCTTATGTCAAAAAAGACGTCATTTATAATAGCCCATAGGCTTTCTACAGTGCAGCGCTCTAACAGTATAGCGGTTATTGATAAAGGAAGGATAGTCGAGCAAGGGACCCATTCATCACTGCTTACAAAAGCTACCACATATAAAAAGCTTTATGAACTGCAATTTAGCGTTTAAAGGCCCATAGGAAGCGCCAAAACCCTTATTTATATAAAATATTGAAATTGTATTAAAATATGGTATACTTGTGAAACGTATAAAGGTGTTGCATCTTAAGGGGTATAATTATACGCAGCGATTTGAATAGGGCTTTAAAGAGATTTACCTGTAAAGAGAAGGAGGCTTAAGCAATATGGCATTACCCGATATTATTAAAGAGTTATTGGAGAACGGTGTTCACTTCGGCCATTTGAGTAAACACTGGAATCCAAGAATGAAGAGATTTATATTCGGAAAAAAGAAAAATGTTTATATTATAGACCTTGAGAAAACTGCGCAGATGCTGCAGGAAGCTAAGGATTTCGCCTCTCAGGTAGCGCGCCGGGGAGGCAAGGTTCTTTTTGTCGGCACTAAAAAGCAGGTTCGCGATACCATAAAAGATCTTGCGGTATCTTGCGATATGCCTTATGTTGTTGAAAGGTGGATCGGAGGATTTCTTACTAATTTCTCGACAGTTAAAGGCAGAATGAAATACTACACCGGTTTGCTGGAGCGTAGAAGCAGCGGTGGCCTTGAGAAATTATCCAACAAGGAAATCGTAATGATTAACAGAGAGATCAGCCGTATGGCAAAGAATTACTCCGGGGTAATTTCGCTTAATGATTTACCCGAGTGTATTTATGTTATTGACCCCAAGAAAGAAAGTGCCTGTATCAGAGAGGCAAATAAAATTTCAATACCGGTAATCGCTCTTATTGATACTGATGCCGATCCGGATGTTATTACACACCCTGTGCCGGGCAATGACGATGCAATTAAATCAGTCCGTTATATTACATCCTGCATAGTAGATGCCATTAAAGAGGGCAAAACTAGCGCAGAAAATTTATCTGAAGATTCTAAAGAACAGATTAAAGTTAATTCAGAAGGCGCTCAGGTGCAGGCTGCCGAAAGTGCCGAAGTTGATAATGAGCTTTCGGGTGACAGCGATGGCCGCGGGCAAACCGGGCGTAAATCTAAGAAGGAAGCATAAGCCGAATAGCAAAGCTATCATAATCATAAAAAGGGGGAAATAAAGCATGAGCATGGCGAATATTAAGAAATTACGTGAATTAACCTCTCTGGGTATTAACGATTGTAAAGAGGCTCTTGTAAAAGCAAAGGGGGATTTTGATAAAGCCTTGGAGATCCTTAGAAAGAAGGGTATCGAGATCATTAAGAAAAAGAGCGGCCGCAACACATCCCAGGGCATTATCGACGCTTACATTCATTTTGGAGGAAACCTGGGATCTTTAGTTGAAGTTAACTGCGAGACTGATTTTGTCGCCCGCACGGAAGTTTTTAAGAAATTTGTTAATGATTTAGCTATGCAGATAGCTGCTGCTGATCCAAAGTATATAAACCGTGAAGAAATACCCGAAGAAGAGATTGGCAAGATTTCTAACTTAGACGAATTTGCAAGACAGAATTGCCTTCTTGAGCAGTTTTTTGTTAAAGATAATAAAATGACCATAAAAGATTATATGCAGGAGGTTTTATCTCAAACGGGAGAAAATATAGTTATAAAAAGATTTTCCAGATTTTCGCTGGGAATATGAAATGAAGGCTAAATATAAGAGAGTTCTTTTAAAGTTGAGCGGTGAAGCGTTTATTGGCAGGCAGGCTCACGGAATTGATACTTCTGTTTGCGCGCATTTGGCGTGCCAGATTAAAGAGGTTAGAGGCTGCGGTGTGCAGATTGCTCTTGTTGTGGGGGGAGGAAATATCTTTAGAGGTGCTTATCGCTCAAAAGAATTCCAGATGCAGCGCACTGTAGCTGATTACATGGGTATGCTGGCGACAGTTCTAAACGGCCTTGCCTTGCAGAATGCACTGGAGAATGAAGGCGTCCCATGCCGTGTTATGACCGCAATAGAAATGCAAAGAATAGCCGAGCCTTATATAAGAAGAAGGGCAATACGCCATTTAGAAAAAGGCAGAGCAATAATTTTCGTTGCCGGTACCGGTAACCCTTATTTTACAACTGATACAGCTGCTGCATTAAGAGGCATTGAAATAGATTCTGATGTTCTGCTAAAGGGGACCAAGGTGGACGGCGTCTACTCTTCGGATCCCATAAAGAACCCAAAAGCAAAGCTTTTTAAGAAAATGTCCTATATGGATGTTATAAAGAAGGGCCTTAAGATAATGGATTCTACAGCAGTAAGCCTTTGTATGGAAAATAAACTTCCCATAATCGTATTTAACTTTATGAAAAAAGATAATTTGCTTAAAGTCATTTGCGAAAAAACAACTTGTACCTGTATTTCTTGATAAAAGGAGGTTGTATGTTAGCAAAACAAGTCTTGCAAGAAATAGAGGACCAGATGAAAAAAGCCGTTGAGGCAACAAAGAGAGAGTTCTCCGAGTTGCGTTCAGGCAGAGCGAATCCCAAGATGGTAGAAGGTATAAGAGTGAATTATTACGGGACGCCCACTCTTCTTAAGGAAATCGCAACAATAGGCGTTCCTGAGGCAAGGCTTGTTGTTATTAACCCATACGACCCTAATTCACTTAAAGATATTGAGAAGGCTATTTTACAATCAAATCTCGGCATAACACCCGCTGCCGACGGTAAAATAATCAGGTTAGTTGTTCCGCCTCTTTCTCAGGAAAGAAGAGATGAGCTTATAAAAATAATTAAGAAAGTTTCCGAAGAGGGTAAGGTTTCCATAAGGACAGTCAGGCGTAACGGAAAAGAAGATATCAAGAACCTTGAAAAAGATAAAAAGATTCCAGAAGATGAAAGGTTTAAGGCTGAGGATGATCTTCAGACCCTGACCGAAAAGTATATTGGTGAAGTTGACAGAATTCTCGCTGATAAAGAGAAAGAGCTTAAGGAATTCTGATAAAAGAGCCGCTAGCTCATCTGGTAGAGCACCGGCCTTTTAAGCCGGGTGTGCCGAGTTCGAGCCTCGGGCGGCTCATATTTAGCCGCGGTGGCGGAATTGGCAGACGCGCATGGCTTAGGACCATGTCCTAAACGGGTGGGAGTTCAACTCTCCCCCGCGGCAGAATAGCAAATGGCAAATGACTAACGGTAAATAGTATTCAACCGTTTTCATTTTTGATATTTGATTTGATTGTGCGGGGGTAGCTCAATTGGCTAGAGCGTCACGTTGCCAACGTGAAGGTTGAGGGTTCAATCCCCTTTCCCCGCTTTGATTGAAAACCTAACGTGTGAAGAGGAGTCTTTGACCTATTAACTATGTTTTCAAATTATTTTAAAAATGATTAATAAATGGATATAAATTTAATAGATCACTTAGACGCCAACAGTATAGTTCTGAATTTAAAGGCAAAAAGCAAGAAAAATATCATTTCTGTGATTTTGGACCATTTAATATCCGCTAAAAAGATAAAAAGTGAAAACAAAAAAGATATTTTGAAAGTTCTTATGCAAAGAGAAGAAATGGGTTCAACCGCAATAGGGGGCAGTATTGCCTTGCCTCATGCGCGGCTTGGATATATGAAAAAGCTGGTTATCTGTTTTGCTATTTCTCACGATGGCGTAGATTTTGACGCATTGGACCAAGATAAAGTTTGTGTGGTAGTTCTTTTGCTGTCCAACAACAGAGAGGCCGGTTTACACCTTAAGATGCTTGCCTTTTTGGCTCGAATGCTCCGAGACCGTTATTTTGTCCAACAATTAAAGAATGCCAAGAGCGTAGAAGAAGCTCTTATTTTCATACAAAAAAAACATTTAGTTCAGTAATATCACTTTTTTATCGTTTATAAGCCTTTAGATAAAGATACCTTAAAGCGAAACAATAAAGTAATTTCATGATTATGTCAAAAGTAGAAGAAGAAATTATTGTTAAGAATTCCCATGGGCTTCACGTAAGGCCGGTTTCAATCTTTGTCCAGATCGCTAACAAATATGATTCAGCGATTAGATTGGAAAAAGACGGCGAGATAGCTGACGGAAAATCAATTATGGCGATTTTAAGTTTAGGAATTAACAGGGGTGCTCAGGTTAAGCTTGTAGTCGAGGGCACTGATGCCCAAGATGCCCACCGTGAGCTTAAAGATTTTCTGGTGAGTGAACATGATTAAGCTTAAAGGCATAGCAGCTTCAGGCGGCATAGGGATAAGTAAAAGCGTTCTTCTGGGAAGAGAGGAATTTATTATCCCCAAGCGAAAGATATCTCATGAGGATATTTCCCGTGAGATATACCGCCTTGAGGAGGTTTTAATTGATACGCGAAAAGAAATTTCCAGCCTCCAGAAAAGGATAGCCGATGAACTGGGGTTTGATCACGGTAAGATTTTCGAAGCCCACATGCTTGTGCTTGAAGACCGTGTTTTAATCGAAGATATTATTCAGCACATCAAAATTAAAAAAGTTAATGTAGATTATGCGTTTTCTCAGAGCATAAAAAAGTATATAGACACACTGCTTAAATTAGATGATGAATACCTAAGAGAGCGCGTTATTGACATTGAGGATGTTTCAAGGAGGGTTTTAAGAAAGCTTCTCAAGAAGGAGGAGGTATCCCTTGATAAATTAAAGGGCAGGGTTGTTGTTGTTTCCCGTGACCTGTCACCTTCGCAGACAGCCACGCTCCCCAGGGATAAAATCGTAGGTTTCGTCACTGACGTAGGAGGAAGGACATCTCACGCGGCAATAATCGCCCGCAGTTTGGGTATTCCGGCTGTTGTCGGCGTTGAAGTGGCAACGAAAACTATTTCTTCACAAGATACCGTTATTGTTGACGGTTCGGAAGGGCTGGTAATTGTAAACCCCACAGAGAAGGTTTTGCATGATTACCAGAAAAGAATACAGAAAATTCACCGTGATTCAAAGGCAGTCCATGTTTTTAAGAGGACTTTAACCAAAGAAGACAGGAAAATAGTTGTTTCTGCAAATATAGAGTTACCAGAAGAGCTCGGGATGATTAGCGATTTTGGCGCAGAAGGTATAGGTTTGTACCGTACAGAATATATGTTTTTAGGGCGGAGAGATTTGCCTAATGAGGAAGAACAATATAAAGCTTATCTGTCAGCGGCTAAGAAAGTTAGACCGCACTCGGTTATCATAAGGACTATTGATATCGGCGGGGATAAGTTTTTGTCGCAATACCAGGTTCCTGGAGAGATGAGCCCTTTCTTGGGCTGGAGAGCTATCCGTTTTTGCTTGGCTCATCCTGATATTTTCAAAATTCAGCTAAGAGCGATACTGCGTGCATCTTCCGAAGGAAATGTAAAGGTGATGTTTCCCATGATTTCCGGAATAGAGGAGTTGCTTGAGGCCAAGAGGCTGATTAATGACTGCAAGAAGGACCTTAGGAAATCTAAGAATTCATTTGATGAAAATATTTCTATAGGGACTATGATCGAGGTCCCTTCTGCCGCCTTGACAGCCGATACCCTTGCTAAAGAGAGCGATTTTTTCAGCATAGGAACCAATGATTTAATCCAGTATTGTCTGGCAGTTGATAGAGTTAACGAAAAGGTAGCGTATCTTTATGAGCCGGGGCACCCGGCGGTTTTAAGTTTGATTAAAAAAATTATAGATAGTGCGCATAAGAATAATATTTGGGTTGGCATGTGCGGTGAGATGTCAGGAGAGCCTCTTTTTGCGTTTTTGCTTTTAGGGTTAGGACTTGATGAATTCAGCATGCCGGTTCCCTTGGTGCCCAGAATAAAGGAATTGCTCAGTATGGTCAACATCAATGATGCGAAGGAAGCTGCCAAAGGAATTATTAATTTGCATACCGCAAAAGAAGTAGTGAAATATCTTCAGGAATCTTTAAAGGCAATACTCAAAGATGATTATGCGCGGCTTGTATTGATCTAACAGGATGAAAGCAGTAATTTTAGCGGCTGGTTACGGTACAAGGTTATATCCTTTGACAGTCAATTTGCCAAAACCGCTGATACCCGTAAACGGCTGGCCGATAATTAATTATTTAATAGATAAAATAAACCGGCTTGGCTGTAATTACCCTGTAAAAAACATAACCGTCGTATCTAATTCTAAATTCTATTCAAATTTTATCAACTGGAAAAAGCAGTACGGAATTTCTGTTAATGTTTTAGACGACGGAACAGCTTCTGCGGATGACCGTTTGGGTGCTATAAAAGATATAAGATTCGCAATAAACAGCAAGAAAAGCGGATGGTTAGTATTAGGCGGAGATAATTTATTTGAGGATGGCCTATCGGGTTTCATAGAATTTGCTTTAAAAAAACGCCCCTTTCCGATTGTCGGAATTTATGACGTAGGCAGCCTTAAAGCCGCCCGTAGATTCGGTGTAGTCAAGCTTAACCGCAGGATGAGGATTGTTCATTTTTGTGAAAAGCCGAGTGAGCCAGCCACAAGCCTGATTGCGTGCTGTGTTTATTATTTTCCTCAGGAGTCCCTGAAATTTATCGATGACTTTATATCTAAAGAGGAAACTGCCGATGCTTCCGGTAAGTATATATCATGGCTGGCTAATAAAACTAAGGTGTACGGATATATTTTAAAAGGTACCTGGCTTGATATTGGCCATTTTGATGCTTTGAAGCAAGCCGGCGCTTGTTTTAAACCAAGACAGGATTCTTGCCTGGTTAAAACCAAGGGCATCCGTTCAGGTTAGAAAATAAGGCATAACGCCCAAGGCTTAAGGATGACAAGTTTATAGAAACTTCAAAGAAGATATATATGGATTTACGTAAATTACGAAAAGAAATCGATAGGGTCGATAAAAAAATTCTCAACTTGCTTAACAGGCGGGCCAAAGAAGTAATTAAGGTAAGCTCTGTCAAGAAAAAGGACAACCTTGATGTTTATTCCGCGGAAAGGGAGGCAGGTATTCTAAACGGACTTAAGAAGCTGAATTCCGGCCCGCTATCCTGCGAAGATATTGATATTATTTTTTCTGAAATACTCTCCGTTTGCCGATCTTTAAGAGCTGCTTTAAAGATTGCTTATTTAGGCCCCCAGGGTACATTTACGCATATGGCGGCTGCCAAGAAGTTCGGTAAGAAACAGCAATACGTTTCTTCCGAGAGCATAAGTGATGTTTTTGATAAAGTCAGCCGGGGTGAAGTTGATTATGGTGTGGTGCCTATTGAAAATTCAATCGAAGGGGTAGTGAATTATACGCTGGATATGTTTTTCGATTCGGATCTTCAGATTTGCGCCGAAGTAACATTGAATATATCCCATTGTCTTTTAGGAAAGAGAAAAGAGAATATCAAAAGAATATACTCTAATCCTCAGGTTTTTGCCCAGTGTAGGGCGTGGATAGGGCGCCATTATAATAAAGCACAACTCATCCCGGCGCTTTCTACCGCAAGGGCCGCTCTTTTGGCCAAGAAAGATAATAACGGTGCCTGTATAGGAAATAAGATACTTGCGTCCCTCTACGGCCTTAATGTGTTTGCCTCCTCCATTGAGGATGCGATGCATAACTATACGCGTTTTCTTGTTATTTCAAGAAATGACAGTTTGCCTTCGGACAATGATAAAACCTCTTTGTTATTTTCTATAAAAGATAAAGTGGGAGCGCTCCATGATGTGCTTTCCTGCGTAAAAAAGCACGGGATTAACCTTACCAAAATAGAGTCGCGCCCCTCTAAAAGAAAAGCATGGGAATACTACTTTTTCGTAGATTGTCAAGGGCATAAAAGCTCACCGGTTTTCAAGAAGGCTCTTAGGGAGCTTGAGAGATCCTGTATCTTCGTAAAAGTTCTCGGTTCTTACCCAAAAGAAATCTAAAAATTATCTTTTCCGCCTAAAAAAAGAAAAATGAACATAAGGATCGAATTAAATAATGTTAAACCATACATTCCGGGTGTGCCCGTTGAGGAAGTAAAAAGGTCTTATGGTTTAAACCAGATATACAAACTTGCCTCCAATGAAATCCCCTTTGCTCCTTTATACTTAAATAAAGTTTTAAAAAAGGAACTTGCCTCTATAAACAGGTATCCCGAATCCGGCTGTTTTTATCTGCGCAAGGCTCTTGCTAAAAAGCTTAAAGTATCCGGCAACCAGCTTGTTTTCGGAAACGGTTCAGATGAAATAATTACGCTGAGCGTTAGAGCCTTTGTAGGCAAAGGCGATGAAGTAGTTGTTGCTTACCCGACCTTTCTCATCTATGAAATACAATCTGAAATCCAGGGTGCGTCTATTGTAAAAGTTCCTCTTAAGAATATGAGTTACGATTTAGATAAAATCGCTGAGAAAGTTACCAAAAAAACAAAGATAGTTTTTATCGCTAATCCCGATAATCCTACCGGCTCTTACATTCGCCGGGATGCATTTGATGAGTTTATCAATAATATTCCCAGAGGGGTTCTTGTGTTTTGCGATGAAGCATATTTTGAATTTGCTCCTGGTGATTTTCCAAGAACCATAGAGCTTCTAAAAAAAAGAGAAAACCTTATAGTTACGCGCACCTTCTCAAAAGCATATGGCTTGGCAGGGCTGCGTATAGGTTACGCAATTACGACCGAAGAGATCGCCGGTTATTTAAATAAGGTGCGTGAGCCCTTTAACGTAAACAGATTTTCTCAGAGTTTAGCGCTGGAGGCTTTAGAGAATAAAGATTTCTTAAAGAAAGTTGTTGGCTATGTTAATAAAGAGAAGAAATTTCTCTATGCGAAATTAGGCAGATTGAAACTTTGCTTCTTTGATAGTGCAACAAATTTTATTCTTGTCGATTTTAAAACTGATGCAACCGGGCTGTACAATTATCTTTTAAGGAGAGGCGTAATAATCAGGGCGATGAAGGGCTGGGGGCTGCCAAATTTTTTCCGTGTAACCTTAGGCCTGCGTAAAGAAAACCAGAAATTCATCAGCCTTCTTAGCGATTATTTGCGTACATATAAAAATCTAAAATAGGTAATTCATATCGTATGATACCAAGGCTCAGGAGGTAATAAATGATAATTGTATTTAAAAAAGGTTCATCGGATGCTGAGTTAAAACATGTAGTTGAACGCATAGAAAAGCTTGGACTTCAGGCAATGGTTTCTAAGGGTTCCCAGCGTACTATCGTAGGAATTATTGGCCCTGAGGATGTTGTAAGACTTGAACCGTTCGAGGCTTTTGCGGGCGTTGAGAAGGTAATGGCGGTTCTTGCGCCTTATAAGCTTGTATCAAGGGAATTTAAGCCTGAAAACAGTGTTATAAAGATTTCCGATTCTGTATCATTCGGTTCACGGCGAATTGTCATCATTGCCGGGCCTTGCTCTGTAGAGTCTCTTGAGCAGATGCGTGAGGTTGCTAAAATATCAAAATTGCATGGAGTGCAAATGTTACGCGGCGGTGCATTCAAGCCGCGCACTTCTCCCTATACTTTTCAAGGCTTAGGCGAAGAAGGCCTTAAGATTTTAAGCGATATTTCCAGGGAATTCTCAATACCGACCGCAACAGAAGTAATGGATACGCGGGATGTTGAGCTGGTAGCCCGTTATACGGATGTTTTGCAAATTGGAGCCAGAAACATGCAGAATTTCAACCTTCTCAAGGAGGTAGGCCAGACCAGAAAACCCGTCATCTTAAAGCGCGGCTTAAGCGCAACCATTAAAGATCTGCTCATGAGTGCCGAATATATACTTTCGCGCGGCAACTCTAACGTAATTCTATGCGAGCGGGGCATAAGAACCTTCGAGGATTATACGCGCAGTACCCTTGATTTAAGCGCCGTACCTGCGGTTAAATACTTATCACATCTTCCGGTAATAGTCGACCCTTCTCATGCTGCCGGAAAGTGGAGTTTGGTCCCTGCTCTTAGTAAGGCTGCGGTTGCCTGCGGAGCAGACGGGCTTTTGATTGAGGTGCATCCTCATCCCGAAGCAGCCTTAAGCGACGGGCCCCAGCAGCTTCTGCCTGAAAACTTAGCCGTTTTGATTAAGGAACTAAAACTCATAGCTGAAGCGGTTGACAGGGAATTGTAATAATGCAAATCAAATCAATTAAGAAAATAACAATCATCGGTGTCGGTTTTATGGGGGGCTCTCTTGCTCTTGATTTACGAAAGAAGATGCCCACAGTTTTACTGTGCGGTTTTGCCAGAAGCCATAAGTCTTTGAGGAAGCTAAAGCGCTTAAAGTTACTTCATAAGGTTGAGCGTGATATCCAGAAAGCTGTTTCCAGGGCTGATTTAATATTATTAGCCTTGCCTGTCAAAGCGATAGTTGAGCAATTAAAAAAAATCGGTTCTTTTTTAAAAAAGGGTGCTGTTGTTGTTGATTTAGGGAGCACAAAGGTTCTCATCGGCAAAACCGCAAATAAATACCTGCCCAAACATGTTAAATTTGTTGCTTGTCATCCTTTATGCGGGAGTGAAAAAAGCGGAGCCGAGTTCGGCCGCCAGGGGCTATACAGCAATTCTATATGTGTAATAACCTCAAATAAAAATAAACCTGAGGTTAAAGCAGTAAAAAAGTTTTGGGAGTTTCTCGGTGCAAAAGTAGTATTTCTCTCGCCGCGCCGGCATGACCAAATACTTTCGCTTGTATCGCATCTTCCTCATGCCGTATCATTTGCACTTACTAATTGCCTTAAGAAAGATTTTATCAAACTTTCATCGGGAAGCTTGCGCGATTTAACCAGAATATCCGGCTCTCCGGCCGCAGTTTGGACAGATATATTTCTTTCAAATAGTGTAAATCTGGCAAGAGACGTAGATAAGTTTACCGGTTCATTACAGAAACTTAAAGGCATGATTAAAAGAAATGACATCTTGGGTTTAACTCATCTCATCGAACAGGCCAATTCAAAGCAAAAGTTTATCGTAACAAAAGACAACAAAGAAACAAAAGTTAAGCCATAAATGATTATTGCCATAGACGGACCCGCCGGTTCCGGGAAAACTACAGTTACGAAACTGCTGGCCAAAAGGCTAAACATCGCATACCTTGATACAGGTGCGATGTACAGGGCTTTAACATTAAAAGTTCTTAAAGCCGGGATCCCTGTTTCAGATGCGGCTCTTGTTTCGGATTGCGCGCGTAATATCAATTTGAGGATTGAAACCGATAGAGTGTTTCTTGATTCAGAAGATGTCACCAGTGAAATAAGGGCACCCGATATAGATAAGAATATCTCAATGATTGTTTCTTATCCTGATGTTCGTAATGAGATGGTAGCCTTGCAGCGCAGAATTGCAATAAACCGGGATTACGTAGTTGAAGGCAGGGATATAACGACCGTTGTTTTTCCCAAAGCAGAGTTTAAATTCTATCTTGATGCTGATTTTTCTAAAAGAGTGGGCCGCCGCTATGCCGAATTAGAAAATAAAGGCGTAGATATAGATATAGATGAATTATCAGAAGTTTTGCATAAACGCGATAAGGCAGATAAAGAGCGTAAAATAGGGGCGCTTCGAATCAGCGAAGATGCGATCTTTGTGGACACTACTGACTTAAGCATAGAAGAAGTAGTTGAGAAACTGGCAGAATACATAACCAAAGGTTAAAGCAAAGATAATGAACCCCCCGACTGTAATATCAAAAATCAAAATGTAAATATCAAAATTACATATCAAAATGTAAAATGTTTAAAAGAAAGCGCAAAAGAAAATATTTTTGATTTTTAATTTGTCATTTTGATTTTTAATTTTTGATATTTAATTTTTTAAAGATGGCTGGCATAAAAAACATCCGCAATTTCTGTATAATTGCCCATATTGACCACGGAAAATCTACTCTGGCAGACAGGTTTCTTGATACCGCAAGTTCTATTGATAAGAGGAAGCGCTGTGATCAGATGCTCGATAGCATGGAGTTAGAGCGTGAGCGGGGAATAACGATCAAGGCTAAAGCAGTCAGGCTTAGTTACACTTACGATAATCAAGATTATATTCTGAATCTCATAGATACGCCCGGCCACGTTGATTTCACACATGAAGTGGCAAAGTCGCTTAAGGCTTGCGAAGGCGCAATACTTCTTATTGATGCGTCTCAAGGCATAGAGGCTCAAACCGTAGCCAATTTCTACTTAGCCTTAGAGAGCGATTTAAAAATCATCCCGGTTTTAAATAAAATAGATTTGCCAAGCGCTAACCCCGGTAAGATATCACAACAGCTTTTTGATGTATTTGGCTTTAAAAAGGAAGAAATATCTTTAGTTTGCGCAAAGAGCGGAGTTGGTGTTGATGGTCTTTTTGAGAGAATAGTAAAAGAGATACCGCATCCTGAAGCAGACCTCAAAGCTCCGCTTAAGGCAATACTCTTTGATTCACTTTATGACCCGTATCGCGGCGCGATCCTTTTTGTCAGGGTTTTTGAAGGGACGATAAGAGCTTGCGATACCGTTCTACTTATGCATCAAGGTAAAACCTATAAGGTTGAAGAAACAGGAGTATTTTTGCCGCAGGCTCAAAAGGCCGATTATCTTAGCAGCGGAGAGGTAGGTTATATATGCTGCAACATTAAGAATCCTCTGGAAATAGATTTAGGCGATACCATAACTTCTCCTTTAAGGCCAACCTCTTCTCCTTTTGAGGGGTACAAAAAGATTACCCCGATGGTTTTTAGCGGAGTTTTCCCTTCGTCACCTAAAGATTACCCGTTTTTGAGACAGGCTTTGGAAAAATTGCGCTTATCGGACCCTTCTTTTATTTTTGAGCCCGATAGTTTGGGAAACTTAGGCCATGGTTTTCGCTGCGGATTTCTAGGCCTTTTGCATATGGAAATTGTCCAGGAGCGCCTTGAGCGGGAATATAATCTTGATATAATACTTACATCGCCTAATGTAATGTATAAAGTTAAGCGGAAAAACGGCGAATCCGTTAATGTAGAGGTGCCGCATCAGCTTCCCGATATTTCCGAGATAGAACAGATGTATGAACCTTTTGTTAAAGCTACCATAGTCGCCCCGCTTGAGGGGATTGATCCGCTTTGTGAACTTGCAAAATCACGCAGGGGTGAGTTTATCAAAATGGATTATCTTTCAAAGGAGCGTTTAAGTATAGTTTTCGAACTTCCCCTTTCTGAAATCATCGTTGACTTCTATGACAAAATAAAATCGCTCACAAAAGGTTATGCATCTTTAGATTATGAATTCATTGGCTATAGAGTTACCGATATCGTAAAGTTAGATTTGTTTATAAACAAAAAGCAGGTTGAGTCTTTTTCTTTAATTGTGCATAAAGATAAAGCGGAACAGAGGGCCCGTGTAATTGTTGAGAAATTTAAAGAATTAATCCCCAGGCACATGTTTGTAGTAAGCGTCCAGGCGCAAGTAGGCTCAAGAATTATAGCCGCAGAAAAGATTTCGGCCCTGCGTAAGAATGTCACGGCTAAATGTTACGGAGGCGATGTAACCCGTAAGCGCAAGCTCTGGGAAAAACAGAAAAAGGGCAAGAAAAAAATGAAGCAGTTTGGCGATGTCGCTGTCCCTCAGGGAGCATTCATAGAAGCCCTGAAAATGTAGCACTTGTTATCTAAAGATATGTTTATTGGCTGTTTTAACTTAAATATTTTTGACAGAATATATATTATTAAGGAGCATATATGGCTGAAAAAAGAGAATTGCCTGATTTCACAAAAAGAGATTTCACCGATATAAAATCATTTTTGCTGGTACTTAAGAAAGACTACTCAAGTGTTGTTTCAAAAAGCATGTCTTCTGATACTCGTTCGTTTTTAAGCCGTTATTACGATGGCTGCAGAATAAGTCATCCACATAAGAAATACTTGATAAAGGATCTCAATAATCTTATCGCTGATGAGTCTTTGTATCATGTAACGGCCGGGCGTTGCGCAGGCAAAAATCTTGATATAAATTTATCACAAAGGACAAAAGAATTCTTCGATGAGCTTTCTTTTCTTAACGAAGATTCTGATGGATTAACACCGTCTCAAAAGGTCAAAATAAAATGGCTTAACCGTTTGATCCTTCAAGATATGTATCCTAAGGCAATAAGGGCTATTGAGCCCAAAGGTATCATAAGAGAGTGGATAGAGGCATTCATATTTGCCGGGATTCTTGTTGTATTTGTAAGAACTTTTTTCTTTCAGATGTATAAGATTCCAACCACTTCAATGGTCCCCACGCTTTTACCCAAGGATAAAATATTTGCCAGTAAGGTTAACTATGGGCCTAAGCTGCCTTTTATTTCCTTGTGCATTCCCGGATTAAGCAAGCCTAAAACAGGAGAAGTGGTTGTGTTTATTCCTCCCGAGGAAAGCGGAAAGAACTGGTTTGTGCGAAAACAGTACATAAAGCGGCTTATCGGAACAGGAGGTGATAAAATACGTATTGCCGACGGAAACATTTATATAAACGGTAAAATAGTAGTTGACCCGCGCATAGCAAAGAATTATTATTATAATCTGGGGCTATACGGTAAGGAAGGTAAAGAAATCGAAGTTCCCGAAGGAAAATATTTCTTCTTAGGAGATAACAGCATAAATTCTCAGGATAGCAGGGTCTGGGGTTTTGCTGACGAAAAAGATATAATAGGTAAAGCTATTTTCATCTGGTGGCCTCCTAAGCGAATCGGCATGATCGAATAAAATAATACGTAGGAGCAGGGCTTGTGACCGAAGGGAACCCTGAGTATTTCCGAAGGGCCCCTGCCCGTAATAAATATTTGACAAAAGGAGGGTAACATGAAAAAGTTAACGATATTTCTAAGCGTTCTAATTGCGATGGTTGCAATATCCGGATGCACAACAACGCAAAAAGGTGCGGCAACGGGAGCCGCAGTGGGAGCTGGTTTAGGGGCAATTATCGGGCATCAGTCAGGTGAAACCGCAGCCGGTGCCGGTATAGGGGCAGCGGCAGGTGCGATTACCGGAGCCATAGTTGGAGAGAAGCTGGATAAGAAATTCTGCCCGGTTTGCGGAAGAAGGTTTAAATCTTCGCTTGAGCACTGCCCTTACGACGGCACAAAGCTTGAGCTCATCGAAAAGTAGAATGGCTATTCTATAATCTGAAAGTAAAACGAAGAAAATGAATTTTGCCGACAAAGTTACAAGCATCAGAATTATACTTATCCCGGGGTTTATTTCCCTGCTTATATATTCTCGTTACCATCCTTTATTGAAATGGTACGCATTGGGTGTTTTTACCATCGCTGTTTTAACTGATTTCTTCGATGGTATGGTTGCCCGGATTAAGAAAGAAAAGTCAGAACTGGGGCAGATTATTGACCCCCTGGCAGATAAACTCCTCCTTTTGAGCGCGTTTATTTCTTTATACCTGCTTGGTTTCAATATTTATCTCTGGCTTGTCCTTGTTGTCGTGAGCAGGGACCTGGTTATACTTTTCGGAGCGGCGGTCCTGCATTTTCTGAAAATTACTGTGGCTATTTCTCCTTCTATGTGGGGCAAGTTTACTACTTTTTTTCAGATGGCGACAGTCTTGTGGATTCTAACCGGGTTTGCCGGCAGTTTTCTTATAAGCATAGTAACCGTAATAATCACCCTTGTGTCGGGTACTGATTATTTTTTAAGAGGGGTAAGGGCGTTCAATGCGGGCATTAATTCTTCTGGCAGGTAGCTACCTGATAGGCAGTATTCCTTTCGGTTTCCTCGCTGCTTATCTTTCAAAAGGAATAGACATACGCAGCCACGGCTCTGGAAATACCGGAGCCACAAATGTATTTCGTGTAATCGGAGCTCCTTGGGGGATTGCAGTATTTTTTCTTGATTTTGCAAAAGGGTTTCTGCCGCCGTTTCTCTTTGGTATCTTTATCAAAGAGCCCGCGGCCTTTCTTTATATACTCTCGGTTGTTGCCGCAGTTTGCGGCCATAATTGGCCTGTTTTTCTTGAGTTTAAAGGCGGAAAAGGCGTTGCTACCAGCCTGGGAGCCTTATTTTCTCTTTCTGTAATTTTTCCTGGTTTGTTTGGAATCTTGCTTCTTAGCCTGGCCTCATGGATTTTGGTTTTTTATTTTACAAAGTACGTTTCTCTGGCTTCTTTAGCTTCGGGAGCGGTTTTTTTGTTTTTTTCCATTTTATCTTCTTTGTCATGGGAGATAAAATTATTATCGGTTGTACTCTTTGTTTTAATAGTTTTACGCCATAAAGGCAATATACAAAAGTTAATTAAGAAAAGCGAGCACCGCTTCTAAAAGACATCCTATTTAAGAATATAGCATTAGGATGTCTTAAATCTCAGTAATCAAACTGGAGTTTTTTTCTGTTTAAAAATGGGGAAACTCCAGATTAATAATCGTTGTAATCAGGTATAATCCAGATTATACTTGATGATTATACCAGAGGAGGTTTTATGGTTAAAGAAAAGGACATAACAGATAACAAAAAGAAAGCATTGGGCCTTGCACTTTCTCAAATAGAGAAGCAGTTTGGCAAAGGTGCGATTATGCGTTTGGGCGAAGGTATAAAACTTGATGTAGATATAATTCCAACCGGCATTATATCTTTGGATAAATCTCTTGGCGTGGGAGGTTTGCCGCGGGGCCGTGTTACAGAGATATACGGGCCTGAGTCTTCCGGTAAAACAACATTAACTTTGTGTATTATCGCCCAGGCTCAGGAGAAAGGCGGCGTGGCTGCATTTATCGACGCTGAACATGCTTTCGATTCGACTTATGCAAAGTTAATCGGTGTAAAGCTGGAAGACCTCTTAGTTTCCCAGCCGGATACCGGTGAACAGGCGCTTGAGATAGTAGAAACCTTGGTCAGGTCAAACGCAATTGACATTGTCGTTATCGATTCAGTAGCCGCTTTAACTCCCAAGGCTGAGATTGAAGGCGATATGGGCCAGGCACAAATGGGTCTTCAGGCAAGGCTTATGAGCCAGGCATTGCGCAAGCTTACCGCAGCAATAAGCAAGTCGAACACATGCGTTGTGTTCATTAATCAAATGAGAGAAAAAATCGGGGTAATGTTCGGATCTCCCGAGACTACAACCGGAGGAAGAGCCCTTAAATTTTATTCGTCGGTGAGGATAGACCTGCGTAAGATTGCCACAATTTCCAGCTCTGAAGGCATAATCGGAACACGCGTAAGAGCGAAGATCGTTAAAAATAAAGTTGCCCCGCCATTTAAGGAGGCGATTTTTGAAATACTTTATAATGAAGGAGTTTCAAAAACAGGGGCTTTAATAGACGCAGCCTTAGAATGCGGCGTAGTTAAAAAAGCCGGCAGCTGGTTTTCGTTTAAAGATAAAAGTCTCGCTCAAGGCAAAGAGCAGTTAAGGGAAATGCTTAAGAGCGATGATTCTTTAAAAAACGAACTTGAGCAGGCACTTAACGAAATTCTTTTTCCGAAAGTGGAAGAAACAGAGAAAGAAGTAGAAGCTGCGTAGTATCAGAGGCCAGAAAGAAGTAGCTGTTGTAGGAGCCGGGCCCTTTACAAGAAATTTGAATATGTGATAATTAGCGATTAAAGAAGGAGGTAGACGTGAAGAAGTTAATGTTAGTTTTCTTTCTTTGTATTGGGCTGATAGTGCCTTTTATAACTAATGCTCAAGATCACGGGGAACTGCAGAAGTTTACGATAAAGGTTTCATCCGAGGTTGGAAAATCAGTGGTTTCAATAAGCAGTGTAGTTAAGGAAAAGGTAGGCAGGAGCCCTTATCAGGGCGCACCTTTTAGCGGTGACGATGATTTTTTCGGCCAGTTTTTTCAAGAATTTTTCGGATCAATGCCTGAACGCGAGCAAACACGCATGGGTTTAGGAAGTGGTGTTATTATCGATAAAGACGGCTATATTCTTACAAATGAGCATGTAATTTCCGGAGCCAGCGAAGTTAAAGTTAAGTTGTCTGACGGAAGGGAATATGATGCTGAGATCAAAGGAACCGACAAGAGGAGCGACCTTGCGGTAATAAAAATAAACGCCAATAATTTACCTGTAGCCTTACTCGGAGATTCTGATAAGCTTAGTATCGGCGAATGGGTAATTGCCATAGGCAATCCTTTCGGTTTCGCAATCGCAAATCCTGAACCTACGGTGACTGTCGGGGTGGTCAGCGCTCTGCATCGATACATGCCGGCTCTGGGCAGGCGCGACAGAAGTTATGATGACCTCGTACAGACCGATGCCGCGATTAATCCCGGAAACAGCGGCGGCCCGCTTGTAAACTTAGACGGAGAAATCGTAGGTATAAATACTGCGATCATAACAACTTCAGGCGGTTATCAAGGCCTTGGTTTTGCAATTCCCGTAAACAGAGCTAAGCGCATACTCAGCAAGCTTATAACGGGAGAGAAGATTCTTTATGGGTGGCTCGGCGTAAATATTCAAGATTTAAATGAGGATTTACGCAATTACTTCGGCGTTAAAGAGAAAGAAGGGGTAATTGTAGTAAAAGTATATAAAGGTTCCCCTGCCGAAAAGGGGATGATGAAAGACGGTGACCTTATACTTACATTTGACAATAAGCCGGTTCAGACAACAAGAGATTTGGTTAGAGTTGTTTCATTTACGGAAGTGGGAGTGGTTATCCCGGTTAAAGTTCTTCGTGAAGGAAAAGAGAAAAATCTTGATATCAAGATAGGAAAACGTCCCGATGATATAGCGGATGTTGAAGGGATCACTGAAGATGAAACTTCTTTCAGAGGTATGACCGTTGATGATATCACCAGCGTCAATAAGCGCCGTTTCAGGATTCAGGAGGATGAAGGGGTTGTAATTGTCAATATAGAGGATGGCTCGTTAGCCGAAAAAAGCGGCCTTAGCATAGGGGATGTTATCACGAAGATAGAAGGTAAAGCCGTTAAAAATAAAGAGGATTTCATTACTATCACGTCAAAGATTAAGGAAAGCTGTTTAATAAAAACAGACAAGGGCTTTCGTGTCCTTAAAAAGTGAACGCGCTTATGGCGCAAGATTTCAATAAAGCTCTTAACTACGCTTTTCTACTTTTAAAATACAGGCCCAGGAGCGAGAAAGAAATCGCCGGTCGCCTTAAGAAAAAAAGGTTTACTCCCGGCACGCAAAAAGAGGTATTAGCATATCTTTCTGCAAATGGCTATATAAATGATACAGCTTTTGCGCGGCTCTTTGTCGCCTCGTCGCTTTGTAAGGGTTGGGGCAGGTTTAAGATAGAAAGCGTTCTTAAAAGTTTCGGGATTAAGGAGAACATTCTTAAACTTGCACTTTGTGATAAAGAGGCATTCAGGCAGAGGCTTAGAGAATTAATCGAAAAAAGAATAACCTTTTATAGCGGGAAAAAGAATGCCTATGCAAAAATAGTGCGTTACCTGGCCTCACGGGGTTTTAGTTACAGCGAAATTATCCGGGGTTTAGAAGATTTAGAAATTTATGAAAACAAATGAGATAAGGACGAAGTTTTTAGATTTTTTTAAGAATAAACAGCACACAATATTTAATTCTGACACATTGGTTCCTGATGACCCTACGGTTCTTTTTACTTCAGCCGGGATGAACCAGTTTAAACCTTATTTCTTAGGTGAGCACAGGGATTTAAAGCGTGCGGCAAGCTGTCAGAAGTGTTTTAGAACAGGCGATCTCGATGAAGTGGGAAAAACCCCCTTCCATCATACCTTTTTTGAGATGCTCGGTAATTTTTCCTTCGGTGACTACTTTAAAATTGAAGCAGTTGAATTTGCCTGGGAGTTTCTTTTAAAACATCTTAATTTAAGAGAGAACATGCTTTGGGTTTCGGTGTACAATGACGATAAAGAAGCATACGAAATCTGGCTCAAAAGCATAGGTATACCCAAGGAAAAGATAGTAAAACTCGGAGAGGATAAAAATTTCTGGCCGGCAAATGCTTTAAGCCTTGGGCCTAACGGCCCGTGCGGGCCGTGTTCTGAAATTTTCTTTGACAAAGGTAAAAATTACGGCTGCGGCAAGGAAATTTGTTCTCCTGCATGCGGTTGTGCAAGGTTCGTTGAGATATGGAATCTTGTATTTACGCAGTTTAACAGGATTGGCGAAAATAAGCTAGATAGGCTTCCTCAGAAAAATATTGATACCGGAATGGGCTTAGAGAGAATTGCTTCGGTAATGCAAGGTAAAAGCACAAACTTCGAAATCGATATTTTCGCCCCTGCAGTTACCCTCGTTAAAGACATTTTACGCATTCCGCATTCCGAATTCCGCGATACGAGTCTAATTAATGCCATCGTTGACCACGCCCGCGCTGCGGTATTTGCAATATCCGACGGGGTATATCCATCGAATGAAGAAAGAGGTTATGTCATAAGAAAAGTAATCAGAAAAGCCTTATGGAGCGCCTATCTTCTGGGAAGAAAAGAGCCGTTTCTTAACGAGCTTACTGATTGCTACGGCGAACTTATGAAGGAAGCGTATCCCGAGGTATCCGAGAAAAAGGATACTATAAAAAAAATTATAAAAGCGGAAGAAGAGAAGTTTTTTTCAACCCTTAAAGACGGAAAAGTCCAGCTTTCTGCCGTAATAAACGAACTTAAGGAACAAAAGAAAGCCACCGTCAGTGCAGAAAGTTTATTTAGCCTTTATGACACTTATGGATTTCCCATTGAACTAAGCAAATTTATCGCAAAAGAACACAACTTAAATGTTGATGAAGGCGGTTTTACAAGGCTTCTTAGAGAGCAGCAGGAAAGGTCAAGAAAAGGCAGCATGTTCGATGAGAGCATTTTTAAGGAATCGGGCCTAAAATTTGATGAGCATACCGATTTTGCAGGATATTCTTCTTTTGAGTCTAAAGGTAAAATTATTCGTTTAATTCACGAAAACAAAGATGTTGACAGCATTGATGAGGGGAAAGTTGCTTTTGTTATTCCCGATAAAACGCCGTTTTACTCCGAAGGCGGCGGCCAGTTAACAGATAAAGGTGTTATTTTGACTTCTTCGGGGCGGTTTAGGGTTGATGAAGTGTTTAAAACCGGCTCGGCAATTATTCATAAAGGTTTAATCGAACAGGGCAAGTTGGCAAAGACCGATTGTGACTTAGCAGTTGACCCCTGCCGAAGGCGCGCGCTTATGCGTTCGCACACGGCAACGCACCTTCTGCAGTATGCCCTGCGTAAGGTTTTAGGTAAGCATGTTTGCCAGCAGGGTTCTCTTGTCGATTGTGACAGGCTTCGCTTTGACTTTACTCATTTTAAAGCTTTAAGCGCCGATGAACAAAGAAAAGTAGAGTCTCTTGTTAATGATTTAATCGAGAAGACAGTGCCGGTTGCAAAGAATACTGTTTGTTTGGATAAAGCTAAAAAACAAGGCGCGCTTGCCTTTTTTAAGGATAAATATTCCCGGGAAGTCAGGATGGTTTCAATCGGCGATTGGAGCATTGAACTATGCGGGGGTACACATCTTGAAGATACATCACAAGCGGGAATGTTCGTTATCTTAAGCGAATCTTCGATTAGCAGCGGGGTTAGAAGAATAGAAGCTGTAACAGGAAGGAAAGCTTATGAAAAGTTTTCTGAAGGCAAAGAAGCGTCAGAAAAAACAGCAGCGCTTCTTAAGTGCGATACAAACTCTATTGAGGCCGTGGTTAAAAGGCTGTTAAGCGAAATCAAAGAAAAAGATGATATAATCACATCGCTTGAGGCCGCAAGCTTTAAAGAACAGGCTGCGATGGTTGTAAAGAGTGCAAAGAAGATCAGAGATATCAATGTTATTTTATCAGCCGATGTTTTGCCCGGGAGTTTTTCCCGCTCAAGGCGTGTTTTTGGCATGAAACAGCTCATGTTTCTGTTGGATAAGGTGAAGCAAGAGTGCCCTTCAGGGTTTATCTTTCTTACTTTTTTTGATGCACAAAACAGTAATTTTTTATGTTCGGTTACGGATGATTTAGTAAAGCGCGGTATCAGTGCTTTAGAGTTTTTCAAACTGAATAAAAATGAGCTCACCTTAAAAGGCGGCGGCCGGGATTCTCTCATCCAGGGGGTTTTAACGGATAACTGGCAGGTAAATGATTACCTCACGAAAGTCCAAGCCCGCATTAGCGGGTATTTAGAAAATATTCTTAAGGCCTGATTAAATTAATAGCCGAGGAAAACAAATGAGAGTAGTGCATAATTTCAGTAACCTGCAGAAATTAATCGCCAAAAGAAGGGTAAGGAAAAACAGAATTTACGAAAAAGTCGCAAAAATTGTAAAATCCGTAAGAGAGCGGGGAGACGAAGCCCTGCTCGATTATACAAAAAAATTCGATAAAGTAAGGTTAACCCCTCAGGAACTGCGTGTCAGTGAATCTCAAGTTTGTGCGGCATTTAACGAGCTGGATTCTTCCTTAATTACAGCTTTCAAATGCGCGATAGACAATGTAACAAAATTTTACAAAGAACAAATTCCCCATAACCAGAGGATTAAAGATAAAAACGGGAAAGTCCTCATAACCCGCTATATGCCGGTTGAGAGGGTTGGGGTGTATGTTCCTGCCGGAACAGCCCCCCTTGTTTCTTCCGTATATATGACTGTTATTCCGGCCTATGCGGCGGGAGTAAAAGAAATAATAATGGCAACTCCGCCTGGGAAAGATAAACTTTTAAATCCGTTTATTCTCGCAATTGCCTCTTTGCTTAAGATAAAAACCATATACCGCATGGGGGGCGCTCAGGCAATTGCCGCTTTAGCTTATGGCACAAAAAGCATAAAAAAAGTAGATAAAATCGTAGGCCCGGGAAACGAGTTCGTAACCGAGGCAAAGCGCCAGGTTTTTGGCGAGGTCGGTATTGATATGCTCGCCGGGCCGTCGGAAATTGTGATTATTGCTTCAAGAGATGCCAATTGCGACTATATAATTTCCGACCTTGAAGCTCAAATAGAACATAAGGGCGCAACAGGCATAGTTATAACCAATTCACGCAAGATAATTCGTGAATTGCGCAACAAAAAAGTAGCAGGGTATGCTTTGCGCGTTCCTAACCTTAAAGAGGCGGCGAGGATATCTAATATAATTGCTCCAGAGCATCTTGAAATTTTGACAAAAAAGCCCCAGGCACTTTTAAAAGAAATAAATTGTGCCGGTGCAATCTTTCTGGGAGAGAACTCACCCGTAGCCTTGGGGGATTATACAGCCGGCCCAAGCCACGTTCTTCCCACAGGAGCTACTGCGCGGTTTTCCTCGGCCTTATCGGTTAGAGAATTTTTAAAAGAAGTTCACGTAATCAGCTATACCAAGAAAGCCCTTTCGGAAGAAGCGCCGATGCTTGAGAAAATAGCTTCTTTAGAAGGAATGGTAAAGCATATAGAGAGCGTAAAAAAACGCCTATCTACATAAGAAATAACCTTCTGGCAGTGAGTTCTTAAAAATCCTAGTTAACGCTTAGAGTAACGGTAACGTAAACAAATCAAAAATCAAATATTAAAAATCAAAACGAAAATCTAAAAATAAAAATCTTAAGAAAAAAGCGCAGAAATTTTACATTTTAATTTGTCATTTTGATATTTGTATTTTGATTTTTAATATTACAATAGGTGGTATAATAAGAAAAAGAGGTGGCAGATGCGAAAAGCTGCGATAAAAAGAAAAACCAACGAAGTTGACATTGCAGGCGAATTAAGTATTGACGGATCCGGTAAGGCCGAAATAAGCACCGGTTTTGAGGCGCTTAATCACCTGCTTACGGTACTGGTTTTTCACGGCCTTTTTGACCTTACCCTTGAGGCAAAAGGAGATTTAAGGCACCACATTATCGAAGATATAGGAATAGCCCTGGGTAAAGCATTTAAAGAATCCTTGGGCGATAAAACGGGGATAAACCGTTATGGCTGTTTTACCGCTGTTATGGATAAGGTTGCTGTTGAGGCAGCGGTTGATATAAGCGGAAGACCTTCATTAAAAGAGGCGACAATCGTAGATATTTTAAAAGAAGGGACTTTTGACAATACAAATTTTACTTTTGAAGATGCAGTAGAATTTCTTGAGGCTTATCTTCAACATTCAGGCATAAGCCTTGTTTTTACGGTTAAGTCAGCAGCAGGGGACCTTCACCATATACTTGAGGCATTGTTTAAGGCTCTTGGTAAAGCCCTTGATCAGGCAACGCAAATCGACCCCAGAAGAAAAGGCACTCCCTCTACAAAGGGCATAATAGATTAATTTTGATCAGGAATGCGGGGTGCGTTGTGCGGAATGCGCATCCCGCAACCCGCATTCCGCAACCCTAAAAAAAATGGTAGTAATCATCGACTACGGAATGGGAAATCTTCGCAGCGTTGAAAAAGCTGCTCTGTCCTTTGGGGCGAAGGTAAAAGTTACAGATTCTCCCGCCGTAATTAAAAGAGCTAAAAAGATAGTTTTTCCCGGCGTAGGGCATTTCGCAAGCGCCGTCAAGGAATTAATAAAAAGAAAAGTTTTTACCCTGCTTAAGAAAAGAATCAAGGAAGGTGTTCCGTTTCTCGGCATATGTTTAGGTATGCAGCTGTTGCTGGATGAGAGCGAGGAAGCCAGGAACGTAAAGGGGCTTGGTATAATCCCCGGGCAAGTGAGAAAATTTAAACTAAATAATTTGGTTGTTCCCCATATGGGCTGGAATACGGTTAAATACGGAAAGCTCATACCGAACACCGAAAACCTATTCAAAAGTGTAAAAGATAATAGTTATTTTTATTTTGCTCATTCTTACTACTGTAAGCCCCTGAATAACAAAGTTGTTTTTGCGGCAACAGATTACGGCATCCAATTCGCATCGGTTTTGCATAAAGATAATGTGTGGGCGGTTCAATTTCACCCCGAGAAAAGCCAGAAACTCGGCTTAAGAGTTTTTGATAACTTCTTAAAACAATGAAAGTGATTCCCGCAATTGACCTCTTGGACGGAAAAGTTGTGCGCCTTACTAAAGGTAAAAAAGACCAGTGCACTGTCTATAGCCATGAACCGAAAGCGGTTGCACAAAAGTTTAAAGATTTGGGGGTAAAACTCCTTCATGTAGTTGATTTAAGCGCTGCCTTCGGCGAAGGGGATAACGAGGAATTGATTAAAGACATCATTGGAACCGGCGTAAAAGTTGAGGTGGGAGGGGGCATCCGCACCATAGATAAGGCAAAGCGGATACTTGATTTAGGAGCCGAGCGCATTGTAATCGGCACAAAAGCTCTCGATGATGAGTTTCTTTCCCAGGCCCTTTTAGATTTCTCAAGCAGCCTGATGGTAAGCGTTGATATATTGGAGGGCCGCTTTATGAAAGCAGGGTGGAAAGAGAAAAGCACATATGGTTTTATTGAGTTCGCCGGCTACCTTCTGGATAAGGGAGTTGAATGGCTTATATATACCGATATATCCCGTGACGGAACCTTAAGCGGCCCGGATTTTCAGGGCATCAAGGAACTATCTAATTTTAACCGTATGCGTTTTATAGCGGCCGGAGGAATCTCATCTCTTGATGATTTAAAGAGAATTTATGATGAACTTCCTTTTATCTGGGGGGTAATTACCGGAAAAGCCATCTATGAGGGAAAAATAGATTTAAAAGAAGCTCTTTCTCTATACAATAATGATGGCTGAGAAATGACAAATTACAAATGTCAAATGACAAATGCGATATCCCATTGAGATTTTGCCTGCCCTGAGTGACCGAAGGGAATCCCGAGTATTCCCGAGGGATATTCCCGAAGGGTCATTTGTCATTGGGATTTAGCGAGGTGATTAACCTATGGAAATATTACTGTTGTCAATTTTTATAGGAGCGTTGTTAGCTTCGTTTATTCTTCTTTTGTCCGATGACGGCTCCAAACGAAAGGATTCCGAAAACTTAAAGAGCCAGAGTATTGCTTTGCGAAATTTCTTTGACCAACGCATAAGCGGCCTTGAGCAAAGGTTACGAGATGTTGAAAGTGACCTAAAAGATATAAAACTTAATTCTAGCCAGCTTTATACGGACTGGACCCTGGTCAAGAATGAGGTTTTTCCGTTAATAAATGATGTCCGCGCGAAGAAAGATTGGTATGCGGATAAAGAAAAATATTTTTCAAGCCTTGAAAAGGAAAATACCCTTTTGGCTAAAGAGCTTGAGGATAAAACAAGAGAACTTGAGAAAAAAGTTCTTCATGTCGGAAGCCTCGAGTGTGGATACGGGCAGAAGGAGAAGGAAATCAGTTTCCTTCAGAATGAACGGGCAAGGCTGGATAAAGAAGTTTCAGATTTAAACGGCCGCATTGACTTAATCCACAGAGAGCGCGAAGAACAAAACAGTTTGATCGTTGAATTGCAGAAAAAAAATGATCAAACTGAGGCTGAAACCGGAAAGATAAGAAATGATACGGCTCAACTGGATGAGGATTTAAAAAAATCAAAGAAAAGCCAGGGTGATTTAAAAAAACAGCTGCTAAAAGTCCGTAAGCTCATTGGCGTTGAGGAAGAGGAGCTTGAACGCCTGAAGAAAGAAAACGAAGAGCTCAAAGACGGGCTTTCGTATGAGATGCACTCTTGATGCACGGATTACGTGCTCATGAGTGCGGACCCATAAGGTAAATCCGAAATAATATCGAAATACGAAATCCTAAACGGGTAATAGTCTTTTTATTTACAATAAAAGGAAGGTTTATGTATAGATATTTCATTATCGCCTTTATCAGTATTGTTGTATTTTTATCAGGGTGTGCGCCGATTGAGCTGGCGAGGCTTCTGGGGGTAACGGTTAAGCCTTTCCGCGAATGCGAGACCAAATATTCACAGGTTTTCGACTATGAATATTTTAAGTGTTTTGGTAAAGTTATAGAGGCAATCAATGATATGGAGGCGGAAGTTTTAAGAAAGGATGTAATTGAAGGTTTTATTATAGGTGTCTATTTTAACTCAATTTATAAGTATTCTAACGATACAACGGAAGTGGCATTCTTTTTTATGGAGGCCGGCGAAGATAAAACAACCGTAGATGTTGTATCTTTCAACTATGACCTGGCTGAGTTTGTTTCCCGGGAACTGGCAAAACATCTTAATCCTAAGCCTGACATTTAAAGAGGGAGGTGTAATGAAGAGAATAATATATACCTTAATTATAACAATAATGTTAACCGGTTGCGCAAATTATGGCTATCTATCCGGCTCTAAGCCAAAAATAACCGTTACCTCAGGTTCATCCGAAGATTTTATAAAGCGTAATCCCGGAGCCCTTAAGTATTTTAAATTAGTAAGAAACAGAATCGCTGAAATTGTCGTACCTCTTTATAAGAAATATTCCCGAAATAAAGATTGCGGCAATATTTTTATTTCTTTTAAACTGATGCCCGACGGTGAATTAGTATATTCATCGGTAAATTTTATAGAAGGCTCATCAGAGAATAGATTCTTAAGAAAAATTACCCTCGTTGCCCTGCAAAGATCCGCCCCTTTTCCTAAATTCGCAAAGTCTTTAAAAAAAGAGCTTAAAGACGGAATGGCCTTTAATACCCTTACTAGTTTCCGCGATTGCAGAAGGTTAAGGGAATTTAACAGTTATATAGAAGAAAACATGGGTTTATTTGTTCAGGATGTAAACGATGACTTAAGAGACATATATGATATATCCCTGCCGGAGGCAGTTGTGATTTTGGATGTGATAGAGGGAGATTCTGCTTATAATGCCGGTTTAAGAGCCGGCGATGTTATCACAGCGGTTAATGAACACAAAGTGAAAAACGTTGGTGAATTTATTAAAACAGTAGAGCGATATCCCGCAAGCCTAGTTATTAAAACCACCGGCGGCAGCTATACGGTTAAAAGATACGGAATTAAGACAGGGATTAATCCCAAAAGCTTTAAATCTAAATTCTAGGATAAAGTGGTGCGGGTTTTTTGTTTCCTTGATTTGCCCGGAGATTAATTATAGAATATCATTCCCGGAGGTTAATTCGCGTATAACCTTACCTTTAGTAATCCCAATACAATAATATTCATTCTGCGGTAATTTGTACTTTGTATGCCTTAAAGCTACATTCGTTCCGGTTATAGATGCGCTGTCGGCATCAACGATTACAACCGTGTTGTCACTAAGGAGCTTATAGGCAGCATAGTTTATATTGCATACCGAATTGCAATTAATCGCATAGGAGGGGATAACGTTATCCGAAGGGCACATAAGAAATTTCAGGTCTTCGACGTAATTATTTACCCACGGAGGAGGCGGTGGCGGTGGCGGCAATGCGGCATAGGCATTGCTTTTTTTATTTAAATTGAGCATAAAATAGGCCAGTTTTAATCTAAACCCGTCTTCTTCGCTTAAAAATTGGGCAAATGCTTTTTCTAAGTGCTTTCTTTCAAGCTGGCTTAAAGCCATTGGGGTTTTGCTGTTTTCTAAAGCGTATATTTCTACGGCCATTAAAAGAACCTTGAGGTTTGATTTACACACCTCAGCCTTAGCGTTTCCCAATACATTAGAGTAAGTTACATATGCCAGGGCAGCCAGGATGCCAACGATAACTAAAACAACCATTACCTCTAAAAGAGTAAAACCCTTTTTCATGTAAACCTTCCTTCAATTCAATTTTACCATATTTATCGTATTTTTACACCCCTTTGTGCACTTTTACCATATTATACTTTCATCAGGAAACCGGAAGGTAAATTATGAACTTTGTGCCGATATTAAGGGAACTTTCTACGGTGATGCGGCCGCTGTGTTTTGTAATTAGCTCATAGGCGTTTTATTTTGCTTACCAGTATAATCTGTGAACCAGTAAAAAACTTTTTTCCAGAATCGCCTTGACAAATGTTCTTGCGGTATGTTATACACTAATGAATGACAAAAAATGTTCTTTAAAAGAAGTCAAGGGCAAAGCTTGAGAAATCAGGCGGCGCAAAGCCAAGGACCCATTTTCGTTATGCGTATCGCGTTTAAGAATTAACGCAATACGCACAACGCAAAACACAATACGCAAAAGAGGGTAGCCGGTTACCGTACAATATGTCGGAAACCGGCATTTTTTATTTCTGCCAAGCCCTCTTTCGCTAAAGCTTCGGAAGGACTAAGCAGAAAAGAGCGATTTATTTCTCTAGCCAAAACATGCACGGTTTCCGGCGAAATTTAAGTAACCGTGCATATGAGACCATTTCATTTAAAACTCCAATTCGCTATCCTAACCAGCCTATTTTTATGGCTATTTCTATTCGTATTACCTGCCCCAGCCGCATATTCTAATACCGGTACCTGTGCGATAGAGGTTAATCCTGCCTCAGGAGAATCATTTTCCGGCGAAGAAGTAACATTTGTTACTTCTTATACTTTACCTCATGGCTGCCGCGGAATTGTCCATGTCGGTTTTATGATTAAAGACAGCATCCCTGAAAATAATAATTATTTCTACGGTATATATGAGTTCAATGCTAACCGGATGCATTTGATGAGTGATCAATCATCGGGAAAGGCAGGGTCATCTGAGCCCGGGTCAGATAATGTAATCGAGACTCTTTCTGTGAGTTTAAATTGTGCCAAAAGCTCAACTTATATATCGGGAAACACCCTTTACGTTTCTTGGAATATAACTTTTAAGGAACCTTTTGCATCAAGCACCGGCAAAGACCTTTACCATATTATCCTTGACCGCAGAGACGGTATAACCGGATGGGAAAAATGCGGAACATGGACAGTCAAGAAGCTTGATGAAACTGCGCTTATCGGGCCCGAAGGGGGAGAGGTTACATCAGAGTGCGGCATGATTAAACTGATAATACCTGAAGGTGCGCTTACTGATCCGGCAAGGATTGAGCTTCTGGCGCTTTCCGAGAGTGACTTAGAGGATGTTGTAAGAGACGAAAAAGTTTTATTAAGCGCTGTTGAGTGCAAACCGCATGGGCTTAAGTTTAATCGGCCGGCAACTTTAATTTATAGTTTAAAACAAGCAGAAGTCCCGGGAACCCCTGTTGAGCTTGGCCTTTTAAGCGAAGCTGACAGCGAGGTGTCTTTAACCGGGAAAATTTCAGAAGTTTCAAGCGATGGGTATACTGTTAAATTTGCTATTGATCGATTTTTAGGTTCAGGAGGCGTTACTAATCCAAATATCGCCCAAGCGCAAAGCATGGCATCCGGCGCATCAGCTTACGCAGCAATAAAAGCCCTAACTCCTACAAGTGCTCCCATGGGCCAGGGGGTACAAATACCGCTTCCTGATATGTTTACAGGAAGTTTCGGCTATTCTATTCCCATTGCCGTTGTTCCGGGAAGAGCGGGCATGCAGCCGGGCGTTGCCCTTAATTACCGCTCATCTAATCCTAATTCATGGATAGGCGTTGGTTTTAACCTTAACCCTGGATACATTGTCCGCTCAACCCGCATGGGGCCTCCCGCATATAACGATACAGAAGATTTATTTTATTTTGTCAGTGATTCCGGCACAACCGAGCTGGTTCATTTAACCGAAAACCTCTATCAGGCAAGAATCGAATCGAGTTTTACCAAGTTTTATAAAGAATCCGGGGATTACTGGCGGGTTGTATCTAAGGATGCCGGCACGCTTATCTTCGGAAACAGCTCAAACTCAAGAGAAACTTCTTCAAAAGGGACATTTGGCTGGCATATTACAAAGGCTCTTGATACAAACAAAAACTTTATTCAGTATTCCTACACAAAAGACCGCGGCAAATGCTACCTTGAGCGTATTGATTATACGGGAAATGAAATTGGCATAACGCCGCCCCATACGGTTGAGTTTTATCTCGAGGATAGAGAAGATATTCCCTCAAGCTACATAAGCGGTTCAAAGATTGCAACTGCCAAGCGTTTGCGTGAAATCCGCTCAAAATGTGACGGTGAACTTGTGTGGAAGTATGTTTTGGATTATGAATACAGCCCGGATACCGGGCGCTCTTTGTTAAAGGCAGTCACCCAGTACGCCGGCGATGAGGTAACGCACCTGCCGGTTCAGCGTTTTGAATACCAGCTCGCGCAGTAGGGGTCGGGCATGCCTGGCCCGCTAAAATAATGTTAACGAAAACCGAAAAAGGAGGGTATTATGAAAAGGTTAATATTACTATTTTGTCTGTGGTCTTTGGCCTTGGGTCTTGAGTCTGCGAAAGCAGAGGTTCCCCACCTCATCAACTACCAGGGCAAGCTAACCGGCCCCTCTGGCACGGCTTTAGAAGGGGTTTATACAATAACTTTCAGGATTTACAACGTGGCTAAAAATGACGTGCCTGTATGGACAGAGGCAAGATCGGGAACAATCGTAAATAAAGGGGTTTTCAGCGTGCTTCTTGGCTCTGTAATCCCTCTTGATTTGGATTTTTCCTTTAACGGGCCCTATTGGCTTGGCGTTCAAGTGGGAAACGACCAGGAAATGAGCCCCAGGCAGGGAATTGCATCGGTAATCTATGCCATAAGGGCTGAAAAAGCTGAAAATTCTGTTTCTGCCCATAATTCTAATCTGTTAGGCGGAAGGAATCCCTCTGTCAGTTCTGCGCCAAATACAATACCCGTAACCGATGCGGCAGGTTTTGTTGCAACACCTTCTTTTGCACCCTCATCGGATTATCAGGTAGCTAACAAGAAATATGTCGATGATAAATCAGCCGGTGCTGTATCAAGATTTAGCGCCTGGCAGGAGAAGTCATTTGAAGCAACTTATCAGGCAGAGACTGACGGATTTGTATGTGCTCATGGCCAAACCGGGGGAGGCGAAAGTTATATTATGGGCTATTCTGATAGCACAAGCAATCCCGGCACCAAAAGAGTGGTAAACAGTCCTGGCTATGTAGAGAAAGAAGAGGATGGGTACCTCGGTATTACTATGCCGGTAAGAAAAGGTGATTACTGGAGAGTGGAATCGCAAAGTATTGCTTTAGGAAAGGTTTACTGGATGCCTATAGGCCAGGGAGAACAATAATCAATTAAAAAGGAATTATTTAAATGAGCCGTATGTTTAAAACCAACAGCCTGTTTGTAAAAACCGTTTGCTGCTTTCTGGCTGTTTTTCATGTGATATCAACCGGGCCGGTTGCCGAGGCTTTATGCGAAGTAATCAGAAGCGCAAATTACAGGCTTGATTCTTATTCGCTTAACCAAGGTTCAAAGAACAGGGGTACCGCTGTTTATTCGCTCATTCAAGATTCTCTGGGCCAGGCTTTCAGCGGAAAGTCTCACAGCGGCAATTACATTCTTGAGTCAGGATTCATAAGCACCCTTGGCCCTAACGCGCCTGAGCTGATTAAGCCTATACCCAATTTTTCATGGCCGGAAAATGAAAACCTAATTGATGCTTTTGATTTAGACGATTATATTCAAAGCCCGGCAGGGTTATTTCTTTCATTTACCGTTTCAGGCAATGAACATTTGGCTGTCGGAATAGATTCTATAACCAATATGGTAAGTTTCAGAAAAGATTTTGTCTGGAGCGGAACGGAAATTATTAAATTCATCGCAACCGACACAGAAGGCAATACAGTAACCAGCAATGAAGTTACCCTGCAGCTCGAAGGAGCTGACAACTCGCCGGTAATTGAGTCTGTTGAGTTGAGCCCTCAAGTACCGGAAGAAACCGATAAAATCATTTTAACCGTGAAAGCTAAGGATGTTGATAAAGATGAAGTAAGTTTTTCTTTTAGCCATTTATTCGTTGAAGAGGCGCGCTGGCAGGAAACCGAAGCTGATAATACATATTGGTATTGCCGGGCAGGCTGGCAGACAGGCTACGAAGATAGCGGTAATTGTTCAATCACTGTAACTGCTTCTGACCCCGGAGGCCTGGAGATTTCCCGGGAGGTAGAAGTAGCAGTTGCCAATAAAAACCGCCCCCCTCAAATTCAGGCTATTGCGGATATAACCATTAATGAAACAGAGCTTGTTGATTTAGCCTCACTCATAAGCGTCGAAGACCTTGATAATGAAGAGATAAGCTTATCTTACAGCGAGCCTTTTGAGCCTGATGGAACATGGCTCACTGATTATGATACTGTTAAATACCCTGATAACGAAAAGGTTATTCCCGTTACGGTTACTGCCTTTGACGGAACTGACATTGTATCGATTGGGTGTAACGTCAAAGTATTGAATAAAAACCGGCTGCCCCAAGTTTCTCTTTTGCTCGATGATTACACGGTTAAGCCAAACGAGAATGTAGAAATTACGATTACCGCATCCGACCCTGACAATGAACCGTTAACTTTTGTGTTATTGAAAGATAATACCCCTATTGAATCAGGAAGTATTCAGGGCACATATAAAACATCAATAACCTTTCCCGGTTTTAGAAACTACAACCTTAGAGCTGTGGTTAGCGATAGCGGCGGCTTAGAAGCAAACGATGAAAAGATCGTTGATGTTGTTGATACAACAATTAACCCTAACACCATAAACTCCATAATGGGGGATTTTAACGGCGATGCTTTAACCGATTTAGGCACGTATAATTCTGTTGACGGCACCTGGCATGTTTGCATTTCAGACAAAGGGGAATTTAGAAGCGCGAATCTTTGGTTAAGCGGCTTTGGCGTAACTCAAGAGTGGTGGCCTTTGGGAGGTGACTTTGACGGTAATGGTTTATCTGATATCGGGATTTATAAGCCTGGCCAAGGCCAGATGCAAGTTGCCCTTTCAAACGGAACTAAATTTACAGGGCAGGGCCCGTGGCTGGAAGCTTCTTTTGCATCTGGCAGCTGGCAGGCTTTTACCGGTAATTTTAATGCCGACCGCTTTAGCGACTTTGCTCTCTACAACAATGAAACCGGCGAGGTAAGGGTAGCATTGGCTGCCGGCAGCGGGTTTAGAGGTTTTACAACCTGGTTGAGCGGATCAGAAACCAATGCAATCGCTTTAGGCGGCGACTTTAACGGCGATTCCTTAACCGACCTTTGCCTTTTCCATAAATCATCAGGCAGCTTTGAAGTTTTCTTCTCAAACGCAAGCGAATTTGTTGACGGCTCAACATGGATAACCGGCTTTGCCGCGAACAAAGACCCCATAATAGCAGATTTCAATAACGACGGCTTAGCTGACTGCGGGTTTTGGAATACCCAGAGCCTTGGCTGGCACTATGCGCCTTCAACAGGCTCTGGTTTCGGCAATGAGCGGATATGGCTTGGCAGTTTTGGCTCCACAAGCGGCGACTCGGCAACAGCCGGTGATTTTAACGGTGATGGTATAACTGATGCGGCGGTTTTTGACCGCGAAGGTATTGGTATTGAACGCTGGACAACTGCTTTATCGCAGGATAAGCCGGCAGACCTTTTAATCGAAGCCGATAACGGAATCGGAGGCTTAACCCAAATAACCTATGATTATGCTTCAAAATTCGAAAACAGCCTTCTTCCTTTTCCCGTGTATGTTGCTAAAACCATAAGTTTAATTGACACAATGCCGCAAGGCGCTCCTTACGAGGCATATAGTCAGAGAATGCAATACTCAGGCGGCTATTTTGACCCAGTTGAGAGGGAATTCCGCGGCTTTGAAAAAGTAACCGTAACCGATACCTCAGACCCGCAAAAACAAACCTGGTCAGAAACTTACTTTTACCAGGGAAAATCCGGCCAGGACACGGCGCTTAAAGGAAAAATACAAAAGATAATCGCATATGACGCAACCGGCCTTAAAATCAGCGAATCCCAAAACACATACGTTGTTAAATACGCCGGCTCATCAAGGAATTACCTGGGTTTTCCTGCTTTAACCGAAACAACAACAACCGTATGGGAGGAGAATCAAACCTCGCTGACAACTAAAAACACTCTTATATATGACAACATAGGAAACGTAAAGCAAACCATCCACCACGGAGATGCAGAATTGTCAGGCGACGAAAAGTACTCTTTTACCCAATATAACCCGGCATATGAAGCAGGCTATAACAACGTAAGCTTTGTTGAGGTAAAAGATGAAAACCAGAAAACCATATCCAGGAAGAGCTTTGATTATTTTGACAACGGCAGCCTAAGAGAGGAAAAAACATGGCTTTACAACCCGTTAACTTTAGATGAGCGCTGGCTGAGCACCTATTACTCTTATGACTCATTCGGCAATGTTGAAAGCGTAACTAATTCAAATAACTCAATCGTAACCACCCGCTATGAAACAAGCTATTACACCTACCCTGAAACCGTATCTAACAACTTAGGCCATACAATTTCCTATGAGTACGACGGGCGCTTTGGCATTGTAACCAAAGTAACCGATGCAAACAATGTAGAGAGCAAAACCACAATCGATATCTTAGGAAGAGTAAGAGAGGAAATCGACGGCTTTGAGAATATTGCAGCAACTTACAATTACCCTGATTTTAATACCAAAATAACCACCCAGCTAAACTTAGAAACAATCGAGCATGTTGACGGCTTAGGCCGCGCTTATAAAACCGAATCGACCACCGAAGACGGACAAGACAAAAGAAAAGTAATAACCGAAGTATTTTATAACAAACGCGGCCAGGTAGATAAAGAATCGCTTCCTTATTATGAAAATGAGGGCGGATCAAACATATCCTATGTTTCTTACAAATACGATAACCGCGGCCGGGTTATAAAAACAACCGCTGATTTTCCCGGGGTTCTTAAGGATGCAAGCTCTTATATCGATTATAAAGAACCACTCTACACCGAAACCAGAGACCCTAAGAATTGCAGGACAGGAACAAAAAAAGACATCTGGGGTAATGTAACCGAGCGCATTGAATTTACCTCTCAAGGGAATTATACAACTTATTATACTTACGATGCCCAGGGCAATCTTTTAACAACGAAAGACAGCAAGGATAACATAACCAGAATATGGTATGACTCATTGGGCCGTAAAATACAGATGCACGACCCTGATATGGGTGTTTGGGTTTATGAGTATGACGACGTTGGTAATCTGGTTAAACAAATAGACGCACTTGAGCAAACCATTGAATTTGAATACGATATCATTAACAGGCTTAAAAAGAAGTCCATTGAGCATGGGCTATCGGCCGTGGACTTAGCGATTTATCGCTATGACGATGACGCAAAGGAATATTGCACAGGCAGGTTATCAAAGGTAGAGGATCAAAGCGGCCAAACCGAGTTTTTCTACGATAGGCTGGGCCGTGAAACAAAATCAGTAAAAACCATAGACAATGAATCTTACACAGTTAAACGCACCTACGACACACTCGGCCGCCTTGAAACTTTAACCTACCCTGATAATGAGGTGGTAAGTTATTCCTACGACACAAACTCCGGCCTTCTTGAGAAAGTAACCAGCAACAGCATCCAGGCCGCGGACTATATCAAAGACATAACCTACGACGCAAGCGGCCGCATCAAAACCATCCAGTACGGAAACTCAACCACAACCAGCTACGAATACGGATTAGACCAGAGGCTAAGCCGTATCCTGACCCAAAACCCAACCCGCACCCTGCAAGATTTGCACTACGATTTTGACAAAAATGGAAATCTAATCACCTTATACGACAACCTCAGAAATAACCAAAGAGAATTTGACTATGACAGCCTCAACCGTCTTAAAAATGCTCAAGGTATCCCTAATCAGTCAGGAACAACCAGCATATTTACTTATAATTACGATTCAATCGGTAATATTACTTACAAATCCGACGCAGGCATAATGAAATACGGCGAAGGTGCCGGCCCGCACGCTCTAACCTCTGTCAGAGGTTATATTTACACCTATGATGCCAACGGAAACATGAAAACCGGCAGAAATAAGGCCTTTTTCTATGACTCTGAAAACCGCTTGACGGAAGTTAACGATTCAGAGAAAATAACAAAATACAGCTATGACGGCGACGGAGGGCGCGTAAAGCAGTCCGTTATTTACAGTCCTCAGTCCGCAGTTGAACAGACCATCTACATTGGTTCGCTCTTTGAAATTGCAACCGCAGAAGGCACTGAAGGAATTCAGGAAAC